>NZ_JACJOV010000152.1:0-142812 GCF_014695745.1 Leptolyngbya sp. FACHB-671 | reverse complement strand
CTGCTCTCAATCGCATGATCCAAGTTGCAAAGCCTGATAGCTATGAAGTTAAAGCTTAATCTCAACCTAGTTTAGAACTTGATTGGCTCAATTCTCAATCATGCAACAACGCCGGTTGAAACGCTTAACTTGCAACCTCAGGTTTATAAGTTAATTGCAACCTAAACTCTATAGCGTTAAAGATTGAGGGTCAGTTTCAATTAGTTTTGCTAAGTCTTGGAGGAACGCTGCTGCGTGAGCACCATAAATGATTCGATGGTCACAGGTAATGTTCACTTGCATTCGTTGTCGCACACCTAGTAGCCCATCTTTGGTGGCAACAACTTGCGGATGTGATGCTCCGATCGCTAAGATAGCGCCTTGTCCGGGCGGCAGTATTGCATCGAATCGATCAACTCCAAACATTCCCAAGTTTGAAAGCGTAAAGCTGCCGGAGGTGTATTCATCAGGCTGTAATTGCTTTGTCCTGGAGCGATTAACTAGGTCTTTCCAAGCACGTGATAGGGAATAGATATCAACTTGATCTGCATTCTTCAACACGGGGGTGATTAAACCGCCATCATCCATAGCAACGGCTACTGAAACGTTAATGTCAGGTTTGTATTGAGTGCCCTGTTCAGTATAGCTAGCGTTCAGTAATGGATGTTTTAGCAGTGTGACTGCGACTGCTTTTGCTAGCAGTGCAGTCATAGTTACACCCTTTGATTTGATCTGCTTGTAGATTTTATCTAGGCTATCGGTAGTGATTGTATAACCCACTCGATAGGTTGGAACCTGAAGGCTCGCAACCATGTTTCGCACTACTGCGTTTTGTAGAGTATTTAGCGGTACAACTTGACCTGGTGCAGTGGGAATCGCAGAAATAGCAGGAGTTGCAGATTTTGCAGAAGTGGGGGATACAGGGGTAGTCGTTTGGACTACTGGTGCAATAACTGAAGGTGTGGGTACAGCAGTTGGCTGGCTCGTTTTTCCAACTGCTGCTTCAACGTCCTCTGCTACGATTCGACCATGAGGACCACTGCCTTTGAGAATATCTAGATCAACTTTTAATTCTTTAGCTAGTTTGCGGGCACGAGGAGATGCAACAATTCGACCGTTACCAGCTTTAGAAGAGCCGTTTTGTTCAGTTTCAGGCTGAACCGCGATCGCCACTGGCGCCGCTTGTTCTGTTTGATCTTGAGTAGATGCTGATGTCGGGCTGCTTTTGGTTTTACCAGAAACTTGTTGTTTGGCAGTTTCAATTTCAGCTTCTGTTTCAGCTATTAGGGCGATCGCCTCTCCTACAGGAGCAACTTCACCTGCAGGCACAACAATTGTTGCAAGATAGCCTTCATAGAAGGACTCTACATCCATGTCTGCTTTATCAGACTCAACAACAACTACGGTTTCGCCCTTTTCAATCTTGTCTCCAGGTGATTTGATCCAGGAGACAATTTTGCCTTCTGTCATAGTGGAACTAAGGGCGGGCATGAAAACTTCGTGAATCATGAGTAGCTTTGCGACAATTAAAACAACATGGATAGCAGAATCGAATTGTATCGTGATCTGGGTCGTTCAAGGATCAGAAATTAGGATGCGAGTAGGCTATGCATCGCCTCGAATTTCTTGGACAACTCCATCGCGTAAAAGTATCTCTACGCGCATTTTGTCGAACAGATTGTCTCCAATTTCTACACGGAAAAAGCCTTCGACTTGGAGCTGCAACACTTCCTTGTCCAGTTCTGCAAGCTGTACTTGTTGAAGTTGTTGAAGGATTCGATTTTTCTGTTCTAAAAGCTCGCTCTTCTTTTGGTTAACTTGTACTTGAATGTTGCCAATTTGTTGAGCGATCGCTGGATCGGCGGGCTGAGAGGTTTGCTTTTGTAGCTCAGCCGTCATGCGCTGTCCCTGGTTCTCTAACTGTTGCAGTTGACCGTCTAACTGGTTAATTTGGGCCTGTAGCTGTTGCTGCATTCCCTCCTTCCACAAAGGAGTGACAAGGGCTTTTACGTTTACAACTCGTTTTAAGAGCAGATGGGATTTAGAAACATCCATGAGTTTTAGGTCAAGGAAACAATTTGAGGATTAGAGACAAAAATTATGTGAGCGAAGCCATGCTGTTCTTGAGCAGCACAACCAGTACAGTTTAGACAAACATCCCGTCAATCATATCGCGATAGCGTTCCATCACAACGGGTCTACGGATTTTGAGAGTTTGAGTCATGGTGCCATTTTCGATAGAGAAAGGCTCTAAGACAAGCCGGAATGGTCCGATGCGATCGTCGGGACGATATCCAGGTCGATTTTTGACCTCACGAGTTAACTCTTGCCGATACAAGTCCTGGACTTGTTTTCTTTCAAGGCTGATTTGAGTCGCAGCTAGAGATGCAGTGTTTTCCTGATCAGGAAGCTGAAGCTGTAGGTTTTGAGTGGCTGCCCATTTTTCTAGCGTTTCTAGATTAGGAACAATCAAGGCACCTAGCGATCGCTGATCTTGCCCGACCAGCATAATTTGGTCAATGTAGGGACTCCGTAAGCAAGCGTCTTCAATAGGCTGCGGCTCGATATTTTCGCCGTTTGTCAAAACGATTGTGTCTTTGGCTCGCCCTGTAATTACCAGATCATCCTCAGCCGTGACTAAACCTAGATCGCCCGTATCGAACCAACCTTCTGAGTCGATCGCCTTAGCTGTTGCCTGAGGATTTTTGTAATAGCCTCGCATTACTTGAGCACCTCGAATCAAAACAACTCCCTGTTGTCCAGCAGGAAGAGGTTGACGGGTTTCTAAATCAACGATGCGGGTTTCAGTTTGAGGAATTGGCTGACCGTCAGCACCTCTAATATTGCGCCAAGGACGACGAACATGAGTAATAGGAGCAGTCTCTGTTAGACCATAGCCGCCTAAAATCTGAATCCCGACGATTTCAAAGAAGTTCTCCAGGTGCATGGCGATCGAACCGCCACCACTCACAACAAACTTAATTTCTCCCCCTACGCCTGCCCGAACCTGTTGGTAGACGAGCTTGTCTCCTAAGCGATGCAATGATGCCAGGAAAGGTAGTTTTAGCCCTGCCCCAAACCGCTCTGCAGCAGAGGGATTCAGGTTCTCTAAGTCTAATTTCTGAACAATTCGGCGGTTATCTATGTAGCGTTGACTAATTTCTAAGAAGAAGTTGATAAGCCGCTGTTTGCTTGCAGGCTGCTCTCGAAACTGCTTCTGCACTCCTTCGTAAATCGATTCCCAGAGGCGAGGCACACCGACCATGTAGTGGGGGTGAAATTCTTTGAGGTCTCGCTTGACTTGACGAATATTGGTGTAGATCTGGGTGCAGCCAAAAGAGAAGATGAAATATTCAAAGGAGCGCTCGTAGCAGTGCCAAATCGGGAGAATGCTGAGGACACGTTCTCCAGGTTGAGGCTGGGCTACGGCTCCCGCATTTGTGACTTGGGACAGCAAATTGCCCTGGGTCAGCATTACTCCTTTAGGTGTTCCGGAAGTCCCAGAGGTATACATTAGGGTAGCCAGCGTGTCTCGATTCGTGCTGACTGGCTGAAGCGAGTGCTTAGCTCCTAACTCTAGAACTTGGGAAAAAGTTAAAGTTTTGAGGCGATCGCCCTGCTCCACCGCTTCATCAGACATCACAATTGCTAGTCGAATCTGATCTGGGTTAAGGTCAGAGTAGAGTTTTTTAAGGGTAGCCTGATCTTGAACTGCGATCGCCACACTATCGCTATCAGCAAGAATAAACAGTAGCTCCTCTCGATCTGCCTGAGCACTACGCACTACGTTGACAATGCCAGCCGTCATCATGCCCTGATCAGTGATCAGCCAACGAGGGCTATTGTCTGAGAACAGGGCAACGTGTTCCCCTTCCCGCAATCCCAGTGCCTGCAATCCAGCTGCAAACTGCTGAATCTGCTGCCACAGCTCTGCATAGGTAATGCTTACCTCTGGTTTCACATGAGGATCATGAAGTGCAACCAGGCTAGCCACCTCTTTCCGCTGAGCTGCGATCGCCCAAATTTCGGGAATTGACTGAGCTGCACTAAAGTCGTTAGGGCGACTTTCAGAGATGCCAGCCGAGCCAGACGGTGTAGCAGTATTTAGAGCGAATGTAGAACCGGAGTTGGTGGGGCGATTCATCGTGACTAGCTCCGTAAAGTGCCGTTAAAGTCTCTAAGGGGATTGCGATTTTTCTAAACTACCCTACTTCTTGCAGCGCTAGAATAGTCAATTGGGAAGGACAGAACCCTATCCGTCCGTCTTGCAACTTCTCCATCTTGCAGATTAGGTCACGAACGCAGCCTGCCAGCGAGGAGAGTTGCTCCTTAGAATCGCTGTCCGAATAATAGGCTATGAATATGCTGATAGGTAGCGGAATTAGAATAGGATAGCAAAGCGTGTTATTAGGAGAATTTATATGGCTAAAGCAGTTTGGAAAGGTATCGTTTTAGCAGAAAGCGACAAATGCGAAGTAGTCGAGGGAAATCAGTACTTTCCTCCTGACTCGATCAAGTCGGAATATTTTAAGCCTAGCAACACTCATACGACCTGCCCTTGGAAAGGGCTTGCAAGCTACTACAACATTGAGGTGGATGGGCAAATCAATAAGGATGCTGCATGGTACTACCCCAGCGCTAAAGATGCTGCAAAGAATATTGAAGGGTACGTAGCATTTTGGCGCGGTGTGCAGGTCGAAGCTTAACCCCAAATGAGTCCTTAAGTTGGTGCTGTGAAGCTGGCTTTTGGGTATCTTGATGTCTAACTTGCTGTCTGTGATGCCATCCAGCAAACTGACATTCCCGGATAAAAAGTGTTACTGTCAAACATTTGTGACCGGAATAACAGATCCAAGGTCTGAATCCAGGAATAGGTAGATCGTGGTTTGATAGAATTCTGCTGAACATCTCCGTGAGGGTAATGAAAGTATATAGTCCACCCGCCCAGTCACCTCCTATGATTCTGGATTCGTTACCCAACCCTCCTGTGTTGGATGAGGTTTGTCCTCGTCGGGCGCGGTTACAAATTGATCTTATTATCCTGGCGATCGAAGCGTTAGACCTTGGTGGTTCTGAGGCTCTACTCATAGCTGCTAAAGAGCTTGAACTACAGGGAATCGTGAAAAATCGCGTATCTCTGTGGCGGCTACGCAGCACCAACCCATTGAGACGCAATAGTCAGCGCCGTCCGCTTACGCTAACAGAAGCAAAAGCATTAGTTCTGATTGCCTGTCATTTGGCACGACGGCTAACTGTTCTAATTCGTCAGTTGCTTTTGGCTTATCAGCAGTTGCAAGAAAAACAGCTATCCCTAGATCATCATTTCCGCCTGTCTGAGTATCTAGAGCGATTTAGAGCGCACTTTCGCTCTCGGATGAACCCTAAACGAGCAGGCGTAATGGCATATAGCACTGATGAAAAGCTAAACGAACTCGCGATGAAGCTTTTGAGCCAACTTCTATTTTGCACAGGAACGGGTGGTACACAGCGGCTCTGGAGCAGCTTGTTTGATGGAGATGTGGCATGACGATTCAGCGTCAATATAGTTTACCGAACTGTAAGCTGGTCCTTGAAGGATGGCCAGATGAGGCGATCGCTAGCAGCACAACGGGTCGTCCACTAGTTTCTAAGTTGGTCAGTGCTGAGTGCCATTTTACTCACCTTGAGAAACCCCTTACAGGGGGTAGAGAATTCTTTGAGAGTCTAATCACAGCCGTCAGTAATTATGCTCAAGAATTTTTAAGTGGGGTGCCTCATCCTTCTCATGCAACGGGCAAGCCAAACCTGGTACATCTTCAGCGGATCAACCAGAATCAACACCGGCTAACGATTCAGGCTGAATCGAGAAATGGTAGTCAGGCTCAGAGTTCTGCGACTCCGATCCAGCTTGATTTGGTAACCGTTCAACTTTTTGATCTGGTTGAAGCGATTGATCAGTTTTTTGCGGATAGCCAAACACTACCGGATTTATCGCTTAATCTAACTCCTGTTTCTAAACGATATGTTGCATCGCAGGAACCGATAACAAAACGAGCAATGCCAGCTGCTTTGGGAGTTTCTGGGCTGGCAGTTGCAGCGATCGCCCTCTTCTTTGTGCCTGTGCCGCAAAGAGGACCAGTAGAGTCAGAGACAACGACAGAACAGTCTACAGAAGTTTCTCCGGCTGCGAATGCCAGTGTTGAAGAAGCAACCGAGTCACCCCCAACTGCAACAACTGCTTCACCAGAACCTGTAGTGGCTGATGACGCATCTGAACTTTCTGATTCTGAGCTGTCTGATTCTGGAGCAGAGCCACCTGATGATGTTTCTGAAACAACAGAAGTTGGAGAATCTTTAGCTGCTGCAGATTTAGAAGCACTGCTAGATGCTGCTCCTGAGATTTCTGACCCAGATCGGCTCGATGAAATGACCTTGCAGTTGCGAGATCAGCTTGATGCAGCCTGGACTGATCGAGATGCTGGACTGGATGAAGAACTCATTTATCGGGTTGGTGTTGCCGAGAATGGCGATATTCTCGGAGTAAAGCAAGTCAACGAAGCCGCTATCACCTACTTTGACCTAACTCCTCTTGCAGATCTGCGATACAACCCAATTGATGCAGATGCGCCAAACCAGGAACCCATTGGTCAGTTTCGAGTTGTGTTTAGACCTGACGGAGTCATTGAGGTCAGTCCCTGGAATGGACGACCTGCTGCCAATGCATCACCTCTAGAGAGCCTTGTTTCTCTGTTGATATAAATACATAAAGGGCGCAAGATTTTTGCGCCCTCAAAGATTCTCCAGTTTCTATCGATGTGCCTGAGGCCCCGCCCAGATGTTGTTTGCCACTCGTCCAAAAGTGACGGGCTGGTCTTCGATGGCGGCGGTGGTGCTTCCGCTAAAATCTACTGCCCATAGCATGGTTTGGGTATCACCCAGGTTGCCTGCTTGAAAAAGAACCCGCCCAGGATGCGTTTGACTCCAGCCCAATAAAACAGCGTTTGTGTACTGAACGCGAGTGGGAGCAACGGTGTAAGTGCGGTTTTGCTGCCGATCCCAAACGACGGCATAGTCGGAAGCAATATCAGAGCCAAACAACGACTCAAACTCTCTTGCCAGGATGCGATCGCCCGTCTCAGACCAGGCAACTGGAATCAAGATGGCAATCCCCCCCGCCTCAACTTCTACAGGAGTGAGATTTCCGTTTCCAAAGGGGTTATCTGCTAGGGGAGAAGATGCAGTAATCGTCTGCAAATCACCCGTCCTCAAATTCTCCAGAAACAAAACACTGCTAACTCGACTCTGAGTGAATTGAGGAGAAACCTGCATTTGAATGCGACTATAAGCCGCATATTCACCATCCGGAGAAATAAGCGACTGGCTGCGGTAATAACGCAGGATTGAAGTATTTGACCGACTTATTTCAGCCAGAGTTGCTAAAACCCAATTCCAGGGAACTGGATAGGGACTATTGAGTGGGTCAAGTTGTACTGACGGCTCCGCCATAGGACTTTCAGAGACAGAATTTTCAGGAACAATAGGGGAAGCTGGCGACTCAGCAGCCGGAACAGCTTCAGGACTAGCTAAGACGGAGCGGGAGCCTAATAGAAACACCAATAACAAGACGGTAGCCAATTGAGATGATGTTCGGGGGAACAACCATCCTAAGCAGAGTTTGATTTGGCGCATTAAGTTAAGTCTCTGGGCGACGGATTTGTGGTGAGATGCGACACCCGAACCAACATAAGGCTGTTCTCGTTCTATCTTTCCTTGATCTATGTATAGCAACTGTAAGGCTCGTGAATGCATGAATTCTCTAAACTCTTCAACAGATGTAATGTTGCTAATGTCGGTCTGTAGGCAGGTAGGTAACTAGTAGAAATCGTGCGATTTTGACCGCAAAGCTGGGAAAATTAACGCTCAGCTTTTGGACTTGTCCAAAGTTGAGGTAGCATCACAACAGGGAAATCTGTGCATGAGGTCGCGAAATATGACTAGATCCTCAACGGCTCAAGCAACGGAACGCCAATCTCCTCAGCGATCGCCCGGTGGGGGCAGGTCTTTCCTGGTGTTAATTTTTCGGCTGCTGCTGCTAACAGTGGGCGGCAGTTTTGCAGGACTGTTGGGCATAGCGGTTGCTCAGGTTCACCCCGCGCAAATCCAAGAAACGCCCATTCTCGAAAAAGTACTTCAGCGATCTGAAGCGTTAATCAGGGATATTCGAAGTTAATCTTTAGGATTTTCGGAATAAAGCAGTCTCAAACTCTGTTTTCCTGGCACCCATACTGTTGATCCCGGCTCATGCGAATTATTTTTTTTGGTACTCCTCAGTTTGCGGTGCCCAGTTTGGAGCGATTGCTGTCCCAGCCTGAATTTGAGTTGCTTGCGGTGGTGACTCAGCCTGACAAACGACGAGGACGTGGCAATGACTTCATTCCTTCTCCGATCAAAGCGTTAGCAGTTGAGCATCAGCTTCCAGTCTGGCAACCGCGCAGCGTCAAGCGAGATGCCGAAACTCTGGAGAAGTTGCGAACAAGTCAGGCAGATGCTTTTGTCGTTGTGGCCTATGGACAGATTCTTTCGCAAGAAATTTTGGACATGCCTCGGTTAGGCTGCATCAACGCACACGGTTCGCTGTTGCCTAGATATCGAGGCGCGGCTCCAATTCAGTGGAGTCTCTATCATGGCGAGATGGAGACGGGGATCACGACCATGCTGATGGATGCGGGCATGGATACTGGAGCAATGCTACTCAAAACGACTACACCAATTGGCTTGTTAGACACGGCTCTAGATTTGGCAAAAACTCTATCGGCAGTGTCGGCTGACTTGCTAGTAGAGACACTGGTTGGACTAGAGCAGCGATCGCTTCAACCTATTCCTCAAGACAATGCTCAGGCTACCTATGCGCCGTTGATTCAAAAGCAGGACTATCAGCTAGATTGGTCACGTCCGGCGATCGCCCTGCACAATCAAGTTCGAGGATTCTTCCCAAACTGCGTTGCGACCTTTCGAGGAACAGTACTAAAAGTTACAGCTACCGTGCCACTGGTAGCAACGTATCACGCGTTGCTTCCGGCTGAGTTGCACGATATAAAACCCGAATGGGAAAGTCTGCTAGAGCAAGCCTCCCAGCAACACGATTCTCTTACTCCTGGAACTGTTGTGGGGTTGCTGAAGAATCAGGGAGCTTTGATTCAGACAGGGGAAGGATTGCTGCTCCTGCGCGAAGTGCAGATGGCAGGTAGGCGATCGCAGTCCGGATGGGACTTCATTAACGGCTCCCGCTTGCAAATCGGCGAAAAGCTAGAAAATGGTTAGTTACTGGTCATTCGCGCAACAACCAGTAACCCGTGAATCAAAAACCTCAATCACTCAAACCCCGTCCCTGAACCTGAGCAAGCAAAGTTGCATCCGGTATGTCTCCTTCGGTGTAATAGCCTGCTGCTTTTTTGGCCTCAATTTCTACTTTGGCATCAGCCGGAATCAGTTCTTCGGGAATGGGCACCCGCTCGATGATCTCAATGCCAGAATTGACAATCGCCCGGTATTTCATGTCACTCATGGAGATAAAGCGATCGATTCGGGTAATTCCGAGCCAATGCAGCACATCGGGCATGAGTTCTTGAAAGCGCATGTCTTGCACACCTGCAACACATTCGGTGCGGGCGAAGTAAGCATCGGCGCGATCGCCCCCTTCCTGACGTTTTCGGGCATTGTAGACCAGAAACTTGGTCACTTCACCCAAGGCTCTACCTTCCTTGCGAAAATAGACGATTATTCCAGCTCCGCCTGCTTGAGCCGTTTGAATGCAAGCCTCAATTCCATGCACCAAATAGGGTCGGCAGGTACAAATATCAGATCCAAATACATCTGACCCATTGCATTCATCATGTACCCGCACGGTCAGCGGCTTTTGCGGATCAGTAATTGCGTCCAGATCTCCCACCATGTAGACGGTAATGCCACCAATCGGAGGTAAGAAAACCAGCAAGTCCGGACGAGTTACCAGTTCTGGAAACATTCCACCTGTTTGCTCAAACAAGGTTTTACGCAAGACCCCTTCATCGACTTTGAGCCGTTTGGCAATTCCGGGTAGATACCAGACTGGCTCAAGGGCTGCCTTTGTGACAACTAAATCGCCACCTGTCTTCATAATTTTGCCATCTACCTGCAAGCGCCCCTTAGCAACCGCTTCTTGCAGTTCCGGCATATTGATGTGAGCTTTGGTGATGGCGATCGTTGGGCGAATATCGTAGCCCTGCTCGTAAAAAGGCTGAAACACTTCGCCTACAGAAGCGCCAAACGGATCTAGAGCAACAATTTTGTCTGGATCAGCCCAACTAGGATGGGGTCCAATCCGCACTGTCGGAGAGGTATCAGTTAAATCAGCCCGATGACCAGATTGCAGCACGCCACTCGCGACTGCCAAGGCCCGATAGAGGGCATAAGAACCAGAGTGAGTCCCAATTACATTGCGATGGGCAGAATTGGTTAAGGTCGCCACAACTGGTCCTCGTTTCAAGGGGTCTGCGTCTCCCCAAGAGATAGCTGTGGGTTTAGGACCAAATCGATTGGGGTGAGAGGTTAAAACGATGTGACTGGGTTTTGAAACGGCTGATTGTTCTGACATAGATCTCCTAAATGCTGCCCTGATAAGAATTTGCTGCTAAGAAATTGCGGTTCAAGAAATTTCAAGAACTGCTTCTGTGAACTTGTCGCTAAACCTCTCAGTTGCTTGCTAAAGCATTTCAAGTAGATCAGCTAGATCTGGTTTTAGGGCCGAGAGTTTTTCACTAGAAAAACTTCAGTGTCAAGAACAGGTGAAATCTACTTGGAGGCGCGCTGTACAGCGAATGAGGTGTGGCGCGGTCTAGCTGTGCGATTTACAGGAGAAAAATGCAACCTCCCAGTTAATTTTGAACTGCCCATACAAGTCAAAATCAAGGTCTTGAGCGGTTTCTAATTTTTGTCGTGTACTCAACTCGCAGAATAATTGCTGATCAAATTCCTGTGGAAGGTAGTATTCTAGCAGCCGTAGCTAAAGCTGGGAATGGCTTTGCTTATAGATTTCGATCGCTACAACAGCCAGTCTTTACGGTAAAAAGTGGCATTAAGAGCGAAGATTTTTGATTTCTCAATGAGCCTGGCTGAAACGGTTTGCTAACAGAGAAATGATGAATTCCTGAAATATTGCTGCTGATTGCGGGTGTTGCTGCCGCATTTTCTCTAGTGCTTGAGCAAAGAGGCGATGAGAATGTAAATCTGCTCACCCTTCTCCCTCAACAATTCTGCTTAGTGAGGGGGGCAACACTGCTGTGGTAATTTGCGCCTGAGAGCGAGTGTTTTGCCACGCCAATTTGGCTATAGCCCGTACCTGCAGCAAATCCACTCACGGGATGAAGAATAAAGCGAATCAACCCGCCTCCCGCAGCGCTCCTAACAACAGCAGAGATGCACCCGTGAGTGAAGAGGTTATGGCGATCGCGCCATTAGCATCACGCCTATCTAAACTAGTCTGCGAATTATGAGCGGTAGATGAAGAATGCAGTGAATTAGAGAAGCTTTGTGGAAAAGGCTTTTATCATAAGTTCTTACGAAATATTGCAGTTAAACTTCCACCGATACCAGAAGAGTTTAAACCTCAAAAGCCGCGATAAATAACCACTCATCGGGGCTGTTCATGGACATTCGCCTATTTCACGCCTGTTCTGCTCAAACTCAAAATAGCCAGGTGTTGCTGTCTAGAATTCAGGTGTTTTCGGGAATACTTGATTTTCTTCAAATCTTTAAAGACTTAACTCAGAGCCTAAAGATTCCCTGAAGCCAAGCTCCAGAAGTTTCCTTAGAAACTAATCATAGTTATGGTTTCTACTAGCAACATCAACAGTGTCTCAAGAATTTTTCTGAGATTTTACTGAATACGCGACCGTATAACTAATGCCTTAATGTCGGTGATACCCTCGCAACATCTCAGAGTCTACTTTCAGTTGCCCCAAAAGAAGACTGCTGAGCCGAGAGCCTCGTCAGTTTAATCTAGAGCCTACTAGAGCCTACATTTATGCGGATTCTAATCTACTCCTACAACTATCATCCTGAACCTATCGGTATTGCTCCCCTTATGACCGAGCTAGCCGAAGGGTTAGCAGCGAGGGGACATGAAGTCCGAGTTATCACAGGAATGCCCAATTATCCTGAGCGCCAAATCTACAAGGAATATCGGGGCAAGTGGTATCTCACGGAGAAAAAGAATGGGGTTACAATTCAGCGTAGCTATGTCTGGGTACGCCCTCAACCTGGTCTGGTAACGCGAGTCATGCTGGACGGCAGTTTCGTTCTTACCAGCATGATTCAGGCATTCAGGGGTTGGCGACCCGACGTTATTTTGCTGACCGTTCCACCTTTGCCAGTCAGCGTTCCTGCTGCCTTGCTGGCTTGGTTTCACTCTTGTCCTGTCGTTCTTAATTTGCAAGACATTCTCCCCGAAGCGGCAGTGCATGTGGGTCTGCTAACCAATAAGGTTGCAATTCGCGTATTCGAAGCTCTAGAAAAGTTTGCTTACCGAACGGCTCATACGATTAGCGTTATCACGGACGGATTTACAGAGAACCTGGTTGGTAAAGGTGTACCTGCCGAAAAAATCACCTGCATTCCTAACTGGGTAGACGTTAATTTCATTCAACCTTTACCGAAGGAAAATAACCCCTTCCGGATAGCTCACCAGCTTGAGGGCAAATTTGTTGCTCTTTATTCTGGCAACATCGCTCTGACTCAAGGACTGGAGACAGTCATAGATGCAGCTAATCGGTTGAAACATATTCCCGAAATCGTCTTTGTCATTGTGGGGGAAGAAAAGGCTCTAAAGCAGTTGCAGAAATATTGCGAGTCGAAAGAAACAACCAATGTAAAACTGCTGCCTTTTCAACCGCGTAAGAAATTGCCAGAAATGCTAGCCGCAGCAGATGTAGGGTTAATTGTGCAAAAGCGGAATGTGATTTCGTTCAATATGCCTTCCAAAACTCAGGTCATATTGGCAAGCGGACGTCCAATTGTGGCTTCTGTGCCATTAACCGGAACAGCAGCAAGATCCGTAGAGCAAAGTGGGGGCGGCGTTGTGGTAGCGCCTCAGCAACCTCAGCTTTTGGCTGATGCCGTTCTGGAGTTATATCAGAATCCACAGAAGGCAGAGCAGTTAGGGCAACAGGGTAGGCAGTACGCAATGGAGAATTATGAGTTTGAGCAGGCGTTAAGCCGCTACGAAGCTCTGTTTGCTCAAGTTGTGGCTCATCCGGCTGGAAATTCTAATGTGCTCAAAGCGCTACCAGCTTTTGGTGTAAAGAAACCTGTCGTTGATGCTTAAAGACTGCAAGCTGCAAACCTATTCGTGGGGATGATTATAGTTATCCTTAATTACACGGCATACAGCAGCGGCGCACTGCGTCACTGCTGTATGCCGTGCTTTGTATTCCACTAAGGATTAGGGGGAATATAAGCGTTCTCCCTGATCCTTATGGCTGTTAACCTTTTTCCTCTACTTCACCCTTTTTTGGAATCACCTCTACATCAGGTAACCCATCCAGGTGTTCGACAGGAACTTCTACTGCGGTTTCTGGAACTAAAATTGTGAGCCCAGCGGGAATGCATTCGACTTCAACCGGAGTACTACCCACCAGTTCACCGTCCAGCACAACTTTTTGGGGAGGATCTGTGGTGATTTTGATTTTTCTAGCTCGTAGGTAGCCAATATCGGGGCGTTCCGCTGGATGCTCGTTAAGTGCGGACTGAAGCAGGTGATAGCTAGCGGCGATCGCCCCAGCCACATTCTGGGGAGCCACAACCGTCAAATCTAATAGTCCGTCATCTACGATAAGTCCAGCAGGACCTTGAGCCAAAATTGAGGTCGGTGGTGCAGCATTTGCTACCGTAACAGATGCAGCTGAAACACGAATCACTTTATCTTCGGTTTCAATTTCTGCATCAAACTTACTTAGGTCACGAAGCTGCTGTAGTCCTGCCAACACATATGCCAGCATACCAAACCGATTTTTTGCTTCACGGTTAGCACGTTCGACGGCTTCAGCCTCAAACCCAATGCCAACCAGTAAAACCATTGGTTTACCATTGCAGTAGGCAGCATCTACAGTTCGAGTAAAGCCTCCCAAAATGGTTTGGCATGCTGCTTCGATGGTGTTTGGAATGTCTAGAGCCGTTGCAAAAGCATTAGCTGTTCCACGTGAGATTACCCCAAAAGGAATCTTGGTGCCGACTAGTGCTGCTGCTGCTGCTGATAGCGTTCCATCACCGCCAGAGGCAATGATCATTTCTGCACCTCGCTCTACCGCTTCAGCAGCAAGCTGATCGGCATCAACATCCTCTGTTGTTTTGCGAATATCTAGATCAATTTCTGGCTCTAGAATCTCCAAAATTTTAGCCAGATCTTGATCTGGATTGCCCTGACCTGCAACAGGATTAAAAATTAGACATGCGGAACGAGACATACGACCTTCCTAAAGCAAGGTACGACAGTTGTGCTTGAACAAGATTGACCCCAATGGACCTGTCGTTACAGCAACGGATTACTGTACGAGAGGACTACCGTGATGATGCACGAGATACCATTGCTGAGACATGCGCTCAAAAATATTAGTTGCCGTTGATTGCGCTTCAAGCCTTTTGCCTCGAACAATTTGAAGCAAGCTTTCAGTCAGCACAACGTAGGCAAGATTGTCGCTGATTTCAATAGTGATGACGTCCGTTTCAATCTCGAAGTAGCTTGTGTTTTTGAAAATTTGCTCCCAGGAAACGCTAATTTGATCCCAGCTTTTCAAGACCCCTCTTCCGGGATGAATGCAGAGACTACCTAAACCTTTTGACCAAACGCGGCTCATGGCTTCGATGTCCTTTTTTTCAAAAGCACGATAGAAAGCCTGATTTACAGCTAGCACAGCTTGTGTGTCGCTCATTAAAGGCCGCAGTTTAACTGGGAATCCGTTCAGTGTACTGCAAGAAGGTCTTGAGTTCTGTCCATCCAAGAGTAGAGAGCGAGGAAGAAGCGATCGCCCTTTTCTCACTCTCTGGCTAGATTTGTGGATTTATTCTTAAAAACTGATCGTTGACTAGAGTGCAGCTAGCGATCGCTCCACTGCCTGCAATGCCTGACTGACTTCAGCGGCGCTGACAATCAGCGGCGGCACAAATCGAACAACCTTTGGACCTGCCGGAACTAGCAACAATCCTTCAGCCATTGCAGCTTTCACAACGTCCGCTGAGGTTAAATGGATGTCTGATCTCAAGACCAGACCGTTGATCAAACCCCAACCTCGGACTTCAGCGATCGCTTGCGGATAAGCTTGAGCGAGTGCACTCAGTCCCTGACGCAATTGCTTACCTCGCTCCTGCACATTTTCTAGCAGGTTTTCTTGCTCTAGGGTTTGGCAAACTGCGCGAGCTACGGCACAAGCAAATGGATTGCCGCCAAATGTGCTGGCATGATCACCCGGTTGGAAGACATCACAGAAGGACTTGCACAACACAGCACCGATTGGGATGCCACCACCCAAGCCTTTTGCCAAGGTGAAAATGTCAGGTTCAATTCCTAGATGTTCGTAACTCCAGTAGTGACCAGTGCGACCCATACCCACCTGGACTTCATCGAGAATTAGCAAAATGCCTTTTTCATCGCAAATCTGTCGCACCCGTTGGAAATAAGCTAGATCGCCAGGTCGAACACCACCTTCACCTTGCAGCCCCTCCAACATGATTGCAGCAACCTGCCGTTCTCTGCTGTCGAGTTGGGCGATCGCTTCTTCTAATGCCCGAATATCGTTGTAGGGAACATAATAGAAACCTGGAACGAGCGGATTGAAATTCTTTTGATATTTTGGCTGTCCGGTAGCGGTGACGGTCGCCAGGGTGCGTCCATGAAAACTAGCGTGGGCGGTCAAAACAGTCGGATTGTCAATTCCTAGAACCGTGTGGGCATATTTGCGGGCGAGTTTGATTGCACCCTCATTTGCCTCTGCTCCAGAGTTGCAGAAAAAGGCGCGATCGGCGCAGGAGTGCTGCACTAGCCACTTCGCTAACTCACCCTGTTCTGGAATGTAGTAAAGATTGGAAACATGATGCAGCTTCTGAATCTGCTGCGTCACGGCTTCAACCAAAACTGGGTGAGCATGACCTAAGGTGCAGGTAGCAATGCCAGCGACAAAATCCAGATATTCTCGCCCATCAGCATCCCAAACGCGGCAGCCTGCACCTCGCTCTAAGGTAAGGGGAAAGCGCCCATAAGTTGACATGACATATTCGTCAAACTCGGCTGGGCTGGGGCTAGCGACAGCGACGGGAGATGAAACGAGGGTTTCTGCTGGACTCATCGGCTTTTCCTCTGCTGGGGAAACAATTCAAACAATGGTAACAACTGAGTTAGAAACACAACCTGGAAATACAAGGTTGGCTAAATCAAGAGTTTAGATTTAGGGCTAAGTCTGATTGTAAGTTACTTGTTTCTGCTGTAGAGTTAGCTGCGATCGCCATGAAACCTTTCAAAGCACTGATGTAGCGTCTTTAGGGCACTCTCCTGCTGATTGTGAAAATTCAATGACATTTCAACGATATTTAAAGTCTTGTCGAAATCATGGCTTCACAGATACTTCTGCAAGAGCAAACTCAGCTTTTCTTTTGTGGCAGATGGGGCTTTGTCGAGTGGCGTGATGATGGCATATTTCAGCGCAGAATGGGCATCTGAGGAAGGGGGGTTTTGACCAAGGCGACGCACCGTTTCTTGAATCACACGCTGAGCGTTAACTGCATTTTTCATCAAGTTGCCGATGACCATTTCTACAGTCACGCTGTCGTGATCGGGGTGCCAGCAGTCGTAATCAGTTACTAGAGCCAAGGTTGCATAGGCGATTTCTGCTTCTCTGGCTAGCTTTGCTTCTGGCAAATTGGTCATGCCAATCACTGTTGCGCCCCAGCTGCGATAGAGATTGGATTCTGCTTTGGTTGAAAAAGCCGGCCCTTCCATGCAGACATAGGTGCCGCCGCGATGCAGCACAACGTCAGGGAAATTGAGGCTGGCGATCGCCTCTGACAGAACTTTCGCCAAGTTTTGACAAATTGGGTCACCAAAGGCAATGTGTGCCACAATCCCTTCACCAAAGAAGGTGGAAATTCGATTTTTGGTGCGATCGATAAATTGGTCAGGCACAACCATGTCCAGCGGCTTGGCTTCTTCCTTGAGAGAACCGACTGCCGAAGCGGAAATTAAGTATTCCACTCCCAGGCTTTTCATTGCATAGATATTTGCCCGAAAGGGTAGCTCTGAAGGGGAAAGGTGGTGATTGCGTCCGTGACGAGCCAAAAAAGCCACTCGCGTTCCGTCTAGCGTCCCTAAGATCAAAGCATCAGACGGCGCACCAAAGGGCGTATCAATCTGCACTTCCTCGATGTCTCGCAGTGCCTCCATCTTGTAA
This sequence comes from Leptolyngbya sp. FACHB-671, assembly GCF_014695745.1. NCBI lineage: Bacteria > Bacillati > Cyanobacteriota > Cyanophyceae > Leptolyngbyales > Leptolyngbyaceae > Leptolyngbya > Leptolyngbya sp. FACHB-671. Next base: position 125,383 of record NZ_JACJOV010000152.1, on the reverse strand, counting down.
AGACCGCTGCCACCCATGATCCCAATCTTTACGTCAGCCATAATTGCTTTTTTGCCCTTTGCTGCAATGCCAAGCCATTCTACCGGGAAAAGCTGCTAGTGTTCTGCCCTTAATAGCCAGAACCCGCTGTAGGTCATACCAGAATCATCGGGTTGAACTAGCAAAAAGTGCAGTCCTTGAGCCGTTTGCTGCCGCTGTTGAAAGGTTTGAGCGGCAGAAATTACGTCCTGATCATCAAAAGTAGTGACTACCCAGCGATCGACCAGTCCTGCTTCTAGAATTAGTCCATTGGGCTCGCCTGGAATGTAGTTGAGTGAGACTGGGCAAGTTTCTTGCAGCCACCGTGCTAGACGCATTGACTGTCTGCCGCCATCGATTACCACACCGGGTACCGAAATCGTGGAGGCAAGCTGTAAGTTGACTGGCAGAAGCGCTTCGGGCATTTGCAGGATGGGAATGGGTCTGTTTTTGAAGCTGGATTCCAGGTCAGAGGCGGCGATCGCCGCAAATCGCCACTGCTCTCCCCACAGATTTTCGGGCAACGGCACGGGTGGCGGTTGTTCTAGTTTGACAGGCTCGTAGGGCTGTCCGGTGTAACCTTCCAGCTTGCGGTAGTCCTCAACCCGCTGTTGAAGTAACTGTTTTAAAGCAGGAGTGCGGCGGGTTGGCTCTACAGCGATTTCTAAGGCTTGGCAAGCGGCTGCAATTAAGCTGACTGACTGAGGGCGAAATACCTGAATCTGCTGAGGTAGGTTTTTAGAGCTGCCTGCCATTTGCAATAGCTGATTTGCGATCCAGGCAGAATTTGCTTCTGGCTGCGGACAAAATGCTTGAGCTGAAAAAGTTTGCTCAGGGTTACAGACCACTAGTTCCCACAGCGGCTGTTTTGCCTCATTCTGCAATGGACGACGATAAAAATCAGCTTGCCAAACCGTCATTTTGTCTGGCTCTCCTAACGCTTATTTATTTCCAATCTTTCTCTGCTTGTTCCAGCACATACGCTGAAACGTCTTCGATTTCTTCGAGGGTGAGGCGATCGCCATAAGCTGCCATCGGACGCTTGCCGTTGGTGACAATTTGGGCGATCGCTTCCAGTGAATCCATCTGATTGCGCCGCAGCGCTTTCAACTTCAGGTTTTTGCCGCGCCGGATGATGTTGCCACCGTTAATGTGACAGCCTGCACAATGCGCTTCAAAAATTTGGGCACCGTTGGCAGTGTCGGCTGCCCAAACCGGAAGAGTAAGGGCAGTCCAGATCATCAGCATCAGGGCGATCGCCGTGACGATTCGTTTCATTCGGCTTTAGGTTTGGGTTTGTAGGTTGAAGCGACGTGCAGTTCTTTTAGCTGCTTTTCGTCAACACTAGAGGGGGCATTGGTGAGGAGGCAGCGAGCTTGCTGGGTTTTAGGGAAGGCGATCGCATCTCGGATTGACTCTTCACCCGCCAGCAGCATCACCAGTCGATCCAGCCCGTAAGCAATTCCTCCATGTGGCGGAGTGCCATACTCAAACGCTTCTAGCAAGAAACCAAATTTGCTGTATGCCTCTTCGGGCGACAAACCAATTGTTTCAAAGACCTGTCGCTGCAAATCAGGCTGATAAATTCGCAGGCTGCCTCCACCCACTTCAAAGCCGTTATAGACCAAGTCATACGCCTGAGCGCGGGCAGTTTTCAGGTCGTGAGCATCGTCAGGATGGGGGGCAGTGAAGGGATGGTGCAGGGCTTCCAACCGTTTCTCGTCGGCATTCCACTCGAACATGGGGAAGTCTGTTACCCAGAGCAAGTTAATCTTGTCGGGATCAATCAGCTTCAGTTCACGCGCTACGACCTGACGCAGGCGGTCGAGCGTTTTGTTTACCGTTGCGGCATCCCCTGCACCAAATAGCAGCAAGTGCCCTGGGGCGGCTCCGGTGCGGCTTAACAGTTCTTGCTTCTGTGCGTCGGTGAGGTTGTCTTTAATGGCTCCGATCGTGTCAATTTCACCGTCCTCGCGCACTCGAATGTAGGCAAGCCCCTTTGCTCCAGCTTCACTGGCTTCTTTGAACAAATCGCCACCGGGTTTGATTCGCACATTAGAAATCGCGGCGTTGCCATTCGGAATCGGCAGAACTTTGACAATTCCGCCACTGCTAACAGCCGCCGAAAACACCTTAAAGCCAGAATCTTTGACCAGATCAGAAACGTTCACCAGTTCCAGATCATAACGAGTGTCGGGTTTATCGCAGCCGTAGCGATCCATCGCTTCAGCATAAGTAAGTCGTGGAAACGGGCGCGAGATGTTGATGTTTTTAACTGCTTTAAAGATGTGGCAGACCAATTTTTCATTCAGGTCAAGAATTTCCTCCTGCGACATGAAGCTCATCTCCATGTCCAGTTGAGTAAATTCGGGCTGACGGTCTGCTCTCAGGTCTTCATCCCGGAAGCAGCGGGCGATTTGATAGTAGCGATCGCACCCCGACACCATCAAAATTTGCTTAAACAGCTGTGGCGACTGCGGCAGCGCAAACCAATCTCCTGGATTGACCCGACTCGGTAATAGAAAATCTCGTGCGCCTTCTGGGGTGGAGCGTGTCAGCATTGGGGTTTCGACTTCGATGAAACCTTCCTGATCTTCCAGGTAACGGCGAATGGCTTTGACAACCTGGTGGCGCAGCTGCAGGTTTCGCGTCATGCGATCGCGCCGCAAATCGAGATAGCGATACTTCAACCGCAGTTCTTCTCGCACAGGTTCCGCATCAGCAGTGGAGACCTGGAACGGCAACTGTTTTCGTACCGCATTCAGCAGTTCAATCTGGTCAGCGTATACCTCGACTTCGCCTGTGGGAATGCGAGAATTCAGCGATTCATCAGGACGACGAGTAACGCGCCCTGTGATTTTGACTACATATTCGTTTCGCAAATCACCTGCGGTTTCATAGGAAGCAGGCGTACGTTCGGGATCGCTGACAATCTGGGCAATTCCAGTGCGATCGCGTAAATCCAAAAAAATGACTCCGCCATGATCGCGGCGACGGTCTACCCAACCAAATAGAGTAACCGTCTCTCCAATATGTTCAGGTCGGAGTTGACCGCAGTAATGGGTTCGCATGGCTATGAGTTGAAACTGAAGGGCCTAAGTAAAAACCCTTCCATTATCTAGCATTCGTTGCGATCCCGATCAGAAAAATCAGAGTCCTATTCTTTTCGCTCCGGCAGGGAGGCAATTCACCTTGCCTTTGCAAAAGATTCTCCCCGACAAGATCTCCGGACAATTCCTGCTCCATTTAAAAGTAGCTGAGTGGGAACGAACGTCCGTTCGTTCCCATACTCCTCGAAGATCTCTTGATTAACGCTTGTGGTCTGAATTCATCAACGTATTCCAAGCATCCCTGGCTGCGTCAACTAATTGCACCCCCAAAGATTCAATTTCGGAAACAATCACGCTCCAATTCATTTCTGCCTGTCGTTGGACTAATTCAACCGACTTTTCAACTTGCACCGGATCGACTAGGGGCTTGTTTTGCTCCACTGCTTCTCTAGCTTGCCGAACTGCTGTCAGGTAAGAGTCAAGCGTCACATCCCTCGCTTCTTGCACTGACAGCTGAGCACGTCTTTTGATAGCTTCAATCAAAGCCATCGTTTCACGCTGAGCCTCTTCTGGCTTGTTTGGCATTTCCTGCTTTACCAATGCCTCCGTCTCAGGACTAATTTGCACGACCGCAGTTGTTTCAGGAGTCGTTGTAATTGCGGTAATTTCGGGGGTTCTAGTCTCAGAGTTCATGTGCCTCTCTCCTTTAGTCACATCAGTTCTGGGCAAACTTCATCTCAAGAGTGATGACGGCTGCACTTTCAAACTAACTTCCGACAGAATTGATAGCATCGGGCTAAAGTAAGAACCTGCAAACCCTACACTGGTTTACCAAATTGATGAGCGGTTGCTGTAGTCAAGCAACAAACGTTATGGGAAATTATGGGTAGAGCCACAATAGGCACAGACTCATAGAGGAAAAAATTTAGAGCATTGACTATCGACAACGACAATTCATCCACTGCTCTTCAAAGTTTTTCTCGTAGAGAATTGCGAGAATTGGTGCGATCGCAACTTCAGGCTCTTTTGGAACAGGGAAACCTGATCGGAGCCAAAGCGCTGCTCGTACCCGTTCAGCCTGCGGATATTGCTGAAGCGATCGAAGGACTGCCTGAACCAATGCAGGCGATCGCCTTTCGCTTACTTTCCAAAAGTGAGGCGATTGAAGTCTACGAATATCTTGATTCCACCGTCCAGCAAACGCTGATCGAAGAATTTAAGCGGCAAGACGTACTCGATATCGTCGATAAAATGTCGCCCGACGATCGAGTGCGCCTGTTTGACGAGTTGCCTGCCAAAGTCGTTACTCGCATCCTGGAGCAGCTTAGCCTAGAAGAACGTCGCGCTACAGCCTTGCTGTTAGGCTACGAATCGGGCACCGCCGGACGAATTATGACTCCGGAGTACGTTTCCCTTAAAGAAGGATGGACAGTCGCTCAGTCCCTTGAACGCATCCGCAGCCTAGCTAACGTCAGTGAAACCATTTACTACCTCTACGTCACTGATGCTGCCCGTCGTTTGATCGGTACCCTTTCCCTCCGCGCCCTAGTGACGGCCCAACCAGACCAAAAGATTGGCGATGTCCTGACTCGTGAAATCGTCTACGTCCATACCGACACCGATCAAGAAGAAGCGGCTCGAATCATTCAACGCTATGACTTCCTCGCAGTGCCCGTCGTCGATGCAGAACAGCGTCTAGTCGGAATCATCACCGTAGACGACGTGCTCGACATCCTGGAAGAGGAAACAACGGAAGATATTTATACCTTGGGTGGCGTGCAGTCCGGCGATGACAGCTATTTCCAAACGAATTTGCTGACTGTAGCTCGCAGACGGGTTGTTTGGCTGTTTGTGCTGCTGATTACGAATACTGCGACCAGTGCTGTAATTCGCAGTCAGCAGGAAATTTTGCAGCAGGTTGTAGCACTAGCAGCATTTATTCCTCTCCTGATCGGTACGGGTGGAAATGTTGGTGCACAATCTTCCACTGTCGTGATTCGAGGACTAAATACGGATGAAATTCAGGGTAAAAAAGCCCTGCGGGTGATTCGTCGAGAGGCGATCGCAGGAACTTTCCTGGGTTTAATGCTGGGACTGGTCGTGCTGGTCTGGGCCTATGTGCTTCAAGGAAGCTGGGTTGTGGCGATCGCTGTTGGAGTTAGCCTGGTTGCCATTTCAATTCTGGCTTCAGTTGCAGGATCAACCTTACCGTTTCTCTTCCAGACTATCGGTCTTGATCCCGCACTAATGTCCGCTCCATTCATCACAACTGCCGTAGACGTATTGGGAGTCCTGATTTATCTCAACCTGGCGCGGCTAATCTTGCAGATTCAATAGCGTTAGATTCAGAATAAGTCCAAAAGCTTTTCCCCACTTAAGGACAAGAAAGTAGGTAGAATCCAGTCCTGCTCGTTCACTTAGCTCCATCGTCAAACCAGAAAGCCGTGTTAGTTGCACTCCTAATTCTCATTCTTGGCTTGACCCCTTCCCTATTCTCAATCTGGGTCATGCGTCGCGTAGACACTCAAGCCCAAGAGAGACTTCGGTTAGCCCTTCACTCAACTGCCAGTCGGGGTCTGCCCAATTTCCATCTTGCCCCTGACCAACACTATGTGGAAGGAATGGGTTACATCATTGGTGACATTACCTGCCAATTTAATGCCCGCTCCAGCTATATTCGCTGCGCCGTAAATCCACTTGGGCCTTGCCAGGATTGTTCACACTACCACCCCAAGGAATGGACTTGCTGAAAGGGTTGAGAGTCTACCCTTCCTCCAACTTCTTTCGTCTTCTTCACACATTGTTTCAAATCAAAGCTGGACTGCTAACCATTCGATGTAGCATAAGTCCTACCTGTACCATATTGAATTCTCAGTTACCCTGCTAATGCCTGTATCAGAAAATTGATTACTACTGAATTAAACACTGAAGCCAGTTTCGCTATTAGCAAAGCAAGGTGTTTGTAACAGATTGCTTTGCTGGAAAAGCAAAGTGTCAAAAAAAGTACATTCAGCTTTAAGTTGTTGATCAGTACAAGCTTAAGTCAAGTGTAAAATGTGGCGACGGCTGCTTGATTGAACCTGCATTAAAGAGGCTAGAACCAGGCGTATTTAACGTTTGTTTTCATATCATAATGGTCTGAACCAGGACATCTTTTCACCTGCAGTTTGAGAAATGCCCTACCCATACATTCGGCACAACTCAGGTACCCTGCGGGGTCTGAAGCTATCCGAAGGCAGAGATGTCTAATTTACCAAACTTATTGAGAACCAAGCGTAGGCGGCAAAATGGTACTTTCTAGGTAGTTAAATATCCAACTAAAATCTGGTTTAAAGCCTCTGTAAAGGCATTAAAGAGTCCTTACAGAGATTTTACGAATGCCCTAGCCTGAAGAGTAGAAAATAGCGTTAGTAAGCGTTCATTACTAATTCGACGATACAGATCTATTTGTGTTAGGGAATGGTGAAGCTACCGCTGATTCAATATAAAAGCTTTAACAATCAAGTAATTTGAATTCAGCTAATTAGCGGATCTAATCATCTTCAAGGGAATGCTACTTTAAGTCTAAGCAACAAACGCCAAGCCCTGCACAGCAAGAAGTCCCTATCTTTAAGCAGTAAGTCTTTAAAGGCAGGTCAATTGCAAAAGCAAAATTGATGAAACTTTTGTTGAACCAGATCTGGAAACTACCCTCTTAATCGCAGCACAACAGGTGCTGTTTCTCAGATGAAATCTAGTTCTTTAGAGTATCAGCCTGTTAGCACTGAAGTTGGTGTCTACGATTGTGAGATTCGCCTCAAGTTCAGGCTGATTGAGGAGAAGGGCGTTCTGTGCGATCGCGAGGAGCTTCTAGAAATGTTGCTAGATGCGTTCACCTGTGGAGCTGACGAGTATCTGGAACCAGTTCAGATCCATGTTGAGGCAAAAGAGCTACCTGAGGTGGAAGCATCGCCCCAAATGCGCCGTCAGCTTATCCGTTTACGCAATTCTAGTGATTTAGCCTAGTCAACCTTTCGTATTGCTACATAGAACGTGCTCCGCTTGTGTTCTATTACTCTATTGGCATAGATGGGTTGACTGGTACAATCTGGGATCAGTCCTTTCGGGGTTAGATTTGCATGAAACCAGCCGAGTCTGTACCGCCAGAAATTGTGCAGCAAGTTGCTGAGTACTTCGGTGTGTTGAGTGAACCGATGCGTCTGAAACTCTTGAACTCACTGCGAGATGGTGAAAAGTGTGTTCAAGACCTGGTTGAGGCAACTGCAACTAGTCAGGCCAATGTTTCTAAACACTTGAAGGTCATGTTGCAAGCTGGCATTCTCAGCCGCCGCAGCGTTGGCACCTCAGCTTACTACAGTGTGGAAGACGATCTGATTTTTGAATTGTGCAGCTTGGTGTGCGATCGCCTTGCCACCCGCATTGAGCAGCAGGCCAGACACTTCCGGGCCTTTACCTTAACTAGCAGACAGCAGCCTGATACTATAGCAATCCAAAATAGGCTGTGAGAGTGTCCCTTGGTAAGGAGACACTCTCACAACCCACTCATCTTCACAGCTAAATCTAGGATTGCTGGTGCTTCTGGCAAATTGCTCTAGAGGGCAAAGTTCTGCTCAAAGCCCTCACGGGTCATTGGCTGGTCAACGACTAAACCCTCTCCACCTAGTACTTCTAGGGGTTCTCCTTCTACCGAGATCCAAACGTTGGCTTCTGGTTCCAGGCTAGTGGCGGTATAGACTATTTGTCCCAACCTGCCCGTCATAGATGCACTACCGCCGCCGACGGTAAAGTCCTCAGATAGGTCAACATGAACTCCGTCACTCTCAACGGTTACCTCGCGCAGTTCAGTGCCTTCAGGAATTTCGGAGAACGCTGCTGATTCGCTTGGTCCTTGGAGCAAATCTTCAAATACTACTTTCAGTGCCTCATCAGGCTGATCAGTTGGCAGTGAAACTGGACTAGCGACTAGTTCTAACTGTTCAGCATTGACACCCAGCCAGTAAACTTCAGCAGTTTGCTCTTTTACGGGACTGCTGGACTGGGGTTCAGGTGCTTGAGCAGCAGGTGATTCTATGGGAACGTTTGTCGCAGGCGATTCCACTGGGGAGGGCTGTATGGTAGCAGGAGCAGTTTTGCTAGGGTCAGCGTTCCTAGCCGCAAAGTTCCATGTCCACCAGGCTGTAGCGCTGCCTGTTAGCACAACGACGGCAGATATTCCTGCGAGTAATCCAAGTGGAATACGGCGAGAGAGCCGATTGCCTTCAGGAAACGATTCTGTCTCTGGCTGTGGGTAGTCCGATGATTCTAGTGACTGATGGGTTGGCTGATCTGATGGCTGATGATCACGCATAGCAGGTTCCTCCTGAATAACAGACAGCGTGAGAGTTGAGGAAGCCCTGATTTAACTCGAAAGGGGTTGAATTTATCTCAGCTCTCTAACTACAGCAGTGCTAACCCGGTTTCCGGAGTTCAAGGCCGACGAATTTGAACAAATGCAGCTAAATTCAGCGCTTCAGGGGTTAACTCTACCTGTAGAAGTCGAGCTGTGATGCCAAAAGTTTCTAAATTATTCAGGTTGAGCTGTTGGTTGATGCCGTCAATCAATGGCTGAATAAGCTGGCGCGGAACGGGTTCTCCATTGGCACGGACGATTGGCTCAACAATCTGAAGCTGTAGGGCTGAGGTTTTTTCTAATCCCAATTCTGCAAGAATTTGCAAATCTTCTTGAGTTTCCTGTTCGCGTAGAATGACTTGAATTCGTATGCGACCTAGAGCCGTGCTACCTGCGGAATCGTTGCCTATGAACTCTACCTGCGGGTCGATGAAGTCATAACGCTGTAATTCCTCAGCTCCTGAACGGCTAACTAGATTGACGCTAAAATCACGCAACTGTTCGGCAATTTCAGGAGATTGCAAAGCCTGGTTTAAGTCTGATTGCTTTAATACCAGTCGGATTCCTGCCTGCAAGGGTTGCTCCAGCGCAGCCTGACCCTCCTGGAGGCGCTCAGGATCGATGGCGATCGTATCTGTCTCCACTTCCACCGTGTCGATTCGCAAAGCCTCTACAGGAAAGAGTCCACGTCCAGCAATTCTGACTCGCTGAACTTTACCCTGCAAGATTTGGTAGCTGGGTGCGTTATCCACCCGGACTTCTAGCTGCTCAACGTCCTCTAACTGATCGCGGATAGCATTTTCAGCTACGCTGTCGATAACCAAGCCAGCTGGGGAAAGAATACCCAGCAAGCCGGACAGAAGAATGGTGAAGAATTCCATATCGGGTTAAGAGAGAGCTTCAGCGATCCATTGCTTGAGGGTAGGCAGCACTTGATCCAGAGCAATTTCTTCAGATTCGCGGGTAGCACGTTTGACCACTTCGACTTTGCCAGACTGGAGTGATCGCCCCGTCACAATCCGAAACGGAATACCGACCAGGTCAGCATCTTTAAATTTGACTCCGGCCCGTTCGTCGCGGTCGTCGAGCAAGGTTTCTACACCAGCCTGATTCAGTTCGGTATACAGCTTTTCAGCCGCTTCTACCTGGTTGGCATCGGCAATGTTGGGAATGACGACGATCGCATGATAGGGAGCGATCGCCACGGGCCAGATGATTCCATCCTTATCGTAGGATTGCTCAACGGCCGCCTGTGCCAGTCGAGACACACCCACCCCGTAGCAGCCCATGTACATGGGAGCGGGTTCACCCTGCTCGTTGGTGTAGGTTGCACCCATTGACTTGGAATATTTCAAGCCGAGTTGGAAAATGTGACCAACTTCAATGCCTCTGGCACTTTGGAGGGTTTGGCTGGAGTCATGTAGGGCGCGATCGCCTGCTTGGGCTTTTCTCAAATCTACAGCTAGCTTGGGAAGCTGAAACTGCTCACCCCAATTTGCCCCAACGACGTGATGCCCTGATTCATTTGCTCCTGTCGCAAAGTTTTTTAGCTCAACTGCGGTTGGGTCTACTATTCGCAAAAACTTTGGAGCTAAATTTTTGGATGACTGAATGTAATCATCACCCAAATCAGGAGCAATGTAACCTAGCGGCAAGGGTTTTGCCGCCCACTTTTGTTGGGCCTCAGCGTCAGGAACGGTTAGCGCAATCACTGTGCTGCCACCGTACTGATCTGCCTGTTTTACCAGTTCATTTTGCAATTTCACTTCGTTGACATCCTGATCGCCCCGGATGCTGACTAACACCAGCACGTTCATGCCGTTGTTGTACGTCACCTGGTAAAGTACGTTTTTGACGATTTGCGTGGGTGAACACTTGAGGAAATCGCAGAGGGTAGCGATGGTTGGCGTTCCAGGGGTTTCTAATTTCTCGTATTTCTTGAAACCGGAAGGTTCAGCATCGAGCGGTAAGGAAACCGCTTTTTCGACGTTGGCAGAGTATTGTCCGTCCTCCGTGTAGAGAACTTCGTCTTCGCCTGCGTCCGCTAGAATCATGAACTCCTGGGAACCGGAACCACCGATCGCCCCCGAATCTGCCTCCACAGCCCGAAATGCCAATCCCGATCGCCGAAAGATGTTGTTGTAAGCGTGATACATCTTTTCGTAGGACTTTTTCATGCCTGCCTCATCCATATCAAAGGAGTAGGCATCTTTCATAATGAATTCTCGCCCACGCATCAGACCAAAGCGGGGGCGGATTTCATCTCGGAATTTGCTTTGAATCTGATAGAGGTTGACCGGCAACTGACGGTAGGAGCGGATCATGTCACGGGCGATCGCCGTCACGACTTCTTCATGGGTTGGACCTAGCCCCAATTCGCGATCCTGCCGATCTTTTAAGGCGAACATGATGCCTTCAGCTTTGGTGTAGGTATCCCACCGGCCCGATTCGCGCCATAACTCTGAGGGCTGCAACTGAGTTAGCAAGCATTCCTGCGCTCCGGCAGCGTCCATTTCTTCTCGCACAATTTGTGAGACTTTCTTGAGGACGCGCCACAGCAGCGGTAGGTAGGCATAAAGACCACTGCCAATTCGCCTCATGTATCCTGCCCGCAGCAGCAGTTTATGACTGGGAATTTCTGCCTCTGCTGGATCTTCCCGCAGGGTTAAAAAGAGCATCTGTGACAGCCGCATGGTTTGCCTTCCTACAAATTGTCTTCCTACAGAAGTCTAGACTACTAGCTCTTCGATCGCTCTGACGCAGATTTTTGAGCTGGGGTAGGGCGATTTGCAGAGGGGCTACTAGATTCCCGTGGCTTTTGTGGAGCAGGTGGCTCTGGGTGAAGCTGTTGACGACCATTGCGAATGACACGAATCATGTCACTAAGCTGTTGCTCCATGCCTTTGAGGACGCTATCGGCGTAGTCATCTGCGCCTTGCTGGATCTCCTCGGATTCGGCGATCGCCCGCTTCCTAATTTCCTCTAATTCCTGCTGAGCTTGGCGGCGCATTCGATCAATATCAGCCATCGTTTGCTCTTGTGCGGCTTCACATTCCTGCTGCACCCGCTGCCGAATTTGTTGTGCTTCTAGCTCAGCTTGCCGAATTAAACCCATCTCATCCAAGATTTGGGCAGCTCGTCGCTCTGCAGTTTCCAAAATTTCTTGAGCATACTGCTCTGCTTCTGACAACAAGTCTTCCTTGTGACGAACCACTTCTGCCGCTTCTTGGAATGCCGTTGGCAGGTTCAGTCGAATTAAGTCAAGTTGATCGAGCAACTGTTCTTCATCCACCAAAGTCCGCTTGCTCAGAGGAATCCGGGGACTGTCGAGAATCATCTCTTCCAGCTTATTGAGCTCTCGCTGGATATCAAGGCCGCCTATTCGGGCTGCATCTCCGTAGGAACCTCCAGCGGAGACTCCGGCATGTGGGGTACTTCCGCTACGGTCGGGGCTAATACGGTCGGAGTCTTGGCGTAACATTGATGGATATCCAGGGCAACGGGTTGAGGGACAAGATGATCTACAGGACCACCAAACCTAGCGATTTCTTTAACTAGGCTGCTACTCAGAAAGCTGTACTCGTTTGAAGTGGCTAGAAAAACGGTTTCAACATCGTCTGAGAGCGTTTTGTTTGTATGAGCCATCTGGAGTTCCTTCTCAAAATCAGAGAGGACTCGAAGACCCCGCAACAGCACCCCAGCTTTTCGCATTTTTGCATAGGTTACAGTCAAACCGTCAAAGCTATCAACTTCAACGTTGGGCAGATGACGGGTGGTCAAGCAAATTTGCTCTATCCGTTTCTGCGCTGAAAACAGCGGCGTTTTGTTAGGGTTCGTCGATACCAGCACAATCACCTGATCAAAGAGCTGACAGCCTCGCTCAATGATATCCAGATGACCCAGCGTAATCGGATCGAAACTACCAGGATACACTGCAATCACGATTTAGTTTCTCGACTCGCTGAAGCGATTTTACCGGATGCTGATACTGCCATCTTGGGAATATCAGGACATTATACAGATGGCAACGGAGGCGTTAACGGCGAAAACAAAGAAATTTCTATCGGGTGGAATTTATTGAATGACTTGCACTGAGTTGAACACTTTAGTCAAACCAACTCTGGAGCATATTTCTCTAAAGCATATTCGGAGAAGGCTGCCGTGGCAGAATTTGCCAGGTTGAGTAACGGCCCGTTTTGCTCTTGCCCGTTGGTGGCTAGTTCACTGTGGCACAAGTAGACTCGTTCACCCACTCGACCAAGAAGGTCTAAGATTTGGCGCTGGAGGCGTTGCTGATCGGCTTCCGTGGCTTCGGCCGCTGTCCAGGGGCGTCCTGACCAAGATTGCAAAAATAGAGGTGCGCCAAATAAAGGTCCACCCCCCGTTAGCCAAAGGGCAGAACCTGCATCAAGCCAGAAGTGCCAGCGATGAAAACGACGGTTTGAGCGGTATTGAAAGATGGTCGCCAGGGTGACTGCCTGACTCGTTGGTCCAATTGGACGAGCGGGAAAAGGGTCTGCTGTTATCGTCCCGTCACGCAGTAGCTGAATGAAGTGTCCGACGCTGACAGAGACTGGAGATTCTGCCCGACTTGCTACGGAACCTGCTGCATCAGCTTGCCTCAGCCGATTATCTACTTCCCAGTAGTGCTGGGAGGTTTCCATCAGTTCTCTGAGGGCGGCAAGTTGATCGTAGGGTAAGTTGCTACCACCCGAGAGGAAGCGCTGAGTAGCACGATCGAGCAGAACAACAGGATTAGGAATCAGGCGTTGTTGCTGCTGAATTTGTTGCGTCTCGACCCATTGCAGTAGGTCGGTATAGAAGCTAGTTGCTTGGTAACCCAGCCGATCCCAGCGAGGGAAAGCATTAGCGGGAAGGAGTTGGGGGTGCTCGGAGTCGGGAAGATAGCAGTGGTCGGTTAGTAACCCTGCCCGCACAGGATCAATTCTCGCTAGGTCGAGTCCCGATCGCCCTGCATCAAAGGCAGGAGTTTGGCTCAGCACAACCAACATTTCAGAAACGGCATCGCGGTTGAGCAAATGACCTAGCCCTGGATAGATAAATGCCATCAGGGTTAGCAAAGCGCGAATCATGGGGGAACTGTTGAGCGGCTGCTGGTCGTTGAGTGATTCGACGGCGATCGCCCGACTGGTCAAAATTTCTCGCAGCGTGTATCGGGCGATCGCATCCAAACCGGGTCCAATCACCGCTACTTCCTGAGGCTGCACCTGCCCAGAGTGAATTGCCGTTGTGATCACTTCTGCCGTCTGGCGCAGCAGTTGTGCTCTAGAAGTGGTTTGAATTGAATAGATAGAATCTGGCAGCTCGGGTAGCGATAGCGGTTCTTGAATCCAGTTCACTATCGTTTCACCCCAGGTTTCAGTCAAACTGTCTGGTTGGGGAGATAAGGTTTCAACCTGACACCGTGCAGCTAATCCAGCTAGATAGTCAGGATCAGCGCCCAAACCTAATCGAATTGAACCGTCTGGGTTATAGCTAAACACGCCGGGAATACCCTGATCGAGCAAAAACTCGAAGAGGAAACGGGCGATCGCCGGGTATTCATCCACATCATCAGCGGCGATCGCCCGATAGCGGCGTTTAAGCTGCTGTTGATAAGTGGGATGCGGCAACAAATATCGCCAGTAAAGCTGAGAAATAATCCCATAGGTCAGCAGTCCTCGCTCCAGACACCACGTCTGCCAGCGCAGCAACACTTCCTGCATACAGTTCCATAGGTCAGCCGACCCCTCTTGCCCCGCAAACCCATCCTTTAAGACGCTGGCAATGTCCTCCGTGGGGATGCCCCCACTTGCGGCTAGCTGCAGCAAATCGAGTGTTCGACGCACCAGATAATACTCACTGACTCCTTCCTGACTAAGCCGTCCGTCATCTAGCTCAGGTCGCCATAGCCGCGTCGCTAATTCCTGCTCAGTCTCCGGGCGCAGCCGCAGCGGAAATTGAGTCTTTAAGCCCAACTGTTGTGCCAGCAGAGGCCAAAACAGCACAACCTCACTCTGGAAAAAGCCAAGTGGAGTTGTGGAATCAAAGGGAAATTGAGCTTGAGTGGCTACTGCAATGCGGTCTGCCAGGTCAATCCGATTATCTCCATTGGCAGCAAAGACCAAGGTAGCAGGAGCAGGATGAGGATGAGGCTGTTCTGCAAAAAACTGAGCTAGAACCTGAAATTGCTCAATCAAGCGGCTCGTCTTACCACTCCGAGTTGAGCCGACGAGCCAAACAGAGGCAGTCGCAACGGACGAGCTGGAGGACGGATTTGATATGATACTACGTACCTTAACCTTTAAATACTAGGAAGTTTTCTAGCCTTATTATAAGTTAGGCATTATCAAGGTTTATTGAGCTTGAAGTTTACTTGCCTGCCAAATCTACAGCGGTCCTAAATCAACAGTAAGACGAACAGTCCGTGAGAAAAGCACTTCGTCAGGGACCCCTTTCACAACTCCTTTAAGATTAGTATGAATAAATTGGATTGTTTAAACACAAAAGTTGAATATCTTTAGACATAAGCTGCTAGAAAACATGTTAGGCACCCGCTAAACCACATATGAAAACATCTCTTTTGGCAACGATTAAAGGGTATTTGCAGGGTGCTAATCAGTGGTTTCTGAGAACACCAGAGCGTGCCTTAGACGAGGCTTATGAAGCTGCTTTAAGAATCAAAGCGATCGAAGATGCCCATTTTGGTGGCAGTAAAATATCGACTGACTATGGAACTTATAGCAAGAGCGCACAGGATTACTTTCAATCAGAACTGACGAAGTACTTGAACATTGCAAAAGTGAGGCTGGCAGAGTTCAAAACCAGCAGCTCCATTTTGCAGATTTCCAATCAAAAAATTACCGAGATTCAGTTAGAAGAAAATGCTGATTTACGTGCAATCAGCATTATCGACAAACCCGGTCTTATTCTAAAGAAGCTCAGAATAGTAGATGAAGTTCTTGCTCGCTATAGTTCTGTCAGACAAAAGCCTTCCTCCTTAATTTCAATTTCAGAATCCACTCAGATTACTGATGTAAAAGTGCGGCAGCCAGGGCGTATTGAACCTCAAAATAATTCACCGGATCAGTCAGCCAAGAAGCAGCCTAAGCCAGATTTATCAACCGACGGTGATTCTATTGCTGATAAAACTGGAGTTTTGCCCAGGTCGATTCTAAGAACGGTAGATCGAATTAAACGAGAACTCGATCCTAAAGCGGAAGAGCAGGTTGTTGATAGTTTCCGTAGCTCCAAAGCTAGAACCGTTATTTCCTTAAGATTTATTCTGTTGCTCATTATCATTCCGCTGCTAACTCAGCAAATCTCGAAGAACTTTCTCATCGGACCGCTGGTTGACTCTCTCCGAGATGAGGAGCAGGCCGAAGTTTTTCTAAATGCAGAAATGGAAGAAGAGGCACTGGATGAACTGCACCGATATGAGGAAAGAATTAGGTTTGAAAGTTTCATTGGTAAGGCTCCACCGGTTTCTGAAGAAGCGATCGCAGAAGTATTACGACACAGGGCATCTGAGATCGAGGAGGAATATCGCCAGAGAAGCTCTAACGCAATTAAAAATGTTTTTTCTGACTTAATCTCTTTAATTGCATTTACAGGTGTTATTTACTTCAGCAAACGAGAGATTGAAGTTTTAAAGTCATTTTTTGATGAGTTGGTTTATGGACTTAGCGATAGCGCTAAAGCCTTTATTATTATTTTGTTGACTGATACCTTCGTCGGTTTTCACTCACCTCATGGATGGGAAGTCATCTTGGAGGGGGTTTCTAGACACTTAGGACTGCCTGCCAATCGAGATTTTATTTTCTTGTTTATTGCAACCTTTCCTGTAATTTTAGATACAGTATTCAAGTATTGGATCTTTCGATATTTGAATCGGATCTCGCCTTCGGCTGTCGCGACTTACAAGACGATGAACGAGTAAGGCGATCAGAAATGCCAGATTTCAGAGCGCTTCGAGATACCATAGAAGTATGGTCAAAACCGTTGATGTCCTGGGAGTCCCTCACGCCTATGAGCTAACTCCTCCCAGAGATAGCTCTGTCGTTCTGGTTTTTGTTCACGGCTGGCTGCTGAGCCGTGAATATTGGCGGCCTACCATTCAGCAGCTATCGCCTCACTATCAATGCTTATCCTATGACTTGCGAGGATTTGGTCGCTCGCAAGCTGCAACCCCTAAGCCTTCCAGTCAAGCTTCATCGCCACAAATGTCTGCTGCTGAGCAGAACAGCTCATCCGAGCGCTCAACTCAGTTCGACCGAGTTCAGTCAGGCAGCACTAGTTCAGTTGCTCAATCGAGTGTTCTAAAGCAAAACGCTACTTTAACGGTTCCTTCTCGATATGCTCCAGCTGCTTATGCACAAGACTTGACTGTTTTGCTGGAGCAGCTTGAAATTTCAACTGCCTGGTTGGTAGGTCATTCTCTGGGAGGCAGTATTTCTCTATGGGCTGCCGATCAGCTACCCCAGAAAATTAGAGGGGTTGTGTGTGTAAATTCGGGTGGTGGTATTTACCTCAAAGAGGAGTTTGAGCGGTTTCGGGCAGCAGGGCAGCAGTTGGTCAAGCTGCGTCCACGCTGGCTCTGTCGTTTGCCGCTGCTCGATCTGCCGATGTCGCGGATGAATGTGGCGCGTCCACTAACGCGGCAGTGGGGTAAGCAGCGGTTAGTAGATTGGGTCGCGGCACATCCAGAAGCCGCTCTGGGAACACTACTGGACTCAACGACAGAGACAGAGGTTCACAGTCTGCCCCAGGTTGTTTCCCGACTGCAGCAGCCTGTGTACTTTATTGCTGGGGCAGAAGACACGATCATGGAACCTCAGTACGTTCGTCACTTGGCCAGTTTTCACCCTTCGTTTGAATGCTGCGGCAACAATGTGGTTGAAATTCCTGACTGTGGACACCTAGCGATGGTTGAGCAGCCAGAGGAAGTGGCAGCTCAAATTCAAAGGATTGTCGCGAAGCATGAGTTCTGATTGAGTTAAATCAGGTTTTGGTGATAGCAAGCAGTCGTTTGCCCCTTGAGGACAAAACCTGGCTCACAAATTTCCTAAGTCGCATAAAGCTGCATGACGTTGGCGATCGCCATTCGAGATTGTGTCCCCAAGGTCAGCGGTGATCTGTGTCCCCGGTTGAAATGATCGGCAGCTGCACAGCCAATCATCGCAGCATTATCAGTGCAAAACTGCATGGGCGGAAACAGCACGCGCAGATTGCGCTCTGCGGCGGCAGCTTGGAGGCGACGACGCAACCCTTTGTTAGCCGCAACACCACCGCCAACCGCAATGGTGTCTAGCCCATAGTCGAGGGCACAAGCGATCGCCCGTTTGGTGAGCGATCGCGCCACCGTATCCTGAAAACTGGCAGCCAGATCCGCCACAGGCAAAGCTCCCTCGGACTGCTGCAGCTTTTGGGACAACCGCAGCACAGCAGTTTTTAAGCCACTGAAGCTAGAGTCATAGCGATGGTAGCCGCCTTCTGGAAGGGAAACCTGACCTTCAGGCAAGGAAAAAGCCTGGGGATTGCCCTCAGCCGCCAGTCGATCGATCACGGGTCCACCCGGATAGCCCAAGTTCATCAGCCTTGCTACTTTGTCAAAAGCTTCTCCAGCAGCATCGTCACGGGTTTGACCCAGCGTCTCATAGTGACCGCAATCTTTGACGTAGATCAAGCTGGTGTGCCCCCCAGAGACAAGCAAACAGAGAAACGGGGGTTCCAGCGCCGGTTCACTTAAGTAGGAAGCGTAGATGTGCCCTTCCAGGTGATGCACACCTAGAAATGGCTTTTGATGCAGCATTGCCAGCGTTTTTGCAGCCGTTAGACCGACCAGCAGTGCCCCGACTAACCCTGGTGCAGCGGTTGCAGCAATGCCATCAATTCCAGACCAGTCGAGTTGAGCCTGCTCCAAGGAATGGGCGATCGCCCAGTTAATGATCTCTACGTGCTGACGAGATGCCACCTCTGGCACCACGCCGCCATACTGTTGGTGAATGGCAATTTGAGACGAAACTACATTGCTCAACACCTGGCGATCGCGCACCACCGCAACGCTCGTTTCATCACAACTCGTTTCAATTGCCAAAATCGTTGCCATACGTTGCTAAAAAAGCCCAAACTTCTATTCAATCAATTTCTTTTAAAAGCTTAACTTTACTGGGTTTCCCTGTGAGAGTATGATTGCTCTGAAGTTCAACTTTGTTTGTACAAATAACTTAATTTTTTTGTACAAAAGACTTTGCTTTTTGTAATAAAGGGAAACAATTCCATGCAACGATTGTTTGCTCTAGTGCTAGTTCTTTTTCTATGGGCAGGTTTTGCACCTCCTGCCTCTGCTGATGTCTCCGGGTTAACCCCCTGCGCTGACACCCCCGCTTTTCAACAGCGTGCCTCTAACGCTAAGACAGAACAAGCTAAAAAGCGATTTGATTTCTACGGTGATAATCTGCTTTGTGGTCCCGAAGGTTTGCCCCATTTGGTTGTAGATGGTCGTCTGAATCATGCAGGCGAGTTTCTTATTCCTGGCATTCTCTTCCTTTACATTGCCGGATTGATTGGCTGGTCTGGTCGCTCTTACCTAATTTCGGTACGCGGTGAAAAAGACCCTGAAATGAATGAAGTCGTTATCGATGTGCCTCGTGCCATTGGTATCATCCTCTCTTCTCTCCTTTGGCCCCTAGCAGCCATTAAAGAGTTATTGAGTGGCGAATTAGTCGCGAAAGAAGAAGAAATTCCAATTTCACCTCGATAATTCTGTTAACTTCTAGCTGACAAACTTGCTGAATTGGGTTGGATCGAACTCTCGTGAAATCCAGCATTGACTTCAGTTTTGTTGGGTTACGCTAGCGCTAACCCAACCTACGCAACCGACAACTTAATTCATCTTCTGAATGTTTGGAGCATATTCATGCAATCGCAGTATCTCCTGAAATATCTATCGACCGCTCCGGTGTTCGCGACAGCTTGCCTGTTTGTTATTGCTGGAGCTTTGATTGAATTTAACCGCTTTTTCCCTGACCTGCTGTTCCACCCGCTGCCGTAGGTTTTGACAAGATTTCGTTAGTTTTGAAATCAACGCCATAGATAAAAAGCACATTGCTTAAGCTGTGATGTGTTTTAGTCTATGGCGTTGCTGTAAGCGACTACGGAATGGGCAAAGAGTGCAGACTCGTGCCCATTTTTTCATGGAATACGAATCGGTATTCCGGTCTACTTCACCCGCTGAGGTTGCCCCCAAATGACCCGTTCGTTTTTGTAGATGGCGATTCCAGGCTTTGCGCCTTTGGGTTTGTAGACGTGTTTAGGTTCAGTGTAAATAATGGGAACTTGTTCGCTTTGACGAGCGCGGCTGTAGTAGGCGGTCAGGTCAGCGGTGAATTGGAGGTCTGCTTCATCAGGAACGTCACCTGCCTGGAGCCTGAGCAGCACATGGCTACCAGGAATTTCCTGGGCGTGAAACCAGAGGTCATAGTCCCCTGCCAAACGGAAAGTTAGCTGATCGTTTTGGCGGTTGTTGCGTCCAATTAGAACTTCGTGCCCCCCGGGCGTTTGCTGCCGACGAAAATCGGTGCTGGGAGGGGCAGAACTACGGCGGTCAGGGGCTTCAAGATATTTTTGCTGGATCAGTTCATCGCGAATTTCTGCGAGGGAAAGCAGATCATCGGGAGTTTGGTATTGCTCTGGCTGGGAAATGGCGACTTCGACTTGCTCCAAATAGGCGATTTCTGCCTGGACTTCATCTAACAAGGGAATTAGCGCAGCTCGCGATCGCTTCAACTTCTGATGTCGTTTGTAAAGCGCTTGAGCATTTTGGACGGCGTTTTTTTCTGGATTGAGCGGAATGGTAATCGGTCTTTCGGTGGTGAAATCAGCCAGGGCGATCGCCTTCATACCTGGTTGCCATTCGTGCAGATGCGCCATCAGCAGATCTGCCTGTTCTCGATAGTCATCTGCCTGGTCAGACTGCTGGAGACGAGTTCGAAAGTCCTGCGCTTTAACGTTTAACTTTTTTAGAATGTTGCTTAATTTTTGTCCAATTTGGTGGCGCAGCTGTGAAAATTCTTGCTGATTGAGCTGGTCAGTGTAGTAACGGTTGAGCAAATCCTGCACAGACTTGACAGGTTCAACAGTGCCCCAGCCCATAACGGTATAGCCCTGCGTCAACCAACCCGGTTGAAACTGCTGTTGCTCTAGTGCTCGTAGCCAGGTTTGCCAGCAGTCAAATAGCTGTTGCCAGTGGCGATCGCTTAAGCTATCCGTCGGTTGATCGGGCTCCAGTTCAACAGCCTGTGCCATTGAAGCAATCAGAGTAGAACTGAGTCCCCGATAGCTTTTCAGGATATTGCGCTTTAACGAGCCAGGAACAAGACTAATTCGCTCACGCCAGCGGGATTGAGCCTCACTCAAGCTGGGAGCAGGATCAGTCAGCGCGGGCGGAACTTCGTAAGGTTGCCCCGTTTGAATTGGGCGTACGCTCGACTGTTGGGAACTGACCTGATGCGCCGCCGTGACGATGAGATCTTCCTGGTTAGTCAAAATCACGTTGCTGTATTTGCCCATGATCTCGACGTAGAGATGCCAAAGTGCGTCTTCACCTGGGCGACGGGCAAACTGCAGGTCGAGAACGCGTTCCCAGGGAGCGATCGCCTTAATCGTCACCAGCGCCAACCCCTTTAGCTGATGCTGAAGCTGTTGGCTAAAGGTAAAGGTATCTGGTACACGCGGCGGTGGGTCGCCAATGCAAACGCGAGCAGCTTGCGGATGCCAGGATAGCGTTAGCCAGGCTCGCTGATCTAAGGTTCGCAGAGCCAACGCGATGGTGTGGCGATCGCGTTGATAGACCTGCTCTAGTCGAGCAGGCAACCAATCTGTCTGCAATTCCGCGCAGGCAGCCATGAGAGTCGTAAAGTCAACGGGTTGCAAAGCAGAACATCTTTTCAATCACAACAAAATTGAGTCAGTCGCTTCATTCAACTTGAGAAATTTCAATTAGAATGGCTAGCCGATCATAGGCTCTTAAGTCAAAGAATTTATGCCAAAAGGTAGAAAAAACGGAGAATAAAAGCAAAGAACGGGGATTTTCGGGAATTTAAGCTTGTTGGTCATTTTTTTTGTCGATAGTATTGAGATTAAGACTTTTTAAACCTTTACTCGGCTAGGTCATTCTATTTATTATGGACATTAAGCTGATCAATATCGGTTTTGGTAACATCGTATCCGCCAACCGAGTGATAGCTATTGTGAGTCCAGAATCCGCCCCTATTAAACGTATCATTACTGACGCTCGCGATCGCGGACAGCTTGTTGATGCTACATACGGTCGTCGTACTCGGGCAGTGATTATTACTGATTCTGGTCACATTATTCTTTCTGCAATTCAACCCGAAACCGTTGCTAATCGTTTTGTGGTTAGTAAAGACGGTGCAAGCGATGATTAAAACTGATTTTTTTAAGCGGTTGCTACTTCCTAAATCGCTCACAAAACATTCAAGGTGAGGGCATAAGTTTGACCCAGAATTTGAGGCAAGTATTAACTAACTTAGTGCAGTAAAACTATATTTCTATCTAAATGCAGCGTTGCTTACCAAAGCATTTTAGGTCGTGCTGAAATAGACTAGCGATCGCACTCAACCTATTAAATCACCTACTCCTAACTCAACTTTAGGAAAAGCCGAACCCAAAAACATTCCCCTGGTTGAAACGCTTTGATAGTTTGATATCCATCGGATGGACACTTCAGATGGACATTTTGGTAAGTCAGGCACTATCGCTTAAAAGTGTGTTGCCTAAAAATGTGTTTTGAGCAGGCTACGAAATTTTCACAGTAGCATTGGTACTGAGATTAATGTCGCAGTGTTCCCACACTTGCCCATCCATTGCCATTTGTTCAATTTGGCTAGCCAGGCGCAAAGCTTTAAGGGCTTGTTCCCCTCCTACCGAAGGTTGGTTTCCCCCTCGAACACAGTGGACAAAATGCTCTAGCTCAGCATGAAGCGGTTCAATATTGCTGGTGTAAACTTTTTCGATCAACCCATCCTGCCGATAAAGCACCTGCCCATAGTCCGTCAGGCAATTTGCGGTCGTTTGGCGGTGGATCAGGATTTCATTGTTGAGAAAATCTGCCTCAGTCAAAGAATTTTTGCAGTGAGCGGCAATGCGGCGAATCTTTCGATGCGTTACCTTGCTAGCCGTTAGGGTTGCAACGATGCCATTAGCAAAGCCCAAGGTAGCAGTCACATAATCTAGATAGCCTGAATCTGCGGCTCGACTGCCACTAGCTGTCAGCTTGGCGATGGGCGCACCTGCTAGCTCTAGCAGCAGATCAATATCATGAATCATCAGATCTAGCACGACCGAAACATCGTTGGCTCGGTCAGAATAAGGGCTCATGCGATGAGCCTCTAATGCCAGCAATTCTTCAGTATTCAGCACTTTGCTGAGTTCCTGAAAAGCAGGGTTAAAGCGCTCTATGTGACCAACCTGCAAAATACAGTGTGATTCCGCAGCAGCGTTGACGAGTGATTCGGCTTCAGCAATGCTGGCGGCGATCGGTTTTTCGATGAGTACATGCACGCCTGCATGAAGGCAGGCCAGTCCTACGACGTGGTGCAACAGCGTTGGAACGGCAATGCAAACCGCATCAACATGTTTGAGTAACTCGCGATAGTCTTCAAAAAAGCGGGCGCGATATTTGCTAGCAGTATCTAGACCTCGCTCAACGTTTACATCTGAGACACCTACAAGCTCGACATCTTTTAGCAGACTGAGAACTCTAGTATGCTTTTGTCCCATGCTGCCGACTCCGATCACACCAACCCGAATGGGCTCAGGTTGGCTGCGCTGTAAGTGGGAACTGGCACACCCCACAGAGGTACTCTCTTGCACTCCTGTTGTCTCCTACACCATGAAATCACGCCGAAAAAGTGACTGCTGTGCAGTCGTCAGACCAACCAGATAGTATCACGATGGTCTTTATATAAAGAATTCCGAAGTTTGGTTTAAATCGAATACGGTGCTTCCATTTATTGTGCAACGTGACTGACTTTGCTTTACTAAAAATGTGTCAGTTTTCTTCCTGGCTACGCTTTTCTGTTTGTGACGCAATTGAGATTGAGGGGATGCGTTACTCTGAAGAGGTAGATAGCGATCCTCTTGACGTCATATTCTGCTTGATCTGGTGTAATGATTTAGAAAAGTCGTCCCTCTGGCAATCGCGTAGGACGATCTTGGCTTAGGCTAAGAGTGATTATGTATTTGTCTGCACCTCATGCCCCTGACCATCCTTGTTGCTGATGATGATCCTGGCACTCGTTTGTCAATCAGTGACTACCTCGAACTTTCTGGATATTTAGTTGTTTCGGCTGAGGATGGTCGAAAGGCTTTGGCTATGGTCGATCAATATCAGCCCCATCTGATTGTGACAGATATCACAATGCCGCAGATGGATGGCTATGAATTAGTAAGACAGGTGCGCCGACAGCCAGCGTTTCGGCTATTGCCTGTGATTTTTTTGACCGCTCGCACCAATACTCAAGAGCGAATTCTAGGCTATCAGCTTGGCTGTGATGCCTATTTGCCGAAGCCTTTTGATTTAGAAGAATTGGGAGCCGTGATTCGTAACTTGCTGGAGCGGGTGCAGATGATTCAGCTAGATTGGCGAATGCGACCGCCCACCACAGAAGCCGAAAGTCCACATCTACCCAACGAACAACCTAAGTCAAGTGCGATCGCCATTGCCCTCGATCTCACTCCCCGCGAATGGGAAGTGCTAGATCTGCTAACGGATGGGCTTTCTAACTCTCAAATTGGCGATCGCCTTCACCTGAGTTCGCGCACTGTCGAAAAATATGTGAGTAGCCTGCTCCGCAAAACCGAAACTAACAATCGAGCCGAGCTAGTACGGTTTGCGATGGAGCATCACTTGGTGGAGTAGAGATGAAGGACGAATGAAGGACGGGAAATGAACCGCTTCATATCTCATCCTTTACCTTCTCCAGTAGCCCCTCACAGGCATCCAGCAGCAAATTGATCACATAATTGAAACCTTCAGTGCCGCCGTAGTAAGGATCGGGAACTTCCTGATCGGGATGATGGCGGCAAAAGTCGCACATCAGCTTAACCTTGTCGCCATATTGTTCTTTGAGGTCGAGCGTTAAGATGTCGCGACGATTTTCTTTGTCCATCGCCAAGATCAGGTCAAATTTCTCGAAATCTTCAGGATGAAATTGACGAGCTTGACCGGTGAGGGTGATACCGCGTTTGTTGGCAGCAGCGGACATGCGGCGATCGGGTGGGCTGCCAATGTGGTAGCTAGAGGTGCCAGCCGAGTCGCAGACAATCTGGTCACTCAATCCTTCCTGCTGAATCAGATGATCCATGATGTTTTCGGCAGAAGGAGAGCGGCAAATATTTCCCAGGCAAACAAATAGTAACTTGTAAGGCATGAAAATCCTATAAATGCTATACTCGCTTCAGGTTTAAGGGCATGTAGCTCAGTGGATAGAGCATCAGGTTCCGGTCCTGAGGGTCGGGGGTTCGAATCCCTCCATGCTCGTACTTTACAAGAGATTCGCACGTAGAAAGTCAATGAACTGGCGGGCAGTGCGACCCGATCGCCCATTGTGACGGGTTGCCCATTGCAGCGCCTGATATTCCAGTTCCTGGGCTGTCAAGGGAATTTCTGCCAAACTTGCCAGGTGATGCACGATCGCCAGATAGGTCTTTTGATCTGCAGGTTCAAAGGTGAGCGTTAAGCCAAAGCGATCGCTAAACGAAAGCTTTTCCTGCACCGTATCCCAGTTGTGAATTTCGTCTGCGTCGCTAGGGCGGGGG
Organism: Leptolyngbya sp. FACHB-671; assembly: GCF_014695745.1. Classification (NCBI taxonomy): domain Bacteria; kingdom Bacillati; phylum Cyanobacteriota; class Cyanophyceae; order Leptolyngbyales; family Leptolyngbyaceae; genus Leptolyngbya; species Leptolyngbya sp. FACHB-671. Next base: position 100,084 of record NZ_JACJOV010000152.1, on the reverse strand, counting down.
CGATCGCCAAAAAACTCGCGAATCAAATGCCGTCGATTAGAAGTGGCGTAGACTACCATATTCTGCGGGCGAGCCGTCAGATTTCCTTCGAGAACGACTTTAAGCGCTTTATAAGCGTCTTCATCTTCCTCAAAGGACAAATCGTCTACAAAGATAATGAACTTTTGTGGCACTCCTCGCAACTGATCCACAATGGCAGGCAAATCTTGAAGGTCAGCCTTTGCTACCTCAATTAGCCGCAAGCCCTGCTCTGCATAGCGAGTCAACATCGCCTTTACCAGCGACGATTTGCCCGAGCCGCGACTGCCATAGAGCAACACATGCAGCGCTGGATAGCCCGCCAGCAGCGCTTCTGTGTTCTTAATTAACGCCTCCTGCTGCGCTTCGTAGCCCGTCAATTCCTTGAGTCGCACCAGGTCGGGACAGGGAATTCCTGTGAGCTTGCCAAACTGCCAACGCGCGGCGCGATATTCAGAAAACAGTCCGGCTCCAGCTTTGCGGTAATAGGCAGCTAAATCTTCCAGCACGCCTGACCAATCTTCAATGCCTTCTAGCTTGACCCACAGCGGTAACTTGCGAATGCCTCCTAACCCCGCCTGAGGATGTCCCGTGCGAGTTTGATTCCAGGCTGTTGGGGCAACGGGCAGTGCTGCTGCTGCCTGTACCCACTGGCTAAGTTGCTGACCACTACAGGCATAGAGATGTTGCAAAACCTGTAAATCGTGCTGGGCAGCCGCCAGTAAGGGTGGCGGCAAGCTAGCTAAATCGGTTCGCTGAGCCTGCTGGCTAAAGGGATTTTCAGCCCGGAGGAGCTGCGTCAACAGGTGATCTTGCCAGCTTTGCCGCTGAATCGCCAGAGCATTAAACCAATCGCCATAGGCTCGAAGACAGTTTATGCCGTCGGAGTCAGGCTGTCGCAAAGCTTGCAGCAGGTTAAGAAAAGCTACTCCAACTTCGCTGCTAAGGACAGACTGGTAAATTAGCAAAGAAGCGGCTTGCCGCTGAAGAAATTGAATTGGGTGAGTGACTTGGGCATCCATTTCATTACTGTAAATGGGCGCGTGTTACTCCGCTAGAATTTAACCCCTAAATCCTTAAAATCCAAAAAATCCAAGAACCTATGAATTTAGCTATTGTGGCAGCGATCGCTTACGGCATCCTTTCTATCGTGGGCGGCATCATCGGCTACGTTCAGGCGCAGAGCAAAACTTCTCTTATTTCGGGTAGCGTCAGCGGCGCACTGCTGATTTTGGCTGGCATCTTGTCCCTAACGGGAATTAGTGGAGGGCTATGGCTAGCGGCGATCGTGACGGTTGCACTCATCATCGTTTTTGCAGTGCGGCTATCCAAAACGCGTAAATTCATGCCTGCTGGACTCATGATCATTGCTGGAGCCGTAGCATTCATTCCCATTCTGCAAAACTTGTAGGGAGTGATGGCCGTCTGGTCATAGCTCTTCATCTCTTACTTTCTCATCCTCCATCCTTCCTCACTATTGGCCGATATTCCCTTATCCCTGTGGGCTGATGAAGATCTAGAGCACAGTGAGAACAATAGAGCTGTACGCAAAAGCACGAAACACAGCTTACTGAATGCAGGTTAAAACCTGCTAGGCAGAAGGAGAAAGTTATGACTATTGGTCAATACGGACGTGCTATTGGAGTCTTCTCCAGTCGTCAAGATGCAGAAATGGCTCTACAAGAGCTAAGAGATGCAGGTTTCAACATGGATCGGGTTTCGATCATTGCTCGTAATGCAAAGGGCAAAGATCAAATATCTGATGCTGACATGAATCCGAAGGAAGAGCAGGTGAAAGGCGGAGCCGGAGCAGGAGCTGTTGCAGGTTCCGCCACTGGTGGACTGCTGGGCTTAATTGGTGGATTGGGAGTTTTGGCAATTCCCGGAGTTGGACCTGCTGCTGAAGTCGGTATTGTGCTAGCTAATACTCTGCTGGGCAGTGGAATTGGTGCCGCAGGGGGCAGTTTGGTTGGTGCGTTGATTGGTTGGGGAGTTCCCGAAGATCGGGCGCAGTACTACGGCGATCGCCTCGAACAGGGAGACTACGTTTTAGTTCTGGAAGGTTCGTCAGACGATGTCCGCACTGCCGAAGCGATTTTGAACAATCGAGGAATTCGGGATTGGGACTTTTATGGCATTCCGGGAGCTGTTGGCAACCCTGCTGCGGGTATCAGTAGCCCAACGCCAGGACGCTTCTAGTATTGGGTGCGTCGGATAATAGCCAATAGGTTGGGGCACCTTTTGTCGGTGCCCTTATCTGCTTTTGTTTTCTCGATCCTGGTCCTTCTGATGATCTCTAGTTAGAAAACAGCGCTTCTACAAGCCGCTGAATCTGAGAAGGCTGATGCGTTGCCATGACGGTGATGCGAATGCGGCTAGTAGGTACAGTGGGTGGGCGGATAGCGGCGGCAAAAATGCCCTGCTCTTGAAGATGCTGACCAATGGCGATCGCCTTTTCTGCATCGGATACCTGTAGGCAAAGAATGGGTGACTCACTGGGAATCAGTTTGAAGCGATTGGAGAAAGCGTTATCTGAACAACCGTGGATCTGTTGCTGAAGCTGGTGAACGTTTTGCCAAAGCTGCTGACGGCGTACTGGCTCTTGCTGAATGATAGCGATCGCCTCTAGCGCAGCAGCAGTATCAGCGGGAGACAGCCCAGTAGTGTAGATCCATCCGGGCGATCGGTTTCGCAAAAAGTCAATCAGTTCTGCACTGCCCGTCACATACCCGCCCAGGCTCCCCAACGCCTTGCTCAAGGTGCCTACCTGAATCAGCGATCGCCCAGTGCAACCAAAGTGCTCGACACAGCCCGCCCCTGTTTCCCCCAAAACGCCCGTCGCGTGAGCCTCATCGACCAGCACCATACAGCCAAACTGGTCTACCAGATTTAACAACTCTGGCAGCGGACACAGATCGCCATCCATGCTAAAAACGCTATCGGTGATGATCAGGCAACGTCGAAAGCGATCGCGCTGCTGAGCCAGCTTCGTCTGCAAATCTGCCAGGTCACTATGAGCATATTCCAGCACCGTTGCCTTGCTGAGAACTGCCCCGTTTTTCAAGCTAGAGTGGTTGTATTCGTCCGATAAAATCAAGTCCCGTTGCCCTACTAGAGCAGCGATTGTTCCCAGGTTTGCCAGATAGCCAGAGCTAAACACTAGCGCGTCTTCGGTTTGCTTTAGCTTGGCGATCGCTCCTTCTAACTGTCGATGCAATGATCGATGTCCGGTGATTAAGCGAGAACCTGTACTGCCCGTGCCAAACTCCTGAGTCGCAGCGATCGCCGCCCGAATCAGCCGCTCATCTGCCGCCAGTCCCAAGTAGTCGTTACTGGCAAAATTCAAGACCTTGCGTCCATCTAGCCTGACAACTGCACCCGATCGCCCCTCTACCGTCCTGACAGCGCGATACCAATTTGCCCGTCGGATCGTCTGCATCGCTTGCCCAATCCAAGCATAAGGACTTGCCTCATCCCTCATCCTTTATCCCTCATCTTCTCATCTCTCATCCTGCCAAACCTGCTTGCCTCAATACATTAGCAGTCCAAGAGTTTTGTTTATGATGAGAAGGATTTCACCCCATCGCCCTACCACCGCTCGCCTATTATGCTGCTTGACTCTACCCAATCTGAGCAACTGAAGCCCAACTCCCCCCCTGAACCGATCGCCTTGCCGTCTCGATTTTCGCCACAACATCGAACGATTAGGCCCATCGGGGTTTATGCCCTGCATGGTCTAGCTGCAATGGGAGATGACCTGATTGCGGTTGATGCAGTGCGAGGCTATTTGGTCAAGGTCGATCCCGCCAGCGACAATACCACAGTCCTTAACCCCCACAACGTGCAAGATTTTCTTGATGCGGCAGGTCTGGCTGTGTGGGAAGACACAATCTGGTTTACCCGAGATCACGATGTCTTTTCGTGTACGCTAGCTGACCCTACGCCCAAGCATTTTGCCACCTTGCCCTATCCAGCAGATGGCGTAGCGGTGTGGCAGTCTACGGTGTATGTCGCTTGTCAAAAGTCCGGCTACATTCTCATTTTTGACCGTCGAACCGGACAGCAAATCACGCGGTTTGCTGCCCCCGGTGTGGGCGCTGAAAACCTGTCTGTGCGGGATGAAGAACTGTGGGTGTGCGATCGCACCGAGCAAACGGTTTACTGCATGGATCGAGCCACTGGAGAAGTCAACTTCAGCATTCTCACTCCGTTTGACTCCCCTTCTGGAATTGCCTTTCACACCGATTCTCAAACCCAGGAAACAATTCTCTATGTTGCCTACGCTGGGGAAGAGGCATACATTCGGGATGACCCCAACTCCGAAGATCCTTATCAGCTTAGCTTTCGCGATCGCACCTTTATTCACCCGCTGCATTTCCACGTTGACAAAGACCAGCATTACGCTCTGTCAAATGGCTACTTGATCGAAATGTCTTACATCGAAGAACTGCTGCCGCTAGAGGAAGTGCAGGTTAACGGTTTAGAGTGGCGGATTGCCCTGCCCGCAGACACACCACGCCAGACCGTAAAGCGGGTTGAACCGATTGGAATGCCCTTTCAGGAAGAAATCCAGGAAGGACAGCGGGTTGCTGTGTTCAAATTCGATTCGTTACAACCTGACGAGGGGCGACTGTTTGGCTGGAAAGCACTGCTAGAAGTCCGTGGAATCAAATATCGCTTTACCTTTGATGACGTTGACCGGACTCCGGCGCTATCGGCTGAGTTTCAGTCGCGCTATCTGGTGGATGATGATGAGTTGGCGATGGATACGCCCGTCATTCAAGCCGCTGCACAAGAGGCGATCGGCACCGAAACCAACCTGCTGCGTAAAATTCTGAAAGTCCGCAACTACGTTTACGATCGCCTTTCCTACGGCATCAAGCCGCACATCGACACCCCCGACGTAGCTTTGGAACGCGGTGTTGGCTCTTGCGGTGAATATGTTGGCTTGCTGTTAGCGCTAGCCCGAATCAATGGCATCGCCTGCCGAACGGTTGGTCGCTACAAATGTCCACAACCCGCCGATCGCCAAGGAGTGCCTCTGCAGCCTGACTTTAACCACGTCTGGCTTGAGTTTTACGTTCCTGGTTTTGGCTGGCTACCGATGGAATCCAACGTGGATGATGTGATCGAAGGCGGTCCTTACCCTACACGCTTTTTCATGGGTCTGCCCTGGTATCACGCTGAGATTGCCAAAGGCATTCCCTTTGAGACTTTAAAGACTCCAGATGCCAGCTTTGACCTGTCAATCGGCGACCTGGCAATCAACCACATTCGCTTCACCATTTTGGGAGAACTGCCTCCTCCCACCTGATCTCTGAATCAAACTAAAACCCATGTACTAATCCAATCCTTGCCGCCGTAATAAAAGCACATCTGCAACGTTGAGGGACTTAATGGCTCTAACTGCCCAGGAACTAGAAAAACTGATGCCAGATGCCAGTCAGCTTTTGAGTGATGAGCCGGAAATGGAGAGTTCGCTTCACTATATGCAGCTTTTGCTGCTAGTTACCTGTCTGGAATGGCTGTGGCGTGACCAAAACGATTTCTTCATTGGGGCTAACCTGACAATCTACTTCAGTCGACAGCAACTCAAGAACCGGGACTTTCGAGGCCCGGATTTCTTTTTGGTGAAACAGACTGAGAAGCGACCTCGTAACGCCTGGGTAGTGTGGGAGGAAGATGGCAAATATCCCAACCTGATCATTGAACTGCTCTCGAACTCGACCGCTACAGTTGATCGCAATTTGAAGAAAGTTCTCTATCAGGACCGGTTTCGCACTCCTGAATATTTCTGGTTCTCGCCAGAAACTTTCGAGTTTGAAGGGTTTCGGCTAAACGGACATGAATATCAGGCGATCGCCCCCACTCATCATGGATGGCGTTGGAGCGAAGAACTGGGTTTGTTTTTAGGAGTTGAGGCAAACCAGCTACGCTACTTCACGCTAGAAGGGGAAAAAGTGCCAACGCCTGAAGAGGCAGCAGCACAGGCAGTCGTTCAATTCGAGCAGACTTCAGCGCAGTTAGAGCAAACTTCGGCGCAGCTAGAACAAGAACGCCAGCAGCGGGAAGCTGCTCAGCAGCAAGCAGCAATCCTGGCAGAACGGTTGCGATCGCTTGGGATTGATCCTAATCAACCGTAGCTTTTAGTGAATCTTGTGAATTCATTCTTTCAAGTTTTGGCAAAATTCATGCGACTAAGAAATACTTGAAGACGCTCGCTCTTCGGGTAGGTCAACACCTGCCGGGCAGCACCTTCTTCCTCTACAAAGCCCTTATTCAAAAACAGCACCCGATGGGCGACCTCACGCGCAAACTGCATCTCGTGGGTGACAATCACCATTGTCATGCCCTCTTCAGCCAACTGCTGCATGACAGTTAGCACCTCGCCTACCAATTCTGGGTCGAGGGCGCTAGTGGGTTCGTCAAACAGCATAACTTGCGGCTTCATACAGAGGGCACGGGCGATCGCCACCCGCTGCTTTTGCCCACCAGAGAGCTGGTCAGGGTAAGCCTCTGCCTTTTCTGACAGCCCCACCTTATCCAGATAAAACCGCGCCAGCCTTGAGCTTTCCTTAGCAGGCTGATTGAGCACCTTGCGCGGAGCTAGAGTCAGGTTGTCTAGCACCGTCATGTGGGGAAACAGATTGAACTGTTGAAACACCATTCCCACATTGGCTCGAAGCTGCTTCAGCTTCCCCGTACTGAGATCAGGGTGCGATAAATCAATGCCATTGACGATTAGCCGCCCGCCATTGATTGCCTCAAGTCGGTTAAAGCAGCGCAGCAGGGTGCTTTTGCCACAGCCCGACGACCCGATCACGGCAACGACCTCACCTGGGTTGATATAGCCACTGATGCCATTTAAGACTTGCAGTGCACCAAATCTTTTCTCTACTTGCTCAAAAATAATTGCTGGGGCAGCGCTATTGTTATCTTTCATCTGGATTTAGAAGTCTTCTGATGAGGGAGTGATTCTAAAGTTGCTCTCACCCTTAATAGTTGCTAACACACTTAGCGTTGCTAGATAGATGGAATGACTACCAACACGCTAGTTTTTAGTTTGTAGAATTAGGCGATCGCAGTGTGAATTGTAGATAATTCTTCACCTTGCGGTTCCTAATGCCCGTTTAGTCTTGAATTTGAATGCTAAAAGTCTAAGACTGCTATCTGTCTTGGTGTGAAGGTTTAAGGGAGAAGAATGTTTGTATGAAGATTGCTCGCATGTTCAAATTCACTCGATCTCGTTTTTTACGCCAGTTTGCCATTGGCTTAGTTTGCGTTTTCATGATTGCTGCCTGTGGCCCAAATGGGGAAGAGGCTCCCGAAGCGACAGAAGGGGGTAGTTCAGAAGCCGCTGCCACAACGCTAACCGTTGCCACAGAGCCAGCCTTTCCGCCCTTTGAATCTCAGGCTGAAGGTGGCGGCTATGAAGGATTCGACATTGACTTGATGAATGCGATCGGAGAAGCTGCCGGATTCACCGTCGAGTTTCAGGCGCTTCCGTTTGATGGCATCATTCCCGCTCTGCAAGCCGGAACCGTGGATGCTGCAATCAGCTCCATGACCATCACCGCAGAACGGGCACAAACCGTCGATTTTTCTCGCCCCTACTTTAAGGCAGGGTTGGCGATCGCCGTTCCGGAGGACAACACCGACGTGACCTCCCTAGAAAACCTGGAAGGCAAACGAATTGCGGTACAAATCGGCACAACAGGCGCAGACCAAGCAGCAGAAATCGAGGGAGCGACCGTTAGCACCTTTGACTCAGCCCCACTCGCCCTGCAAGAGCTAGCAAACGGCAATGCTGATGCTGTGATCAACGACGCTCCGGTTACACTCTACGCAATTCAAACCGGCAACATCGGCGGTGTAAAAGTCGTAGGGGAACTGGTCACCGAGGAGTTTTACGGCATTGCACTGCCCAAAGGCTCACCCAATGCCGAAGCGATCAACTCTGGTCTAGCTACCATCCTGGAAGACGGTACTTACGAGGAGATCTACCAAAAATGGTTTGGTGAAGCTCCACCCGAACTACCCGAAGAAGCCCCACTAGAATAGCCTCAATCTGTAGGTTGGGTGCAGCAAAGCGGAACCCAACACAGCTTTTATCTTTTACTCTTGTTGGGTTTCGTACCCTCAATTCAACCTACACCTTACTCACGCACTTAATGGAACCCCCACTGTGCTTCAATTTCTAGAAATTATCCTGAATGCTCTACCAAACCTGCTGCGCGGCGCAGTAGTAACCTTACAGCTTACTGCTCTGTCTGTTGTGCTAGGTATGGTTGGCGGTTCACTGATTGGCATCGCCCGACTCTCTGCATCGCCTATTATTAGTTTTGCTGCAAGGGCTTACGTAGACTTCTTCAGAGGTACGCCCCTGCTAGTGCAGCTCTTCATGATTTACTTTGGTCTGCCAGCTTTAGTCATCAACTTAGCCAACACGCAATTTTCCTTTAGCCCTTTAACCGCCGCAGTAACCGCACTTAGCCTTAACAGCGCTGCCTATATTGCGGAAATTGTAAGGGCAGGAATCCAATCTATTGAGTTAGGGCAGCGAGAAGCCTCGCAATCACTCGGTTTAGGACCGGTTCAAACCATGCGCTATATCATCTTTCCGCAAGCTCTGCGCCGCATGATTCCTCCTTTAGGCAACGAATTCATCACACTTCTCAAAGATACCAGTTTGGTTTCAACCATTGGCTTTGAGGAACTGGTTCGTCGTGGTCAACTGGTCGTGGCGCAAAATTATCGTGCGTTTGAAATTTGGACTGGCATTGCACTGATTTACCTAGTGTTGACGCTGCTGTCCTCCCAGGCATTTAGCTGGCTAGAGCGATGGATGAACCCCGTAGAACGAGCCAGAGCAAAAGCTGCACCGCCACTTAATCCAGTTTCAGCCAGCGGAGATCATTTGTCGTAGGCTGCGTAAGTTGCTGCGTTCAGAGTCCTCTAAAATGGAGTAATGTTCCGATCGCACAGAGGTTATGACGCACTCTACCGACATCGCTGCACTAGCCCGCTGGATGGCAGCAGACTTTAGCAATCAAGCACAGGCGTTTGAAAATCCGCCCTTTTTTGCTCACATTCGCGTCTGTATGCGTCCGCTACCGCTAGAGTTTTTGTCTGGAGTCAGCTTTTTTGTTGAGCAAGCCTATGACTACATGCTGAATGACCCCTATCGGCTACGGGTATTGAAGCTGCTGGTACAGGGCGATCGCATTGAAGTTGAAAACTACACCGTTCACAATGAGCAAGACTTTTACGGCGCATCCCGCGACCTGAAGCGCTTGCAGCAAATCAGTCCTGACCGTCTGGAAAAACTTCCTGGCTGCAATATGATCGTGGACTGGACAGGGCACAGCTTCAAAGGGCATGTTGAACCAGGCAAAGCCTGCATGGTCGTGCGAAAAGGAAAAACCACCTACCTCGACAGCGAATTTGAAATCGATGACCAGCGCTTTATCAGCCAAGACCGTGGACGCGACCCAGAAACCGATGAGCATATCTGGGGTTCGGTCGCAGGCCCATTTGAGTTTGTGCGAGTCGCAAATTTTGCAGACGAAGTAAAAGTCTGAAGCCCTGTAGGGCGAATAACATCTTCCCTACCTGAACGGATGAGGCGATCGCCCTCATTAGACTTGCTGTAACCACAGCACAGACCTTCGAGCAGGCTACAAAGATTTTGTAAACTCAAAGAACAGGCATATGCATTAAGGACCCTTGATGCAGAAAAATTGGTAAAACATGAGCGAGGGCAATGATATCCCTTAACATCTAAAGGTTTTGAAACTGTGCACAAATAACAGCAGCATGTACAAACAACAATGAGGTGGTGATGACTGATTTAGAATTACTCCAGAAAATTGAACAGCAATTAGCTCAACTACCACCTGAGCAACTTTCGTTGGTCAGTGAATTTCTAGATTCACTTGAGAGCAGAAATAGTATTAGTCATCGTGCACTTCGTCGGATGCCTCCAATTAAACGAGGAGGTAAAGCAGTTGATTTATTGAAGTTTGCAGGAACTTGGCAAGGTGACGATCTAGAGGAAAGCCTTTGCTTTGTTGAGGAAACTCGATCCAAAGCTCAGTTTTAATCACTTCATGTCATGTATCTTCTAGATACCAATCATTGCAGCTACATCATCAATAACAATTCCATAGTCGCTGATGCATTGCGTTCTCGTTTTACTAGTGAAATTGGCATTAGCATCATTACTTATGGCGAACTGCTATACATGGCCGAAAAATTAGAGCGAAAGGCTCAAAACTTTGTAGCAGTTCAAGCTTTTCTGGCGAATGTTGATTTGTACTTCATTGATGAAGAGACTGCCATTCTGTACAGCCAGCTGAAAACAGCAGTTTTTAATCAGTTTGCGCCCAAAGATAAAAGCAAACGTCGAAGTACAAGCGCTGGAGATTTAGGCTTTGACGATCACGATCTCTGGATTGCGGCAACAGCAATCCAGCATAACCTTGTCGTTGTGTCTGCTGACAGCGATTTTATCCGAATTCAGCAAGCACAGCCTTTCTCCCTAGAATCGTGGCTGTAGCCTCTGCCATAAAGGAACCTTCAATTAGAGCGTTGAACTGAGATTTAGGGAAACGATCGCCCCCCATACTCCACATCCGATCGCCACACAGAAAATGAGTGGAACCTTTTTGAAACTAGCGATCGCCACCACCACACCTGCTGCAACAGTTGCCAAAGTTTCTATCGTTGAACCGCTCAGGCTGACCATGCTGCTGATTGTGAGTACTAGAATTACCGCTAGCGGCAAATGATTCAGCCAACGTGCTTGAAAGAGTTGGGGTGGTAGCCAAACGCCTGCACTTCGCATTAGATAGGTGCCAATTCCAGCCAAGAAGATTACCCACCAGATATTCATACTTTCTCCTTAGGATTCAGCTTTTCCTTGTGGTTTAAGCCTGGGAGCAGGGAGGATAGGATGGCGATCGCCAAAATTGACATCAAAAGACCGATCGATCCAAACTGCTGAGTAATTAGAACCAGGGCAATTCCTACGCCCAAAACAATACTGATTTCTTGCTGCCAGCGATCGCGGGGTGCAGTGCTAGCAGAACTTCGCAGGTTACCGACTAACAAGCAAAGGAATAGTCCGGGCAATGCAAACTGAAGCCACTGTTCGGGTAATTGCATTCCCACCTGACAGCCCAGCCAGGAACCCGTGATCCAAGAAGCCCAGCAGCATAGGTGCATCCCTAGGTAATAGGCGAAGGGACGCGGCTCGTCTGTCATCTCTAGAGCAAAGGTTTCATCAATCAGCCCTAGAGACAGAAGCCACTGCTGCCCCCAGCTAAACCGTTTGTAAATGTTGTGCGCTGACAGGCTCATGGGAATGTGGCGCAGATTGATGATCAGCATCGTGAGTAGAATGCTGACACCAGACAGATTTTGCCTTACGCCTTCAACTGCCGCAAATTGGGAAGCACCTGCGTAGACCCAGACAGACATCCCCACGGTAGAGAGCGGAGACAATCCTGACTGGACTGAAATTGCGCCATAGCTCATGGCGATCGGCAAGAAACCGGCCACAACTCCCAGAGCGCGGTTCATGCCGTTAAAGAATTCTGCAAAGAAGGTTGAGCGATTTGTTTGTTGAAGCATGGGTCAATCACCTCCAGGGAGTAAAACCCTGATGCTTCCTAATTTATTGGCGATCGCTCCTCCCAGTCTTGAAGAAAATTGCCCTCCTTACCGCTGATACTGCCCTGGAGTCACCCCAGTCATTCGCTTAAACTGTCGCGTCAGATGGCTCTGGTCAGCAAAGCCTGTCTCCTGAGCTACGTCAGAAATCGGCTTGCCCTGAACTAGCAGCCGTTTGGCACGATGCAAACGCACCTGATTGAGATAGCCGTGCGGTGGTAGACCAACCTGTTTGCGAAAGGTACGGAGCAGGTAAAAAGGACTGAGGTTGGCGATCGCCGCCAGTTCTTCTAACGATGAATTTTCGGCGTAGTGTGCTTCCAGGTAATTTTGCACCAGCCGAATCGGTTGAGATTCTTTCCCTGCTGCTTTAAGAGTGGGGCGATCGCCTGCATGACGGGCAATCAATTGCGCCATCGTCCACACCATGCGCGAATCTTGCTCTAGCTGACAAGTAGATTTCTCCAAGGTGACGTGCAACCGCAAAAGTAACCCCTTCAGGTATTCATCCTGAATCACAGGCTGAGGGAAATAGGGAATGTCGGGCGATCGCCAGGAATCAGCCATTGCTTCCCGCAGAATGCTGACATCGGGATATAGCATTCGATACATCCAGCCTCCCTCAGTTGCAGCGTGCCCGTCGTGCGGTTCTCCCGGATTAATCAACGCAACGCTACCTGCCGTTGCAACGTGGGTAGCACCTCGATAATCAAATTCCTCTGCCCCCTGCTGAATCACGCCGATCGCGTAGGTGTCATGGGTATGACGACAAAAGGAATGAGTAATAAATCGGGCATGAAGGAGTTCTAAATCGGCGAATTGAGGCGATCGCCAGAATTTGACTTGTTCTTTCATGGCGGGAGTTGGGGGTTTAAGGATTAGGGATTGGGGGTATTCCGGCTTGTTCAGACATTTCTGAAGCGAGTCCAGTCCAGTCGAGGTCGCCTTTGCCTTTGGCAACAGCAGCCATCAGGCGATCGTGAAGCAAGCTGGCGAGGGGCATGGGCATTTGGCTAGTTCTGGCAGTTTGCAGGGCCAGGGTGACATCTTTTAGACCGAGGGAAAGCTTGAATCCAGCAGGTTCATATTGCTGTTGGGCAATCATGCGACCGTAGTTTTGGTAGATCGGGCAAGCAAACAGCGTTTTGCCAAAAAGTTCGGCGACCTGAGTGCGATCGATACCGTTTTTTTCTGCCAGGGTAAATGCTTCAGCCATCGCTTCGATCGCTGAAACAATCAGGAAATTGCCAGTCACTTTAACGATATTTGCGGCTTCCGGCGTTTCGCCAAAGTCAAATACACCCTGTCCCAAAGCATCTAGCACGGGCGCAACTTCCGCTTTAGCAGCGGGGTTTCCTGAGACGCAAATCCACAGCTTTTTGGCAGCAGCGGCATCAGGGCGACCAAATACGGGTGCTGCCAGGTAATGCACCCCTTGCTGCTCGTGTTGTGCTGCTAAGTGCTGAGCGGTTGCGGGTGAAATGGTACTCATGGATAGGTGAATGCTGCCAGGGCTGAGCTTTTCTAGAATCCCGTTTTCTCCCAGCACAGCTTCCTCTAGTACCTGGTCGTTAGCGAGCATCGTGATGACGATGGTTTCGGGTGCTACAACTTCAGCGGGTGTATTCACCAAAGTTGCGCCTTGCTCAGCTAGCGATCGCCCCTTCTCTAGAGTGCGGTTATATACCCGCAGCGAATAACCCGCTGCAAGCAGATTCGTCGCCATTGGCAGCCCCATATTGCCTAGTCCAACAAAGCCGATTGTTTTAGAGCCGATATCTTTGCTCATTCGCCCATTCCTGAAACACTCTAATCGCTCTCAGGATAGAGGCGATCGACCCAATTTACATCCTTCATTAGAATGTCCCCGCTGCGATTTACTTTTGTCCCATTCACCTATCCGCGAAGACTAGGTCAGAGCTTAGGTGAAAAGGCTAAAAGATATTGCTGTCAGGGGCTTCGAGTAGTTTGACAGCTAATTTTAATAGAAGTTTTTAGGCGAACAGTTCAGCCTCAATCGTCTAGAAGGTACCCAAACCTGATAGATTTGAGCGAGTATCAGCAAACAGGATATGGCAAGATGAAAGTCCTAGTCATTGGCGGCGACGGCTATTGCGGGTGGGCTACCGCACTTTACCTTTCAAACCGAGGATACGAAGTCGGCATCCTGGACAACATGGTGCGCCGACACTGGGATTTAGAGCTTTGTGTCGAGACTCTGACCCCGATTGCTCCCATCCAGCAACGCCTCCAGCGCTGGAAAGATTTAACTGGTAAATCGATCGACCTTTTTGTTGGCGACATTACCAATTACGAATTTCTTAGCAAAGCAATGCACCAGTTTGAACCCGAAGCGGTGGTGCATTTTGGCGAACAGCGATCGGCTCCCTTCTCCATGATCGATCGTGAACATGCCGTCTTGACGCAAGTTAATAATGTAGTTGGGACGCTGAACCTGCTCTACGTTATGCGTGAAAGCTTCCCCGATTGCCATCTGGTGAAGTTAGGCACGATGGGCGAATATGGTACGCCTAACATCGACATTGAAGAAGGTTACATCACGATCGAGCACAACGGCCGTAAGGACACACTTCCCTATCCTAAGCAGCCCGGTTCGTTCTATCACTTGAGCAAAGTTCACGACTCTCACAACATTCACTTTGCTTGCAAAATCTGGGGTCTACGAGCTACTGACCTAAACCAGGGCGTAGTCTATGGGGTGCTAACAGAAGAGACGGGCATGGATGAATTGCTGATCAACCGCCTCGATTACGACGGTGTGTTTGGTACAGCGCTGAACCGTTTCTGCATTCAGGCAGCGATCGGGCATCCGCTGACGGTTTATGGCAGCGGCGGTCAAACTCGCGCCTTCCTGGACATTCGCGATACGGTGCGGTGTGTGGAATTGGCGATCGCTAACCCCGCCGACCCAGGAAAGTTCCGCGTCTTTAACCAGTTCACCGAAATGTTTAGCATTGGCGACTTGGCGCAAATGGTCGAGAAAGCTGGAAGCTCTCTCGGTTTGAGCGTTGAAGTCAAGCACCTCGACAACCCTCGCGTTGAGTTAGAAGAACACTACTTCAACGCTAAGAACACCAACCTGCTTGACCTCGGCTTACAGCCCCACTACCTGTCTGACTCGCTGCTCGACTCCTTGCTCAACTTCAGCGTTCAGTACAAGCATCGCGTAGACGAGAAGCAAATCCTGCCCAAAGTCAAGTGGAAGGGTTAACTCAGTCGATCCGGCCGAGCTGTATGTTATGTCAGATCTCCGACTTCTTTGAGAAGTCGGAGATCTTAATCCCTAGCCAGTGACATTAGGTTCAAACTCTTGTCAGGACGGAGCGTGATCGATTTTGCATTCCGTTCTAATAAGTTCTTGCCAACTTGACTGTGCCCTGTAGAAGAGGCAGAGTCTCTACGCTGATGTTCCCAAGTAAGCATGGGAACGAGAAAACCACCCCCAATCCCGAACCCCCACCCCCCAATCCCGAACATTCTCTATGCGAATTGCCCTATTTACCGAAACTTTTTTGCCCAAAGTTGACGGCATTGTCACCCGCCTCAGCCATACCGTTGAACAGTTGCAGCGATTGGGTGACGAAGTTTTAGTAATTTCTCCCGATGGTGGATTGACTGAATATAAGGGAGCCAGAATTTATGGGGTGCCGGGGTTTCCCTTACCGCTTTACCCAGAGCTAAAGCTGGCGCTGCCACGTCCCTCCATTGGTCAAGTGCTAGAAGGGTTCAAGCCCGATTTAATTCATGTAGTGAATCCTGCCGTTTTAGGATTGGCAGGACTGTACTACAGCAAAATCTTTAAAGTGCCGCTAGTTGCGTCTTATCACACCCACTTGCCTAAATATCTAGAGCATTACGGCTTGGGAATGCTGGAAGGCATGATGTGGGAACTGCTGAAAGTGGCGCATAATCAGGCACAGATCAACCTCTGCACCTCAACTGCCATGCAGGAAGAGCTGGATGCCCATGGGATTGAGCGCTTAGCTGTGTGGCAACGGGGAGTAGATACGGAGCTATTTCATCCCGGTTTGGCGAGCCAAGAGATGCGATCGCGCCTCAGTCAGGGAAACCCTGATAACCCGTTGTTGCTCTATGTTGGACGGCTCTCGGCGGAAAAAGAAATCGACAAAATCAGACCCGTCCTGGAATCGA
The DNA here is from genome assembly GCF_014695745.1 of Leptolyngbya sp. FACHB-671. Taxonomy (NCBI): domain Bacteria; kingdom Bacillati; phylum Cyanobacteriota; class Cyanophyceae; order Leptolyngbyales; family Leptolyngbyaceae; genus Leptolyngbya; species Leptolyngbya sp. FACHB-671. The sequence goes on along the minus strand of NZ_JACJOV010000152.1, from coordinate 84,220 downwards.
TCCCAAATGCTCGACTGGCTCTAGTGGGTGATGGACCGCACCGCCAGGAATTAGAACAGTATTTTGCTGGCACGCCGACTCACTTTGTCGGGTACCTGACTGGCGCAGATTTAGCAACCGCCTTTGCCTCTGCGGATGCCTTTGTGTTTCCGTCGCGCACCGAAACATTGGGACTGGTACTGCTTGAGGCAATGGCGGCAGGCTGTCCGGTGGTTGCAGCCAACTCAGGTGGCATTCCCGATATCGTAACGGACGGTGTCAACGGCTATTTGTTTGATTCCTATGACGAACAGGGGGCGATCGCCGCTACTCAACGCCTGCTCAACCAACAAACCGAACGCGAAACATTGCGCCAAAACGCCCGCCAGGAGGCAGAACGCTGGAGCTGGACGGCTGCGACCCGTCAGCTTCAAGATTTCTACCAAGTGGTGCTGACACCACACTCCATGCCCACGGCAGCGTAGGGTTGTCATTTAGTTTTCGTAGGTCCCTTCAAAAAGGCGCACCAAAAACTTAAAATGCCTTCATAAAGGGAGCGATCGCCACTTTTATCTCAGGAGACAATTCTAGATATTAGCTATGCTATATCCAGGTTGGGAAGAATGGAATTAACCGACTTGGCTTGCGCCTTGGAGTCGTCAGAAAGCTGTTAGACTATTGCCTTACCTGCGCTAACCCCAGATTTTGCGGAAGTCGGAGTACAGGTTAAACAGGGATTAACAGGAACGGTTGCTGATATTTGGCGGCTGAAGCTTTCTTCCAACTTCCAATCTTTACAAATTTTCATAGGTACCTATGACAGCTTCATCCCCACGCCGGCCCGATCGGGACCATGCTGACGCTGTGATTGATGTGTATCCTCACGTCTCCGAAGATGGGGGAGCCTACTTTAACTCAATGGGTGACATTGAAGTTGACGTGGTTCACAGCACCGACGACTTAAACCTAAACGTACCCCGCAAAACTGAGCCAGGTGGGGCTCTTGCTACTAACCACGGCAATTTCTCAGCTTTTCTGGCTCCTCTAACCCAGGATACGTTTAGGCAGGTTGTGACGGATGTTGAGCAAAAGCTGCGCGTCGTCAACCAGACCTTGTCGATGCTCGACTCTGTGCTAGATAGCCAGGGTTTCGATGCCATTCTGAACGAAATGCTTCAGTCGATCACCCTCAAGACAGGCGAGTTGCTGGGGGCCGATCGCACCACGATTTATCTCTTGGACGAAGACAAAAACGAACTCTGGTCAATCGTTGCCGAAAATGCTGGAGGCGGTTCCTTAGAGCTACGCATTCCTGCTGACCAGGGGATTGCGGGCGAAGTGGCGACCTTCAAACAGCCAATCAACATCCCCTTCGACTTTTACGATGATCCCCGCTCAGCTTTTGCCCAAAAGCAGGACAAAAAGACGGGATATCGCACTTACACCATGCTGACCTTGCCACTGTTGAGCGAGAATGGCGGATTGGTAGCTGTCGTACAGCTAATTAACAAGCTCAATTTTCCGAATGATCCTGGAGATCCATTGTCTGAGCGGGTAAATCGACAGGGCTTCACAGAAAAAGATCAGGACTTGTTCAGTGAATTTTCGCCATCAATTCGCCTGATTCTAGAAAGCTCTCGTTCCTTTTATTTGGCAACGCAAAGACAGCGAGCCGCGACAGCGCTGATGAAAGCAACGCGATCGCTGAGTCAGAGCAGCCTTGATCTGGATGCGACCCTGGCACGGGTGATGGAAGAGGCAAAGGAACTGATGAACGCCGATCGCAGTACGCTATGGCTACTCGATCAGGATCGGAACGACCTGTGGACAAAAATTCCGATGCCAGATGGCTCGCTCAAAGAACTGCGGGTACCCGTCGGCGTTGGTTTTGCAGGTAAAGTTGCAGAAACCCGTGAGCCGTTAAACATTCCCTTTGATCTGTACGAACATCCAGATGCAGACAACGCCAAAAAGCTAGACCCGACCAACGGCTACCGTACCTGCAGCCTGCTATGTATGCCCATTTTCAACGCAGATGGTGAGCTAATCGGCGTCACGCAACTAGTCAACAAAAAGAAACAGGGCGAATTTACTGAATACAATCCAGAAGATTGGCCCAGAGCACCAGAGTGCTGGAAGTCTAGCTTTAACCGCAGCGACCAGGAATTTATGCAGGCGTTTAACATCCAGGCGGGTGTGGCGCTGCAAAATGCCAAGCTGTTTGCCACTGTAAAGCAGCAAGAACAGATGCAGCGAGACATTTTGCGATCGCTCTCTAATGCCGTCTTCTCAACTAACAAAGATGGGGAGGTGATCGCTGCCAACGAAAGCGCCAAGCGATTGCTCGGACTGGACGAGCAGGAAAAAATTGAAGGGCGACCGATCACCGAACTGATCAAAATTAAGGAAGGGGATTTCTCCAAGTGGTTCGTTGCTGCGTTAAAAGGCGCGGGTAGTAAGAATCGACAGCAGTACTACCCTGACCAAACTCTGATCTCATCGGAAGTCGAGCAGCACAGCGTTCACCTGTCGATCAACTCGATTGCTGATGTGGCAGACGATACTCATGTGTATGGCGCACTGGTCGTGATGGATGACATCAGTGACGAAAAGCGGCTAAAGAACACCATGTATCGCTACATGACCCAGGAGTTAGCAGAGGAACTGCTCAGGCTGGATGACCCGAAACTAGGGGGAGATCGCAAAGAGGTTTCTATCCTATTTTCAGACATTCGTAGCTTTACCTCGATCGCCGAAAGCATGGAAGCCGAAGAACTGGTTGTCATGCTCAACGAATACTTTGAGTCGATGGTCGATGCGGTATTTAAGCATAAAGGCACCCTCGACAAGTACATCGGCGATGCAATTATGGCCGTGTTTGGCTCCCCCTTGCCGCTAGAAAATCACGCCTGGTTAGCCGTACAAACAGCGATCGATATGCGGCATCGGCTAGAAGCATTGAATCAGAAGCGCGAGGCAGACAGCAAACCCGCGATCAACATCGGCATTGGTATCAACACTGACAATGTAATCAGCGGCAACATTGGCTCCAGCCGCAAGATGGAATTTACCGCAATTGGCGACGGGGTGAACCTGGGATCGCGCCTGGAAGGAGCAAGCAAGCAATATGGCTGTGACATTATCATCAGTGAAACGACCTACCAGCCCTGCGCCGATCAGGTGTGGGTGAGAGAGTTAGACCGGATTCGGGTGAAGGGTAAAAACAAGCCCGTCAGCATTTACGAGCTAGTGGGACTGCGATCGGAACCCATCTCAGAGTTAGACCAACGCAGGATCGAACTCTATCAGCAGGGGCGAGAATATTATCTTGAGCGCAAGTTTGTCAAAGCGATCGCCGCATTTGGCACAATTTTGGAAGAGCTAGACCACCAAGATAAAGCGGCCGACCTGCACGTCAAGCGCTGTCACCACTGGATGGTCACTCCGCCGCCTGAAGACTGGAGTGGCGTTTGGGATCTCACCGAAAAGTAGAAATGGCTTTCGTTGTCGCAACCTTCTATAAGTTCGTTAAGCTGCCTGACTTTGCTGAGAAGCAAGCTCCATTGCTGGACTACTGCAACCAGCAAGGAATCAAGGGGACAATTTTGTTGGCAGAAGAGGGCGTGAACGGAGCGATCGCCGCTCCCCGTCAAGCCATTGATGCTGTCCTCGCCTTTCTGCGATCTGACCCCCGTCTAGCCGACCTGGAACATAAGGAATCTTTTGCCGATTCCCCTCCCTTTGATCGGCTGAAAGTGCGGTTGAAAAAAGAAATTGTCACACTGGGGCTTCCCGAAGTTGACCCCAATAATCAGGTTGGCACCTACGTCAGCCCGCAAGAGTGGAATGCGCTGATTTCTGACCCAGAGGTGACGGTAATCGATACGCGCAATGACTTTGAAGTGGCGATCGGTTCCTTTCAGGGCGCACAAAACCCTCAAACAAATTCATTTCGCCAGTTTCCCGACTACGTTCGGACTCAGCTTGACCCAACCAAGCACAAAAAAGTCGCGATGTTCTGCACAGGCGGCATTCGCTGCGAAAAAGCTTCCTCCTTCATGCTGCAACAAGGCTTTCAGGAGGTTTATCACCTGCAAGGTGGCATCCTCAATTATTTAGAAGAAGTCCCTGCTGACGCAAGCCTCTGGCAAGGTGAATGCTTTGTGTTTGACCAGCGCGTTGCGGTTCAGCATGGCTTGGCTCCGGGCACTCACGACCAGTGCTTGAGTTGTGGTCGCCCCATTTCTGATGCAGATAAGGCTTCTCCCCAATACCAAGAAGGCATTTCCTGTCCCTATTGCTTTAACGGACTAACAGAAGAGAAAAAAGTACGGCAGGCGGAAAAAGTACGGCAGATGCGGTTGGCACAGCAAAAAAATGTGCTTTAGCAGATACTTATACGGAATCCGTACTTGCAGAGATCTAAGTCTATCCAATCACAAACTGAAATTTCGTTTGAACTGCCCAACGAGAAGCAGCAGAAAACTCGGCAGCATCTTGAATAGCTCGCTCCAAAGAATGTCTTGCCTCGCCTGCTAGCTCTTGACATCCAGCATCACCTGCTTTTTCGTCTGATTGAGCAAGTTGTACAATTTGCCAAAGACGTTTCAGCATTTGCAGTCGCTGCAGCCGAGCTTCAGGAAGCGATCGCTGATTCAACTTTAAAGTATTGAGTGTAGCTTGTCCCCGAACGTTTGATTCCACAGCATAGGCTACTTCACCTCGAAAACGGATGAATTCCTCAGGATTTTCTTTTCCCGGATCAATAAATAAAGGTTGTTCAGCGCCAACATCATGACGATGGCTAATTGCACGCTCAGACGGATTTTGTAGTGGAAACAGATTTTGCTTATGTCTCTGATTACAGCCAGGACAGGCAAGATAAAGATTATCCCATTCGTAAGCTAGCCAATAATATCCGGGTCGATACAAAGGTTCTCCTGTTGCTTGTTTGTAAGCTTGTTTAGGGCGAAAATGCTCCACATCTCCATCAATGCCAGTTAAGCGTTCGCAGAAGCAGCACTTCCCATGCTGTGCCTGAATCAAGGCTTGTTTAACACTTTTATGAGCATAGATGTTGCAATCGAAGGAAAACGTTCTTTCACCTAACTGGTAAATCTTAGGATTGCGGGAATAGCTACTGCAATGCGATCGCCGTTTAGTTTTTCCATCCTGAACTAGTTTCTCAGGCGGCGTGGCTAACTTCTGAATGCGGATCACAAGTCACCCTATTCAAGAATTTTCCAACAATTGAGCAGCACGACGAATGATATCCATCGCTTTGATGTCATCTGGGGTCTCTGCGGTCGGGAGAGAACCAATTTTTGCTTCTAACTCTTGAAGTTCCGCTTCATCAGCTTTAGAGAGCCGAGCTTTTTCGAGTAGTTCTTGCCTACGCGCCAACATGGGTTCCAAGTCAACGGGTCTAGCAGTCGGTAATTCAAAAACGCTCGTCAGTACTTGATCAACCCGCCAGTTATCCACAATTTCAGGATTGTTATCAATTACGACGCGATCGCCCTCCCGCCTCAGCAACACAATATTGGCATCCGCTGCTGCCTGTACCACGAGGGGACTGTGCGCCGTCACAATAAACTGGGTGTTGGGAAATCGTTCTGTTAAAAAACTCATGATGTTGCGCTGCCATTTGGGATGAAGATGTAAGTCAATCTCATCAACCAAAACAATCGCAGGTTCAGCCAATGGGTTTTGGCTGTCAGGGTAGCGTCGAAACAATCGCACGGCTAAATCTACCATCCAGGCGATCGCAGTACGATAACCCAATCCCAAACTAGATAAGCGAACCCATCCATAAGGTGTCAAAAACTCTGCTCTAGGACGGGGAGTTTCCTCATCAGCAGGAGCAATCCGAATATCTTCAACATCCGGTAAGATACGCTTTAGAATTTCGATGATTTGGTTAAGATTCTTTTGCAGGCGATCGCGTGTCTTTCCTGAAGCTGATCGAGCCGCATAATCAGTTTGCAACAACCACTCTTCTGCATTAATTAATGAAGCTTTTTCAGAGAATAAACTTACTGAATTTTCTACATCAAAATTTTCACCAAGTGAAGCTTCTCCCATCCTTCGTGTCGCACCATATCCATAGCATACGAACCCTGCCAACACACTAGACATCTCACCAGAACAGTAACCGGGCAAAACAAACTCAATTTCTGCCTCTAAAAAACGTGAATGTGATAGCTTATGGCTACTTTTGACGCGTTCTACCCCACGCAACGAGAGAAAGTTGTCATAGCCTACTCGAACATTAAACTCAGCAGCACTCTCTTCTAAAATTTCTAATTCTTGCCATAATGAGATGCTTTTGGAGCCTTCATAAAGAATTGGGAAGACCCATTCTTCATCATGTTCATCAAAAGTAACAATTTCTAATTCCAATTCCATGCCGGCTAAACATCGTAGTAGTGTAGTTTTTCCAACTCCGTTATCACCTAAAATTACTGTCCATTGAGCTGGATTGCCATTGCCATCAGAAACATCAAGAATTTGCCGATCTTTGAAGCAAAGGACATGCTCTATTTCCAGTGAGAGGAAATAGGCAGGCGGTACATTGTGGATTGATGCCGTAGGTTTGTGTCTGCTTCTAGTTCGTTTCGGCTCATTAGTCATGGCATGTTGAAAGAAGCTTATGCACTAATCATACTGACTGGTAATAGACGCTTCAACTAAGGGAAGAGCAATCGCTCTGCTGTTTATTCAACCAGTAGTCCCTTCATTGCTTTTACAGAAAGTTACGTTCTGAGTAAGTTATGAGTGCAGCCAAAGCTTTAGACTCTATAACAATTGGTGTTTAACTCCTCAAATCCCATCAGACTCCTATGTTTCCACTTCATCGCCCTCGTCGCCTCCGCAGCCATCCTCAGCTTCGACGCATGGTGCGTGAGCATACTTTAACTACAAGTGATCTGATCTATCCCCTCTTTGCGGTGCAGGGTGAGGGAATTGCCCAAGAAGTCCGCTCTATGCCGGGAGTTTACCAGCTTTCAGTAGACAAAATCGTAGAAGAAGCGAAGGAAGTCTACGACCTGGGAATTCCAGCAATCATTCTATTTGGCATTCCGGCAGACAAAGACGTTGAGGCGACCGGAGCTTGGCACGATCATGGCATTGTGCAGGTTGCTTCCCGTGCTGTGAAAGAAGCAGTGCCAGACCTGCTGGTGATTGTGGATACCTGTTTGTGTGAATACACCTCTCACGGTCACTGTGGCTACTTAGAAGTCGGCGATCTGTCTGGACGGGTGTTGAACGATCCGACACTGGAGCTATTGAAGAAAACAGCAGTTTCCCAAGTAAAAGCGGGAGCTGATATTATTGCGCCTTCGGGTATGATGGATGGCTTTGTCCAGGTAATTCGGGCAGGGCTGGATGAAGCGGATTTCCAAGATGTGCCGATCATGTCTTATGCCGCAAAGTATGCTTCGGCGTACTATGGACCATTTCGTGATGCAGCAGAGTCTACACCCCAGTTTGGCGATCGCCGCACCTACCAGATGGACCCCGGCAACGGCAAAGAAGCCCTTAAAGAAATTGAGCTAGACATTGCTGAAGGTGCAGACATGCTGATGGTCAAGCCTGCTCTGGCTTACATGGACATCATCTGGCGCGTTAAGCAAGCCACCAACCTGCCCGTAGCTGCCTACAACGTTTCTGGTGAGTACGCCATGGTCAAAGCAGCCGCCCTTAATGGCTGGATTGATGAAGAGCGCGTCGTCATGGAAACACTAACAGGCTTCAAGCGATCGGGTGCTGACCTAATTTTGACTTACCACGCCAAAGATGCAGCCCGTTGGCTGAATGGGTAGTTAGGGGATTGGGGATCAGGGGTTAGGAGATCCCTGAAACGAGTTTCATTTCTAATTCCAACCCCCCCAATTCCCAACCCGCAATTTGATACTTTCTGCAAGACTGCTATAACTGATCTGAAAACTGGGAACATAACCATTTCAGTAGTTATCCTGAGACAGAGAAAGTTCTGGTGTTGTCAATGCTGAAAATCGCTTATTCACTTGTGCTAATGGGGTCGATGTTGCTGCCGCTGGCGGGACTGCCTCAACCTGCGATCGCCCAAGATTCAGACGATGAGGATGAAGTGCAGGTTGTACCTGTGACAGGTTTCCTTGGCGTTTGTGAGTTAAACACCCTGTCAGGTCTTACCTTTATCGACGAAGAGACTGGCGAAGTGCGGATTTTGGCAGACTACTGCCCAACTGAAACTGCTACCCGACTATCTTTAACCGAGGAAGGGGAAGAATTTTGGCAGGCGTTTCTGAGTGTTGCTAGCCCTAACGCTATTGAGTTTGCGTCCAAAACAAACCGTCAAGAAGTTGCAAACTATGGTGCGACGGTGTGCGTCGTCATGGACGAAGGTTCTAGTCTCCAGGAAGTTCGGCAGCTTCAACTCGAGGGGGGCTTGCCTGCTTCTTTCGATGCGGCGGTCAATGTAGCTGCCATCAACACCTATTGCCCAGAGTACCGTGCGGAAATTGGTCGATAAGAGGGTTCAAAGACAATGAGGTAGAGACGTATTTGCTGCGTCTCTACTCAAGCTACGGTGCAGAAGATTCGATTGGGTGGATGACTGCTTCGGGTTCAGGTTCAATCATCATTTGTCCCGCCAGTGCATAGGCTAGCAAGTAAGTAAAAGTCAAGCCGACAAAGGCAATTTTGGCGGTTAAGGCAGTTGGCGATCGCTTGACTGCTAGTTGCTTTGGGGGAGTTTGTACCCGCATGAATTCGTTTACCTTTCTGGACAATTTTTAGGAACAGATCTGATTTCCTGCTTTTCTAAAAAAACATATTAGGGGTACTTCTGCTTCCACCTCAAGTTATTCAAGGCTTAGAGCGTTTCACCATCAAAATACTGCTGCAGAGCGATCCCCTGGGCCGACGGCATCTGCCCATAGGTAAAGACATACGAAACATCGGGGGGTAACACCGAAACAAACTGCTCCAGAATATAGGGACTCCCATAAACTACTAGGGCTTGCAGTTGATCAGTTTTAACTAAGAATTGAAACCAATCTTGAGCAGTCTGCGTCTGCCCTGCACTGCCGCGAAATGGATTTCCCCGAATGAACAGTTGCAATAGCGTTGGACAGGGTGGCGTACTCCGGTCCAACATTGGCGGGAGGGTGTAGCAGTCAACAATTTCAGTTCGGTATCCTCGTGATTGCGGAAGAGCGATCGCCGGCGTGTGTTTTCCCAGGAAATCGCGCTCTAGAGCATCATCCACCAAAATCAGATTTCTCAGTTCCCCAGTTTGAGTAGACCGGAGGCGAGCGTTAGCTGGATGGTGAACCTGCATCGAGTCTCGTAGAATTTGAGCAACAGAGGCGATCGCCTCTGGCTGGGCTAGCCGCTCAAGCTGAACTGGCGGTGGTGAAACTTGTTCCCAAGCGTGAGAAGTACTGCCCTGCAAATCTGGAGCGCACACCTTTTGCTTTGCTTGCCAGATCCGCTCAACCGAAGCCTGAATTCGCTCTGGAGCAATTCGCCCTGATTCAACTGCCTCACAGATTGCCTGAATTGCACCGGCTGGATCAATCGGCATCAGGAGAATATCTGCCCCAGCTTCAACGGCTAACACGGGCGCTTCATTTGCTCCATAGCCGTTGGCGATCGCTCCCATGATCAGCGCATCCGTGACAATCAGTCCGCCAAAGCTCAATCGCTGCCGCAACTCCTCTGTCAAAATTCGATAAGACAGCGTGGCTGGATATTTCTCATCCAACGCCGGAATTTGTAGATGAGCGCTCATCACCGCATCCACTCCAGCGGCGATCGCCTGCTCAAACGGCGGTAACTCTACCTCAGCCAATCGCTTTTGAGCGTGCGTGAGAATGGGCAACTCCAGGTGAGAATCCGTCGCTGTATCACCATGTCCGGGGAAATGTTTGGCAGCGGTTAGAACTGGATGCTGCTTTGCCCCTCGGATAAACGCAGTTGATAGCCGACTCACGACATCTGGCGTTTCCCCAAAAGCCCGCACATTAATTACTGGATTCTGAGGGTTGTTGTTCACATCCACTACCGGAGCCAGCACCCAGTTAATGCCAATCGCAAGTGCCTCTTCAGCCGTGAATGCGCCCATTTGCTCAGCATACTGTTCAGCTTTGGCGAGATCCTGTTGAGCGATCGCAGCAAGCGCGAATGGTGGCGGAAACCAGGTCGCTCCAGCAAATCGCTGCCCTACGCCTTCCTCAATGTCTGCCGCGATCAGCAGCGGAATTCTAGCCCACTCTTGAAGCTGGTGCGATCGCAATCCCACCTCCGCCGCACTGCCCCCCAGCAAAATCACCCCACCCACTGCCAAATCTTCTAGCCAGTGACGCAAAGTTGCTGCTGGAGACTCCCATGCAGGATAGCGAATCTGATGGTCAAACAGGTGCCCAGAAGCGCGAACTACCACCATCTGAGCCACCCATTCTGGCAAAGACAAAGTTTCCCAATCGGGCAAGGTAGACACGTTTACTGCTTAGCTCCCATGCCATCTTCATTCACTTCTTCGTCAAAATCATCCTCATCAAAGTCATCTTCGTCAAAATCATCCTCATCAAAATCGTCCTCAGCGATGCTACTTTCAACCGCAGCATCCTCAGCCAGTTCCTCGTTTAAGGGGGAATCCTTGCGTTCTTGGCTCAGTCGATTCAGTAGCGATAATACCTGGGTGCCGCGCTCAAGCGAACGATCTTCAACGAAGATAACCTCTGGAGTTCGACGCAGCCGCATTCGGTGACCTAACTCACCGCGAACGAATCCAGTTGCAGATTTCAACCCCGCCATCGTCGCAGCTCTGGCTTCATCGGTGCCATAGATGCTGACAAAAATCTTGGCGTGTTGCAAATCACCTGATACATCCACATCAGTGACACTCACCATGCCCGCTCCAACACGATCATCTTTAATGCCAGACATTAGCAACTGGCTAACCTCTCGCTTGATCAATTCAGAAACACGGGCAACACGACGACTGGTAGCCATAAAACTTTTCTCTAGCGTTTACAAAGGGGAATCGGGTTGATTTTTCGTACCTTAGCGCACGGAAAATCCAACCTTTAAAGCACCTAGCCCCTAACCTAACCCCAACATAGCGCGTAGAGTGAAACCCACGAAGGTTAGTGCTGCTACGAGGAAAATGCTGGTGGCGATCGCCGTTGAGGGGCGCTTAAACAAAGGCAGCAATGGGCTAACCAGCGTCAGCAAGATGCCCAGCGATATCGTAATCAGAAAGCGAGGATAGCGGGAAATGTTGTTCAAAAACTCTTGCATGATTCTCAGCCAAAATAACGCCTTTGCAGCGAGTTAAAAATATTAAAGAAGCTAGCTAGCGTCAGTTAAAGTCAAACACTCTCTAATAACGCTCCTCAATATTGTACGAGTTTCGCTGCAAGAGTTTCACAGCCCCAAAGTTGGTTCAGTTAAAGCCAACAGAAAACTGCAACTACAGCAAACTGATCAAACTGCTCACCCTAAAAAGTGAGCCAATAGCTTCCCTTACTCTGTTAGGACATTGGTTTTAGGGCTTGCACAAGTCCTGGATTTTGCTTTTCACCCCTAACCCCCAATTCCCCTAAAAACCATGCAAAACCAACTCGAACTAGGCAAGGAATATCCGCCCGCAAACGAGGCGGAGTTGATTCGAGAAATTGAACTGATCAGTTTGAAGTTGCTTGAGCAAGACTATCCAGCAAATTTGCGTCCAGCAAAACGGGATGCTCATGCCAAACATCACGGCTGTGTCAAAGCAGAATTCATCGTAGCGGATGGTTTGCCTGATGAGTTGCGAGTTGGCATTTTTAAGGAACCACGACGCTATCCTGCCTGGGTGCGCCTGTCTAACGGAGCCAGACAGCCCCAACCTGACGCCAAAGGCGACACTCGTGGAATTGCTATTAAGCTACTAGGTGTAGAAGGTGAGAAGGTACTAGAAGCGGAAAAACACGAGCAAACCCAGGACTTTACCCTAGTGAATCATCCGGTTTTTGCAATTCGCAATGCTCAGGATTATCTAGAACTGTTTAACCTGCGGAAGCAAGGAGAGAAACAGATTATTCGCTTCTTCTTCAATGGCATCAATCCGCTAAAGTGGCGTTTGCATGAGTTTGGCATCTCCAGAGCGATCAACAAAAAGAAAATTCCCAATCCGCTGACGATTCAATATTGGAGTATGGTGCCCTATCAGTTCGGCTCCAAAGCTGCTCGGTTTTCAGTCAAACCCACAAATGTAGAGAATGCGCCAGAGGGCGATCGCAGCTCAATGCATTATCTGCACGAAGTCATGGTGAAACACCTGGCAAACCAGGAGGCAACCTTCGACTTTTTGGTACAGCTTCAAACTGATCCGGTGAAGATGCCAATTGAAGATCCAACGATTGAATGGGATGAATCCCTTTCGCCTTATCGAAAAGTCGCAACCTTAAGAATTCCACCCCAAACCTTTGACTCCCCTGAACAGATGGAATTTTGTGAGAATCTCTCATATACCCCTTGGCATTCCATCCCAGAACACAAACCGCTAGGCGGAATCAATCGCGTTCGCAAAGTGGTTTACGAATCTCTGGCGAATCTGCGACACGACTTAAATGGCGTTCCTCGTCGAGAACCGACCGCAGCAGAATTTCCAGATTAGTCAGGATGAGCAGGGGCGATCGCACTACCATCTAAGAATTCTCAGAGAGGTGTTCCTATGGCAGTCACACTCAACCGCGCCGATCGAGTCGTGCTTCACAACATTAGCTGGCAGCAGTTTGAGAATTTGCTGAAGGATTTGGGCGATCGCCGCTCTGCCCGAATTGCCTACGACCGAGGCACCCTGGAAATTATGACCCCCCTACCAGAACACGAATACTTTAAGGAAACGATCGGTGATGCAGTAAAAGATATTGCTGAAACCTTAGAGATCGACTACGAAAGTTACGGTTCTACAACCTGGCAACGAGAAATCAAGCAAGCAGGCCTTGAACCCGATAACTGTTTCTACTTTCAAAATGAGGCTCTAGTTCGCGGCAAGCTCAACTTTGACCTGAACCAAGACCCACCACCCGACCTGGCGTTGGAAATCGACATCACCAGCAAATCGCTCGATCGCTTTCCTATCTATGCTCGGTTAGGCGTTCCAGAACTTTGGTGCTACGACAACGGAGCGCTCAAAATCTATCATCTGCAATCCGATCAGTATGTAGAAGCAGAACGCAGTCTGGTTTTTCCCATGCTAGAAATCCAGAAGCTACCTCAAATCATTGAAGCTCATCGAAATGCTGGAAGGTTGGCACTGCGACGATCGGTAAGGGAGTGGGCGCGGGAAGGAATGAGGAATGAGGGATAAAGACGTATTTAAGCTGTAGGAAGTAACTGTAAAGAAGTGCCCATAAAAAAGAGGCAAGCAATGCTTACCTCTACGGAGGGGTTCCCAAACGATTGTCAAAAATTGCTGAGGAGGAGAGTTCGTTCGCTGTGGCTGTTGGAGAGCTTCAGTTGAACGTAACTTTAGATTCAATCCCTTCAGCGGCGAATCCGCAAAAGTTTAGGATAGAAATAGTCGCAGCTTAAAATATCCCGCCCTTTAAACCATGACAGCTTCCCAAGTAGCTTCCGTTTCCTTGACTGCCCTGGCTCAGCAAACCCGTGAGGCGGCACGCAAGCTGGCAGTTTTGCCAACTGATGCCCGTAACCGAGCTATTGAGGCGATCGCCCAAGCCCTCGAAGCATCTGCTCCAGAAATTTTGGCAGCAAACCAGGGAGACTGTGAAGCGGCTCTGGCAGAAGGGTTGGCAAAACCGCTATATGGACGGCTGAAGCTGGATGCGAGTAAGCTTCAGGGGGCGATCGCCGGAGTCCGCGATGTAGGGAAGCTACCTGATCCTGTTGGCAAGGTAGAGATTCACCGAGAATTGGATGATGGGCTGGTGATGCAGCGAGTCGCTTGTCCGGTAGGTGTGTTAGGCGTAATTTTTGAATCGCGCCCCGATGCGCTGGTACAAATTGCGACGTTGGCAATCAAGTCTGGAAACGGGGTAATTCTCAAAGGCGGCAAAGAAGCGGTGCGGTCTTGCACTGCACTCACCCAAGCGATTCACAATGGGCTAACTCAGGCAGGAGTTGATCCGGCGGTCGTTCGGTTGCTCACGACCCGCGAAGAAACTCTGGAACTATTACGGCTTGACCAATACGTTGACCTGATCATTCCCAGAGGCTCAAACTCGTTTGTGCGCTTTGTCCAGGAAAATACTCGAATTCCAGTGCTAGGACACGCGGACGGCATTTGTCATTTGTATGTAGACAAAGCCGCTGATATTCAAAAGGCAGTGGCGGTCGCCATTGATGCAAAAGTCGGCTACCCGTCTGCCTGCAACGCGATCGAAACGCTTTTGGTTCATCAGGCGATCGCTCCAGATTTTCTCCCAGAAGTTGCTCAAGCGCTTCAAGCCAAGCAAGTAGAGTTACGAGGAGATGAATCTAGCCGCAGAATTGTAGAGATGGCAGTCGCAACTGAAGCAGATTGGTCAACTGAGTACAGTGATCTGATTTTGTCGATTAAAGTGGTGGATTCTTTGGATGAGGCGATCGCCCATATCAACACCTACGGCTCTCGTCATACAGAGGCGATCGTCACCGAAGACGACACAACCGCCGCAACCTTCGTTGCCCAAGTCGATGCAGCAGGCGTATTTCAAAATTGCTCAACTCGCTTTGCTGATGGCTTTCGCTACGGCTTTGGGGCAGAAGTAGGCATCAGCACCCAAAAAATGCCGCCGCGTGGTCCCGTTGGGCTAGAAGGACTTGTCACCTACAAATATCAAATCAAAGGTGACGGGCATATCGTGGCAACCTATTCTGGTGCAAACGCAAAACCTTTCACCCACCAGGATCTGTAGTGTCTTAGCACAACAACTACAATGCAGGAATAGTTCATCAGCTCTTTTAATGCTTAGGAAGTGTCTGCTATGAATAATATTCAAATGGAAGGAGTTGATAGTACTCTCAGTCAAGTTGTTTTAGAGGATATTCAGTACCTAAAGCAACACCTCGACGATATTCTTGTAAGTTCAGATCAAACCCTGATCAAAAATCTTATTGAAGAAACAGAGTTTTTTCTACAACAAACCAAGAGTAACTCCAAAACATATCAGGAAAAGTATGATGCCTTTGACCAATTAACTAACTCTTGGTTCGGTGTGTGGAATCACTACAAGCACATCCCTGAGGCAATCAATCTGATCAAATTACTCAATCATTTAACCAATCATTCTATAGCATATTCCTGTTTATTTCTTAGTCTCTCCCGTATAAACGAAGGTAGAACTGGTGAATATGAAGCGGATCTTGAGAGAATCGTTTCAGGTTTCCTGCTGCTCTCTCAAATTGTTGATGTTTTTACAAATTTCTTCTCAATCTCAGACCTCAAACAAATTCAAAACGGTGCCAAGAATGCAATTTCTATCTCTATCCGTGACGTAGAAGAATACTTTGAGAATGGCTTAGAATTGTCGATTTTAGTTACTCAACTTAGAGCTTATAGTAGCCTTATTGTACTGAGAGTTGAGGAGTATATTAATACGTCCGAAGAACTTGAACAGAACAGTAAGGTAATAGTTGAAGTAGCATCTAACTACCACTCTGATAAGTTAGACGCTGAAGCTAGACCTGCTGTATCCAACAATAAGCAACTACGACCGTTTGGACTGTGTGCCGGAAAATTTATAGTTCCCGATGATTTTGATTCGCCCTTACCAGAGGAGATTTTAAGTGCATTCGAGGGTAAATGAAAGTTCTGTTAGACACGCATATTTTCCTGTGGTTCATTATCGGTGATACCCGATTGTCAACCGATATTCGGGATACCATTCGTACACCGGACAACGAAGTCTATTTGAGTGCAGTTTCAGTTTGGGAAGCAATTGTTAAGTACCAGTTGGGTAAACTGCCTCTGCCGGAGCATCCCGGAATGTATTTACCTAAACAACGAAATCTTCATCAGATTACCAGTCTTGCTCTCGACGAAAGCAGTGTGGCGCAACTGGCTAACCTACCGCCATTACATCGTGATCCGTTTAATAGGATGTTAATCTGTCAGGCATTACAGAATGGTTTGACGATTGCGACTGTAGACGCAGCTATTCGTGCTTACTCAGTCAGCGTCATGTAGCAGCGCAGCCCAACATAGCCTTTGAGCCGAACGGGTCAAGTAATCCTTTGAAGTTGCCATTTTCATGAATCGCAGCGTAGTTAATAATGGACTCTATTCAAGTAACTGGAATTCGGGCTTTTGGACATATTGGGCTGCTGCCCGAAGAGCAGGTATTGGGGCAGTGGTTTGAAGTTGACCTGACGGTGTGGTTTGACTTGACGAAGGCGGCGGAGAGCGATCGCATTGAAGACACTTACGATTACCGCTCAGCCGTCCTTGAAGTTCAAAAGTTGATCAAAACCGAGAGATTTGCCCTGATTGAGAAACTAGCAGGGGCGATCGCCACGCTAATTCTAGAATCAGGCGTTGAGAAAGTTCGAGTTCGGGTCACCAAAGTAACTGCACCAATTCCAGACTTTGACGGCAGAATCGCAGTAGAAATTACCCGAAGTCGCAACACTGCGGTTTCCTAAGCCTGCGCTATTGTTTGGCGGCACGGAAAGCAGCCTGAGTTTCTGAATCGAGCAAGCCCCACAGCCCTAATCCACCCAAAACTACAAAAGCGCTTGTAATATACAGGGCACAAATGACGATACCAGCAATCCAAGCCCAGTACTTGAGTTTTCTCAAACCCCAAACGACCACTTCTACCCCTACTGCAAGCAATAAAGAAAAAATCAAGGTAAACACACCCAGAAAAATTCCCAAAGGCTGCACGGATGTTAGGGAAGGGTCAGGTGCTATGGATTGTACTGAAACGAAAGCAAAGAAAAATCCCAAGCCAATTCCTAGCAGTACATAAAGAGCTGCACTGATATGCAAACAAACAATGGTGATATTTAAGCGTCCTGGCATATTTTTTTCCACTATGTTTACTCTTTTCTCTTCATCTTGCCTGCCGTCTCAACAGGTTGTGTAGGGCTAGTTCCGCCGCTCGAAACTGAGAATTGGTATAGCTTAGATGAGCAGCACTACACCGCTTTAAAGTTGCGATTTTTGAGAATGGGGCTTAGACTTTCCTTACTATTCTTGCCTGTAAATCTGCACAGCATTTTTGCACAGCACCCATTTGCATCCCCTTAGCTTTTAGTCCTAACTTCCTATGAAGCCTGCCCTTACTCGATTTGGCAATCAGATGTCTCACCTGAGCGGCGTTCGCGCAGTGATGAAGGATATCGTCGAGGCAGCCCGGGCAGGCAAAGATTTTATTAATTTGAGCGCTGGCAATCCGGTAATTTTGCCGGAGGTTGAGCAGATGTGGCGCGATTGTACTGCCAAGCTTTTGAGTAGTGCGGAATATGGGGAAGTGGTCTGTCGCTATGGTGCAAGCCAGGGCTACCGTCCTTTAATTGAGGCAGTACTCCAAGATTTTAATCAGCGGTTTGGGCTGAATTTGAGCGATCGCAACATTCTCATCACCCCCGGTAGTCAAGCCCTCTACTTCTACGCTGCGAATGCACTGGGCGGCTACACTACTGACGGCGAACTTAAGCAAATGGTTTTGCCGCTGAGTCCTGACTACACCGGATATGGCGGCATCTCGCTCACACCAGAAGCGGTAAAAGCTTACAAGCCAGCCATTGAGATGGATGCAAAGGGGCATTGGTTTAAATATCGCCCTGACTTTAGCCAACTAGAAATCAACGAAAAGACCGGATTCGTGCTGTTTTCGCGTCCGTGTAACCCAACAGGCAATGTGTTGTCAGACGATGAGGTGAGACGAATTGCGGCAATGGCTAGTACCTATAATGTCCCTGTACTAGTTGATTCCGCCTATGCGCCACCTTTCCCGTCACTCAACTTTACGGAGATGACTCCTATCTTTGGAGACAACATTGTTCACTGCACTAGTTTGTCAAAGGCGGGGCTTCCGGGTGAGCGGGTAGGGATTGCCCTAGGCGATGAGCAGGTGATTCAGGCGCTAGAATCTTTTCAGACTAATCTTTGCTTACATTCTTCACGTTATGGGCAGGCGATCGCCGCTCACGCAATTCGCTCTGGACAACTGGCAGACATCTCAACACGAGTGATTCGTCCTCACTATCAGGCAAAGTTTGCCGTCCTGGAGTCAACTCTACAAGACGTAATGCCTGATGTGCCCTGGTTTTTGCATCGCGGCGAAGGCTCGATTTTTGGCTGGCTCTGGCTCCAAGATTTGCCCATCACCGATTGGGAATTTTACGAACTGCTAAAGCAAAAGGGTGTTTTAGTCGTTCCAGGTAGCCCCTTCTTCCCAGGCATTCGGGAGGATTGGAGCCACACGCAACAATGCTTCCGCATCAGCCTGACTGCCACCGATCAAGAACTGGTAACAGCCATGCAACGACTAGCAGAGGTGACAGAGCAAACCTATCGGCAGTCGAGCCTACAATCAAGTAAGCGGGTGGCTAATTTGGTGGTGGGTTGATGGCTGATACAAGCTGGTTGGAAGTCGGTAAAATTGTTGGCGTACAAGGATTAAAAGGGGAAGTTCGGGTTTATCCAAACTCAGATTTTCCAGAGCGATTTGAGGTACCTGGGCTGCGCTGGCTGCTACGACCAGAGGCAACAGAGCCAGAGCAAATTGAGCTATTGTCAGGACGCTATCTCAACGGTAAAGGGCTGTATGTGCTGCGGTTTGAGGGAGTTAGCGATCGCACCCAGGCTGAAGCACTAAAAAATTGCCGCCTGCTGGTGCCAGAGAGCGATCGCCCCCCTTTAGAAGAGGGTGAATTTCATGTCTCCGATCTGTTGGGTCTAAAGGTCTTTGACCAGGCAACCCAGGCTTTGGTTGGCACCGTTGTAGACGTATTTGCAGCAGGCAATGATTTGTTAGAAGTAGAGCTCAGTGAATCCGGCTCTAAAAAGCTGATTCCATTTGTTGAGGAAATTGTGCCTGTCGTGGATTTGCAGCAGAGACGAATTGAGATCACGCCCCCTGCTGGGTTAATTGAGTAGAGCTTCAACGCTCAAACATCTCAGAAGATGTTTGCAGAGCTTAATAAAATTAGGTCTAAACGGCGATCGCCCGATCGCCCTTATCCAGTTTCTGGCAAAACTCCAACACCGCCTGCCTGGCCCACTGGTCAGCCGCAATGATGTCCTCCAGGGAAGGAGAAGCGTGATTGTCAGATTGATGGCGATCGCACACCTGCTCAATTAGCCGAGGAATATCGAGAAACTGAATTCTTTCCTCTAAAAACAGCGCAACAGCCTGTTCATTTGCAGCATTGAGAACGGCAGGCATTGATCCCCCGGCTCGACCTGCTGCATACGCCAACCGCATGCAGGGATATTTCTGATGGTCAGGCTCTCGAAATGTCAGATTCCCAGCTTTGACCAGATCCAATCGTTCCCAATCCGTCGAAACTCGCTCTGGGTAAGAAAGGGCATACAGTAAGGGCAACCGCATGTCAGGCAAACCAAGCTGCGCCAGCACGGATGTATCTTCTAGCTCAATCAGTGAGTGAATGATACTTTGCGGATGGATCACAATCTCAATATGGTCATAATCCAGCCCAAACAGAAAATGTGCCTCAATCACCTCCAATCCCTTATTCATCAGGGTGGCGGAGTCAATGGTAATTTTTTGCCCCATTGTCCAGTTAGGGTGCTTTAGCGCATCAGCAACTTTAACAGTTGCCAACTTTTCCACAGGCAAGTCTCGAAACGCACCACCAGAGGCAGTGAGCAGAATTCGGCGCAACCCTCCTGCCGGAACTCCTTGCAGGCATTGAAAGATTGCAGAATGCTCTGAATCGGCAGGCAACAGTTTGATCCCGTGTTTCTCAACCAGCGGCAGGACGACCGGACCACCTGCGATCAAGGTTTCTTTGTTGGCTAAGGCAATATCTTTTCCGGCTTCGATCGCCGCAATTGTTGGTAAAAGTCCGGCACAACCTACAATCCCGGTCACAACGGCTTCTGAGTTGCCGTAGCGAGCGACTTCAGTTACACCGGCTTCGCCTGCCAGCAGAATCGGTTTGTAATCAAGATCGGCGATCGCCTCCTGCAAAGCGCCCAACTGAGTGGTGTCACAGATCGCTGCAATTTGGGGACGAAACTGACGAATTTGCTGAGCCAGCAGTTCAACATTCCGTCTGGCTGCCAATCCGACAATCTGAAACTGATCGGGATATTCAGCCACAATATCCAGGGTTTGGGTGCCGATAGAGCCAGTGGAGCCAAGCAGAGTAATCGGTTTCACGGATTGTTTAAGAATTAGCAGCAACTCCACTATAGGACGCTCTGGGGCAGGAACCAAGCAAAGCAGAAGAGATGATCCCAAGGTTATTTCCCAGATGCCGTCTCAGCCTTTTGATCAATCTGGGCATAGTAAACCCCAGCAAAAACCGCAAAGGCGTAAATCAAAATGCCAATGGTGTAAACAAAGTTGCCGAAAGGCTGTGCTTTAGCCAAAGAACTCGTGTGCAATAGCAGGTAGTGCCAGTCGTGATAGCTGATTTCACCGCCCAGCAGCGGCAAAATTCGATCTTGAGCATCTTTGATGTAGATGGAGACATCCCAGAAATTTTCTCCAGCCCAGCAAAGGGCGATCGCACTGGCATAGCGCTGTTGCGTATAGAAAAAATAGCCGCAGATGCCCGCAGGTACCAAAATCTGCATCAGCGATCCCCCTAAAACGTAAATGAACCACCCAAAGGGACTGAACAGAACGTGCCCCGCTTCATGAAAAATCAGGTTGACCCCATGCATAAACATCATGATGCCGTTGTTAGCTATCAGAAAGCCATCAACCGTGTAGTCTGAAGCGCTAAACAGCCCATAGAATGCCAGAGCTGAAACGAACCCCAGCTTGAGATAGTTAAACTTGAACGTCCACTCCATCGGGGGTTGGGCAGGCTGTTGAGCAGAAAGGGGCTGACCAGCCCTGGACTTGAGCAGATTTGAAACGGGGATCGCTTCTGTTGCGGGCGGATTGACTACTCCCTCTGCGGGTACCTGCCGCGAAAACTCCTCAGTCCAGTCTGGAGAATCTGATTTAGTCCGTTTTCCAAAAACCTGAACGTCTGCAATCAAATTTGTGCTGAATCCGGCTAATTCTCGCTCAATCAGCGTTACTGCAGCTCTTTGATTGGGAGTTTGGTCAGAACTTAAATAAACGGATAGATGAGCATTTTGTAGCTGAGCTTTGATTTCAACCGTTTGGTGAGCTAAAGCACGGCTGAGCAGAGCGGCGATCGCCTCTTCATCGCCCTGTTTTGCTAATCCCTTGAGCAGACCTAGCCGATTGGCAGAACACTGGTCAGCCCACACCGGAAGCTGGTCTTGCTGGCAGGCATAAACCTGAACTGACTTGACCAGCGGAATCTGTAAATGCAGCAAGGCGCGATAGATCTGTTTGAGACAAGTTGCCTGATCAGGAAGCTCAGCCGCCCCTAGCCTGATTCGCAGACAGCCATCCGTCAGGCTTACTTTTGTGGCGATCGCTTCAGTCTGAAGCGCTTTTTCAATGAAAGTGGCGATCGCCTGCTCATTCCCCTGCTTAGCAAGATGCAAGTTGGGTTGTGTCATACACCCAAAGCTTTGAAGTATAAAACCTAACTATAGCCTCAAGTAAATTGAAGGTCACCAACCTACTTTCTGCGCCTTGTAGCCTGCCCTTCAGCTTGAGTAATGATTAGTTAAAAAAGCGTTCAAAACTTTGCAGATTGAAAAAGTAATTCAGGATCAAGTCAGTTTGTAGTCTGCAAAACCGTAAAGAGTGTAAAAAAAACTTCTTTTTAAGCAAAATCCTGTCAGCCTGTAGGTAGACTTCATTGCAGTGCGTTTTGACTCATCAGGGTTTTGATTCAGCGCTAAATAAATTAGGTTACTTGGCGATCGCAAAACTAGTTCAAGTCGTACCAAATAACCAGCCTGAATCACACAATCCAGTTCTGATGAGAGAAGTCTAACGAAGCACAGAGAGTATTGAGAGCAAAAAAGATATGGTGAACGACAGTTCTGTAACGCCTGCTAACAGATTAGGCGCAAGATTACCGCTTCCCCTCAAACGCTTAGCGGATTTGGCTTACAACTATTGGTGGAGCTGGACAAGCGATCGAATCTCCCTATTTCAAAACATCGACCCAGAGGAATGGCAGCGTTGCGGTCATAACCCCGTTGCTCTGCTAGAAACCGTTTCCTACGATCGCCTCACCCAAGTTGCTGAAGACCCTACCTATCTCAAGCGACTGCAAATCCTGGCTGCTCAGCTTGACCAATACATGTCAGAGCGCAACACCTGGGCTAATCGAGTCGCGCCCCAGATTTCTCAAGAACATCCCGTAGCCTATTTTTGCGCCGAGTTTGGGCTGCATGAGTCGCTGCCCATCTACTCAGGCGGTCTAGGCATTCTGGCTGGGGATCACCTCAAATCAGCCGCTGACCTGGGCGTACCACTGGTAGGATTAGGGCTGCTTTATCGTCAGGGCTACTTTCGGCAACGGCTGAGCCGCAGCGGTTGGCAGGAAGACTATTACGTAGATAACCAGTTTGAGAAACTGCCCCTGGAGCTAATGCTCAATGACCAGGGATCAGCCATCACGATTGAGCTACAGGTTCGCCAGCGACTCGTTAGAGCGCAAATTTGGCGGGTGCAGGTGGGGCGCGTCAGCCTTTACCTGTTAGATACGGACCGAGAAGACAATGATCCGATTGATCGCTGGCTTACTGGACACCTCTATGGTGGCAACCAGGAAACCCGGATCGCCCAAGAAGTGCTACTGGGGATCGGCGGTGTCCGGGCACTACAAGCTCTGGGAATCGAGCCTTCGGTTTATCACTTGAATGAAGGACACGCTGCTTTTTGCTTGCTGGAAGTGGCAAAGCTGGAAATTCAGCGTACGGGCAAATCCTTCTACGACGTAGAAGCGTCGGTACGCGATCGCTCCATCTTCACCACTCATACGCCCGTTCCTGCGGGGCATGACGTATTCTCTGCTGACCTGATCGATTCCTACTTTGCTCACTACTGGCAAGAACTAGGGCTTTCCCGTGAACAGTTCCTGGCACTGGGCGCACGGCGTTTAGGCGATCCCTGGGAACCGTTTGGCATGACCGTTCTAGCACTGCGTCTGACCCGTGCTGCCAATGGCGTAAGCGAATTGCATGGTCAGGTATCGCGCAAGATGTGGACGATTCTCTATCCCGATCGCCCTGAAGACAAAGTTCCGATTGGTCACATCACAAACGGCGTTCATGCGCGCACCTGGACAGCCCCCTTGCTGGCTGACCTCTACGCCCAATACATGGGAGAAGACTGGTCTAGCCATGTCGTCGACCCACAAATGTGGGCAAAGGTAGATCAGGTGCCGGATGAGGAATTGTGGCATCGCCACCAGATTCTCAAAGACCGTCTGGTTGCCCATACCCGCTTCAAGATCAAACACGCACGGCAACTACGGGGTGAAGATCAGGGACTGATTCAGGCAACCGATCAACTACTTGATCCCAAAGTACTGACAATTGGCTTTGCCCGTCGATTTAGCCCCTACAAGCGTGGAGCCTTACTACTGCGCGACTTTGAGCGGGCAATTCGCCTATTTGGCAACCCAGAGCGCCCCATTCAAATTGTCTTTTCGGGCAAGGCACATCCTGCCGATGAGGAAGGCAAACGCATCATTCAACGACTGATGGAATGGTGCAAACATCCTGCCTTGCAAAACCGAGTTGCGTTTGTGGAAGACTACGATATCTTCACCGCCCAAAAGCTGGTACAGGGAGTCGATGTCTGGCTCAACAATCCTCGTCGTCCACTAGAAGCATCAGGCACCAGCGGTCAGAAAGTTTGCTTTAACGGCGGCATCAATTGCAGCGTGTTAGACGGCTGGTGGTGTGAAGGCTACCAGGTAGACGCAAACGGTAAGGGCATTAATGGATGGGCGATCGGCGAAGACGCTCACACCAGCGACCAAGATTTGCAGGATCAAATCGATTCTGAATCTCTGTATCAGCTGATGGAGCAGGAAATCGTACCGCTCTACTATGACCAGGATGAGAACGGCGTTCCGCATGGCTGGGTGCAGATGATGAAAGCTTCAATTCGCACAAATGCACCTGTGTTTAACACCGATCGCATGATTGCCGATTATGTGGCCAAGATGTACGCACCTGGTGCGCCGATTCACATGGAGCCGATTTTAGCCAGCGTTCCTTCTTAGAGACGCTTCAACGTAGGGTTATTTTTGTAGGGACAACATCTAAATGTAATGTTGTCCCTTTTTTATAGTGCCAGTCATACCCACTTACCAAAGAAGGGAGGGCACCCCGCGCAGCGGGGTGCCCTCCCTTCTTTGTCCTAACCTGTACGGCTACAGCGGTAATGCAAAAGCTGCCCTACACCGAAGTTGAAGCCGGAATTGCTTTCTCAGGCAAAACAGGCTGCTCTGCCGGAACATTCTTCTCTAGCATCAACTTCGATCGCTTGACCATCTCTGGAATCTGCACGGGATAGTCACCTGTAAAGCAAGCTGAGCAAAAGCTTTCCTTGTCTTGCTCGGTCGCTTCTAACATTCCATCCCAGGTCAGATAGGCTAGGGAATCTACACCAATCTGCTCACGAATTTCCTCTACTGATTTGGTTGCAGCAATCAATTGATCCTGGCTATCTGTATCGATGCCATAAAAGCAAGGATGAGTCACGGGTGGGGAAGAAATTCGCATGTGAACTTCGATCGCCCCAGCTTCACGCAACGCTTTCACAATTTTGCGGCTAGTGGTACCCCGAACGAGCGAATCATCCACGATTAGAATTCGCTTACCGACTAACACATCCTTGAGCGGATTCAGCTTCATCCGAATGCCAGACTCTCTCATACTCTGGGTGGGCTGAATGAAGGTTCTTCCGACGTAGCGGTTTTTGATTAATCCTTCTGCGTAGGGAATCTTGGATTCTTGTGAAAAACCGATCGCCGCCGGAATTCCAGAGTCAGGCACTCCCAGGATCATATCGACATCAGCAGGAGATTCGATCGCCAGTTGTTTACCCAACCGCAACCGATAGCTGTAAAGGCTTTCATCATTTACGACGCTATCAGGGCGAGCAAAGTAAATCATTTCAAAAATGCATAGCTTACGCTTGACCTTAGGTGCCCAATGGAAAGAAGCTAGCCCTTGCTCGGTGATCCACACTAGTTCCCCTGGCTCAACGTCACGCAAATATTCTGCGCCAATAATGTCTAGCCCACAGGTTTCTGAAGACAAAACATAGCGTTGAGGAGCCTCTGATTCAGGATCATTCAGGGTGCCAATAACCAGTGGACGAATGCCGTTGGGGTCGCGCACACCCATGATGCCGTCTGGAGTGGCGATCGCCAAGCTAAATGCTCCCTGACAGCGGTTAAAAGCACTAATTGAGCCTTCTAGCCAATCTTTGCCCGCGTTAACCTCTTCAGCGATCGCAAAGGCAATCATTTCTGAGTCGGTCGTGGTGATCAGGTTGAACTTAGATCTCAGCAACTCTTCTCGCAGGGCTGGTGTATTGACCAAATTACCGTTATGAGCCAGCGCCAATGAACCCAGCCGAGTCTCCACCACGGCGGGTTGAGCATTCACAACTCGACTAGAGCCAGTCGTGGAGTAGCGAGTATGCCCTACAGCCAAATCGCCAGGCAAATCGCCCAGAGTGGTTTCGTTAAATACTTGAGAAACCAGTCCCATATCCTTATGCAGATGCACGCGATCGCCTTCAAACGTGGCAATTCCAGCAGATTCTTGTCCACGATGCTGGAGCGCGTACAGCCCAAAGTAAGTCAACTTCGCAACATCTTCACCAGGTGCATAAACCCCAAACACGCCACAGGCTTCTTCTGGTTTGTCTGGCCGGGTCAAACCAGCGGAAGTAGCAAGGGACAAGTCAGAATCTTCACCCGAAGATGGACGATCAGCAGGATTAGGCATCATGCGAGGATTTGGCTCCTGGTTGAGTTAGCGAATTTTGTTGAATACTAAATAAATGCTACGAGATGTAACTACCCACGGTAGTAAAGAAGTGGATTAATGTTTACAAATTAACGTTTCCTTAACAATCCCATAGATTAACGGTAACGTAAACAGCTTTTAGTTAACCATTCATATCTGTTTCGTTGGGCTTACATTGATGCAGAAAAGGGTTGAAATGTATGTATCGTTGACACTCTACCCACCAAGATTCTTCCAGCTCAATGCCGGAGGTCTGCATTACCAGTAAATGACAACTCTCATGCTGCGTTGCCCGGAAGCCTTTACTGAAGCTGATCAGGTGGTTAAACGCCGCTCGATAGCATTGAGCCAGCGATCGCCCATCTCCTCAATCCTAGCGTTGATTAAGTTGGAACCGTCCGCCATTACCTGGAGAGTTGTTCCGCTGACTTGCCCAATTTGCTGCCAATTCTGATCCAAGTTCTTGGTTAAATAGGATTCCCACTCTGCTTTGTGAATCGCTGAAACAGAAATCACAATTCTCGCGCCACCTTCTCCAAACAGCAGGGTATCCCAGCGATGGAGAGTTTCAGCATCACCAACAGACAGGCGAACGTCGGCTCCAAGACGACCGCTGATGCAAGACTCAGCAAGGGCGATCGCCAACCCACCTTCTGCGCAATCGTGGGCTGACTTCACCCACCCCTGAATAATTCCCTCCCGGCAAGCCGTCTGTACCTGCCGCTCCAGCGCAAAATCTACAGCAGGTGGCATCCCTGCAACGGTATTGTGAATTGCCGCCAGATATTCCGAACCACCCAGAGTGACCCCAGAATCTGAATTCACAGGTACCCCCAACAGATAGATCAAATCTCCTTCTGCCTGCCATCCCTGTCCACAAATTTTGCTCAGATCAGGAATGAGCCCTACCATGCCGACAACAGGCGTGGGATAAATCGCCTGAGGCTTGCCCTCTGAATCGAGCGTTTCGTTATAAAGCGAAACATTTCCTCCGGTTACAGGGGTAGCAAATTCGCGGCAGGCTTCGGCTAATCCCCGGCAGGCTTCAGCTAGCTGCCAATAGCCAATGGGCTTCTCAGGACTACCAAAGTTGAGATTATCGGTCACCGCTAACGGCTCTGCACCTACACAGCTTAAATTTCGGGCTGCTTCAGCAACGGCGGCTTTCGCCCCCTCATAGGGGTGCAGGTAGACGTAGCGGGCATTGCAATCTACGGTTGCAGCAACACCGGTCTGGAAGGATGAAGGATGAGAGGGGAGGGATGAGGAGCCATTTTCAGGAATCGCTTTGCTCCCTTCTAGCGGTTCTTGAGGGCGAATGCGGATAACGGCAGCATCGGCACCACCAGGAAGGAGAACGGTGTTGTTTTGTACCTGGTGATCGTACTGGTGATAGACCCAACGCTTTGAGGCGATCGTGGGCGCTTCTAGTAGCTGAAACAAAACTTCGGTCCAGCTTAGAGAGGTTTGAGCTGTAGATGGGTTGGCGATCGCAATTCCCTCTACTGAACAAGCTGGCAGCGATGCCTCGCTCCACATCCAGGCTTGACGAGCATAATCTGGCGGCTCTGCCAGCAATTCTCGATGGTAAATGGGCGTATTGTCTGCCAAAGCGGTTGCCGGAATTTCAGCTGCGACCTCCCCTTCAAACAAAATCCGCACAATCGGCTCAGCGATTACAGTTCCAGCCACAACAGCTTGGAGTCCCCAGCGCTGAAAAATCTCAATTAGCTCCTGCTCTCGCCCTTTGTGAGCAACAAACAGCATTCGCTCCTGAGACTCAGACAGCAAATATTCATACGGCACCATTCCCGTTTCCCGAACCGGAATTTGGTCGAGGTCAAGCTCAATGCCTACCCCCCCTTTTGCCGCCATCTCTGAAGTAGAGCAGGTAATTCCAGCCGCACCCATATCCTGAGCAGCGACAACTGCTCCAGTCTTAAATGCCTCCAAGCAGGCTTCAATCAGAGATTTTTCCAAAAATGGATCGCCAACTTGAACAGCGGGGCGATCTGCTTCAGATTCGTCACTCAATTCAGCACTGGCAAAGCTGGCTCCACCCATGCCATCTCGCCCGGTTGTAGAACCCACATAGAGAACCGGATTACCAACGCCCGACGCACCCGATTTGACAATCTCAGCCGTTTCCATTAGCCCCAGCGCCATTGCGTTGACGAGCGGATTGCCTGAATAGGCTGGGTCAAAATACACCTCTCCGCCGACCGTTGGCACTCCAACGCAGTTGCCATAATGAGCAATACCCGAAACCACACCTGAAAAGAGTCTGCGGGTTCTACTGTCTGCCAAATCGCCAAATCGGAGTGAGTTGAGGATGGCGATCGGACGTGCCCCCATCGTAAAAATGTCGCGGAGAATGCCGCCAACCCCCGTTGCAGCACCTTGAAATGGCTCGACAGCGGAAGGGTGGTTATGAGATTCGATCTTGAAGGCCAGTTGCAGTCCATTTCCTAAATCCACTACGCCTGCATTCTCACCTGGACCAACCAAGATACGCGGCCCTTCTGTCGGAAATTGCTTGAGCAGGGGTCGTGAGTTCTTGTAGCAGCAGTGTTCTGACCACATCACGCCAAACATGCCCAGTTCGGCGCGATTTGGGTGTCGTCCTAGACGAGCTACAATTTCCTCGTATTCTTCCGGCTTCAGCCCCTCCGCAGCAATTTCCTGAGGTGAGGGCAAAGGCGAGACAGCAGACATAAGCACCTCAAGATAAATCAGGTATCAATTCTATAGCAGTTAATTGAACTTCCGGAATCATGAGATTAATTGATGATTAACTGGACTGGGTAGAAAGGCAAATCTGCCCTATTCTCAGGAGAGCCATCTGACGTGCAGATAGGCTCGTTTCGCTCTGTCCAGCTCCATCAATCAATATTTAGGATGTTTGCTTAAGGTATAGCTGTTGCGATTGTCAATTTTTTATACGACGAGGAACTAGTGTGTTTGAGTTTAGTCAGGATTAGGTTAGCCTAGCTCATCCGAAATTCCAGTAGTTGGAGCAAAGTCAGAAATAGTCAGAATAAGTATTAGAAAAGGTAAGGCTATCTCTACTTCTTACTTATTCATACTTACAAGACGCTAATCAGCAGCTAGCTTGAAAGAGCAATTTAGGTAGAGATTATTAACGTGTTCCTAACGCCTTTAGGCACTGATTTAGAATCAGAATGAACTTTTGGGCAAGCTAAGCACTGAGATTGATCCTAGATCTCTGAAACAAGATTTCTAGAATACCCCCTCTAAGACAAAACCTCTAAGAGACTTGCTGAAATGACTGTAGTTCTAAAAGTTGGGGATCGCTCTATTGAAGCTGAAGAACTCCTGTCGCTGTTAGCAGGCTACCAAATGCTGCCACAGTTTCTTCAGGAACTTCTCATCGAACAGGCGATCGCTCGCATCACCTGCACTGACGAAGAGAAGACCACTGCTTGCGAACAGTTTTACGCCCAAAACCAGATTAATTCTGAAGAAGCGTTAAAAGCGTGGTTAGGGCGTTATGGCATGACCCAGGAACAGCTAGAAGCCTTAGCAACCCGAGGGTTGAGGGTCGAGAAGTTTAAGCAAGCGACTTGGGGTCCAAAGCTAGAATCCTATTTTTTGACGCGTAAAGGACAGCTTGACCGAGTCATTTACTCCCTGATTCGTACTCAAGATTTGGGAATCGCTCAAGAGCTTTACTTTCGAGTGTTAGAGGGAGAACAATCCTTTGCCGAATTGGCCCGTGATTACTCACAAGGTCCAGAAGCTCAAACAGACGGCATGATCGGACCGGTAGAGCTAAGTGTGCCTCACCCAACGCTTGCCCAAATGCTCTCAGTTAGCCAACCCGGTCAACTGTGGGCACCGACGCGAGTAGGCGAGTGGCTAGTGATTGTCCGGCTAGAGAAATTTATCCCCGCCCAGCTAGACGACCCGATGCGTCGCCGTTTGTTAAACGAATGCTTTACCACTTGGCTGCAAGAGCAGCTAGCTCAGTTAGGTTCCCTTTCCTCCGGTTCTTCGTCCCCCAGCGATAACGCAACTCCTGTTGCCCCATGACTTATACCAAAACCTCCGTTCAAGAATTTCTCTCGACCGTTACCCCGTTTGATAAGCTGCCGCCCTTTGAGCTTGGGGTACTGGCGAGCCAGTTTCAACTCCTGCGCTATCGAATGGGGCAGGCAATTCTGGTACGCGATAAGATGCCAGCCCAGGTTGCCATTCTCTATCAAGGTCAGGCTCGCTCACTAGCCTATGATCCTCGCACTCAACGCCCGGTCACCCTAGAACTGGCGCAGCCTGGAGCAGTTCTGGGCTGGGTTGGGTTGGTGCGCGGCGTACCTTGTGAGACAGCGATCGCCTCCGTTGAAACGATTTGCCTGACACTACCTGCTGCAAATTTTCTGGCCCTGATAGAAGAGCAGCCGATCGTCGCTGCCTATTTCCAGACGCAGTGCCAATCCGTTGAAGCCTTTGACCTGCTCGGGGCAGAACTGCATCGCCAGGCAAATGGCGATACCATCCTCAAAGATCTGACTCTAAAAGTATTGCCGGATGCTGCCGTGACTAATTTGCCTCCGGGAATCACTCCCTGGAGCCAGTTGGGTAATAACCGGCTCTGGTTGGTCAGCGGTGGTGGGGCGATCGCGGGTTTCCCGATTGGTAGCCGTCTTGAACCCGAAGACAACCTCTCTTACGTTGAGGTGACAGGTTCTGAACCCGCACGGATTGTTGGCTTCCAGCACTTTGACGAATTGCTAACTGACTCTAGCATCCCTCAAGAGATCAACGTCGAAGCCATCATCACCGAAGAACTAGAGATTCCGTACGCGCCCGATCGTCCGCAAGAAGCGGACCCCCACATTAGATCCAACAGTACCAAACCCTTACAGCCAGATAAATATCCCTTTGTGCGAGGGCGTGGTCCACTCGACAGTACGATGGCTTGCCTGCAAATGGTCAGCCGTCATCTCAACATTCCTTTCCGCAAGGATGTGATTCAGCGCGTGTTGGTTAGCCAGGTAGAGCGAACCGGCAGTCTTTCGCTCGATCTGTGTGGCGCAGTTGCAGAATTAATGGGGCTAAATGCTCAGCTTGTGACCGCACCTGCAAGTGCGATCGGTCGTCTCGAACCCCCAGCCTTATTTCAGTGGCAGGACAGTTATGCCCTACTCTACGCGGCAAGCGAACGAGAATTAGTGATTGCGGTGCCAGAAATTGGCATTATTCGGCGCAAACCCAGCGACTTCGCTGAAACCTGGGGAGAACAGGGTCAGATCCTGCTGCTCAAACCCACCAAGCAAACACCCCAGCAGCGGTTTAGCTTGAAATGGTTCTTGCCCTCGCTCTACAAGCATCGTAAAGTCCTGCTGGAAGTGTTTATTGCTTCCTTCTTTGTGCAGCTTTTTGCTCTAGCAAACCCGCTGATGATTCAGGTGATCATCGACAAGGTGATCGTGCAAAACAGCGTCGATACGCTTCAGGTGTTGGGGGTCTTCCTGCTAGTTCTGGCAGTGTTTGAGGCAGTTCTCACCAGTCTGCGAACCTACCTGTTTGTTGATACAACGAACCGAATTGATATGACACTCGGTTCTGAGATCATCGACCACCTACTGCGTTTACCCCTGCGTTATTTTGAACGGCGACCTGTAGGTGAACTGGCAACTCGGATCAACGAGCTAGAAAACATTCGCCAATTCCTTACCGGAACGGCTTTAACGGTGGTGCTAGATGCCGTCTTCTCGGTGATTTACATCGTCGTCATGTTTATCTACAGCTGGCTGCTCTCGCTGGTGTCGCTGGCAACGATTCCACTATTTGTCTTGCTGGCGATGGTGGCTTCGCCGCTGATTCGGCAGCAGCTTCGGGTGAAAGCAGAGCGCAACGCTGAAACGCAGTCCTACCTGGTGGAGGTGGTGTCAGGCATTCAGACGGTGAAGGCGCAAAATATGGAGTTGCGATCGCGCTGGCAGTGGCAACAGCGTTATGCCCGTTACGTCAGTGCTGGCTTCAAAACCGTCCTCACTTCAACTACTGCCGGATCAACTAGCAACTTCCTCAACCAACTGTCTGGACTGTTGGTGCTGTGGGTAGGGGCTTACCTGGTCCTTCAGGGAGAACTCACCCTCGGTCAGTTGATTGCTTTCCGCATCATCGCTGGATACGTTACCAGCCCTCTGTTGCGACTAGCGCAACTCTGGCAAAACTTCCAGGAGACGGCTTTGTCTTTGGAACGCTTAAGCGACATCGTAGATGCAGCTCCCGAAGCGAATGAAGTCGATCGCCTGAACATTCCCATGCCTGCAATCAAGGGAGCGGTTGAGTTTGATGATGTTTCTTTCCGGTTTGGTCCCAGTGGTCCGCTCCAGCTTTGCAACGTCAAGGTAGAGTTTCCAGCAGGCGTGTTTGTCGGTGTGGTCGGGCAGAGCGGTTCCGGTAAAAGCACCTTAATGAAACTCTTACCCCGCCTCTATGACCTTGAATCAGGGCGGATCATGATCGACGGGTATGACATCAGCAAAGTGGAACTTTACTCGCTCAGACGGCAAATCGGTATCGTGCCGCAGGATACGCTGCTGTTTGACGGCTCGGTTCAGGAAAACATTGCCCTGACCTGCCCAGATGCCTCAGCCGAAGAAATTATCGAAGCTGCCAAGGTCGCTGCCGCCCACGAATTTATCATGAGTCTACCGAATGGCTACAACACCCGCGTCGGAGAACGGGGCTCGGCACTATCGGGTGGACAGCGACAGCGAATTGCGATCGCCCGTACCGTCTTGCAAAACCCACGCATGCTGATTTTAGACGAAGCGACCAGCGCTCTAGACTACGACTCCGAGCGTCGAGTCTGCCTGAACCTAGCGGAAGCTTTCCGAGGACGCACAGTTTTCTTCATTACCCACCGTCTCACCACAATCAAAAATGCTGACAACATCCTACTCATGGATAAAGGGGCGGTCGTCGAATTGGGCACCCATGATGAACTGATGGCACTGAAAGGACGCTATTACTGTCTCTATCAACAGCAAGAAGCTGAGCTTTAATCGTCTGCCCTTCACCTTCTATTCCTCATACTCCAGCCTTTACCTACTCTGCCGCCAACCGCAACCCAGTAATCCCTATGACTAAGTCTCACACCACCAACGGACACAACGGAGCTAAAACTCAGCCGTCGTTTGCTCTGACTTCTCCTAATGGCTCGGCTCCGGCTCAACCTAAAGCAAAAGCAAACGGTTCAGGAACCAACCAGGCAACTCGAACTGAGGCATTTGACCAGCCTGTCGTGTTACAGCAAACCTCAGTTTGGTCACGCGCTATTGTTTGGGGAATTGTCAGCGTCACAACCTTCGTTGTGATCTGGGCTTCCGTTGCCAAAATTGAAGAGGCTGTGCCAGCAACGGGTAAACTCGAACCTCAGGGCAGTGTGCAGGAAGTGGAAGTGCCTGTTGGCGGTGTGGTTGAGGAGGTTTTGGTTGAAGATGGGCAGCGGGTAGAAAAAGGAGAACTGTTGGTACGTCTTGACCCAACCGCCGCCGAGGCACAACGGCGATCGCTTCAGCAAGTTCGCAATTCTCTAGCCCAAGAAGTTCGGTTTTATCGAGCACAACTAAGCGGTGCGACTCAAGCTTCACCCGATGAAGGCGTTGATTTACCTGCCGAAATTCTGTCGTTAACCGAAAATCGGGCTGCTCTGGTTGCAGAGAATAATTTGTATCGGTCACAGTTACGTGGCTCTAGCGCAGGTGCTAACCTAACTCCTGAGCAGCAGGAACGACTTCAGGCGATCGCCGCTGAAGCTGACTCTCGTACCGCAGCCGCACAGCTACAGCTTTTGCAGAGTCAGCGTGAATATAACCAGGTTGACATTCAACTAGCAGCGGCTCAACAAAGTCTAGCCATTGACCAGGCAATTTTAGGCGACATTGCGCCTCTCGTGGAAGAAGGCGCAATCGGACGGCTCCAAAAAACTCGGCAGGAGCAAGAGGTACTCAATGCCCGAGCCGAAGTCAATCGGTTGGCTCAGGAGAAGGCACGATTGGAGCTGGCAATAGCTGAGGCTCAACAACAGCTTCAAAACACAATGGCTGTCTCCAGCACCGAGTTGTTGTCTCGCATCTCAGATAACGACAAGCAGATCGCGACCATCAACAGTGAATTGAACAAGGCGATCGTTGAGAACGAAAAGCAAATTGCCGACATCGACAGTCAGCTTAGCCAAACAGAACTAAACCTGAGATATCAGGAGCTTCGCGCCCCGGTTGACGGCGTTGTCTTTGACCTACAAACTCAAATTCAAGGCGTGGTGAATCAGGGTGCTCCTGAACCCATTCTTAAAATTGTGCCGGATGACTCTCTCATTGCCAAAGTCACCATCACCAACCAAGATATCGGCTTTGTAGGGGAAAACCAGGAAGTTGACGTCCGAATTGACTCCTTCCCCTACAGCGAATTTGGCGACATCGAAGGTGAACTGATTTGGATCGGCTCAGACGCACTGCCTCCAACTGAAATTACACCGTTCTACACTTTCCCTGCCAAAATTCGGCTAGAGGAACAGGCACTTAATGTTGGGGGTCGAGAAATTGCACTGCAATCAGGGATGTCTGTGACGGTTAACATCAAAGTACGGCAGCGTACTGTCATGAGCATCTTTACGGAACTATTTGCTGACAAGGTGAATAGCCTCAGAACGGTACGTTAAACCCTTCAATCAGGATTTTAGCCTTTGACTGGGGAGAGGATTTTGTCAACCTCCTCCCCAGTTTTCTCATTTTTAGGTCAAGATGATTGCTCAACCGTGCGATCGCCCTATTTCTCAGCCCTATGGATCTAAACGTCATCCTCATCCAGCTTGTTAGCTTTTCCTGCATTCTGCTACTGCTGCGTGCCTCGCGTTTGCCTCGCGGTTGGGTGATCGTCTCAGCAATCATCCTGTTGGTGCTGGCTGGGGCATATTACGTTGCACCTAGCTGGGCTGGTTTTGTCAGCGGCGGTTTGTGGGCATTGTTGATCCTGCTGCCGATTGTAGGGTTTGCTCAAGTCAACCGTTTGGTTTCCCAAGAACGGTATAGTCAAGCGCGTAGGCTAGCAATGGGACTGCGCTGGCTCCACCCGACTGACGGTCTGTTTGAATACCCGCAGCTCTTACGGGGGCTGGAGCTAGGACATCAAGGCAAGCTGGAAGAAGCAAGTCAAATCTTTGATCGCTACGGATCTACCAAAACTTTGACGGGGCGAACCGCTATAACTTTGCTGTATCGAATTAGTGCCCGTTGGGACGAATTGCTGAGTTGGGTTGCGCAA
The DNA here is from genome assembly GCF_014695745.1 of Leptolyngbya sp. FACHB-671. NCBI lineage: Bacteria > Bacillati > Cyanobacteriota > Cyanophyceae > Leptolyngbyales > Leptolyngbyaceae > Leptolyngbya > Leptolyngbya sp. FACHB-671. The sequence goes on along the minus strand of NZ_JACJOV010000152.1, from coordinate 48,891 downwards.
AACTTTCAGCAAAAAGCGTTGAATGAACCGACCCTGGCTGTTTGTTATTTACGCGCTTTAGGAGAGACAGGGAACCTGGAGCAGTTGATTCAGGAGTTGGAACGGTTTGAGCAGCGATCGCCCCGACGCGCAGATCCCGTCACGTTGAATCTAGTAAGAATGTTTGCCCTGGCTTTTGGGGGGCAGCCTGAGCAAGTGCAACAAGTCTTTGACGATGCTTTGGCAACGCATCCGCCTAACGTTCGTGAGTTTTGGTTGGCGACGGCTGAACTAGCAGCAGGAAACGGTTCTGAAGCAAGGCAACGCCTATTGGCGCTGAGCGATCGCAGCAATGCAGTTTTGAGGAATGCGATCGCCTGGAGACTGTCTCATCCTCTGGCTGATCCTGATCAAGCGCTGAGCCAAATCTCACAGCAAGTTCTTTCGCGCATTGCAACAGATATCCAGCAAGAGTCGAAGTATGGTGGCACTGCATTTCTTAAAAGCCAAGCCTATGCAACCTACGCTTTAATTGCAGCAAATGTAGCCATCTTTGCTGTGGAAATCTGGCAGGGCGGCAGCGAAGATTTAGAGACGCTTCGTCAACTCGGGGCGCTAGTGCCAGCAGTTGTTTTTGCTGGGGAATGGTGGCGACTGCTTACTGCAACTTTCCTGCACTATGGTGTTGCCCACCTGCTAATGAACATGGTCGGGCTATATTTTCTTGGCACGATTGCAGAAGCTTCTTTGGGCAGCAAAAAATTCTTGCTAGCTTACTTCTTTAGCGGTGTAGGCTCCATGCTGATCGTCTCCTGGTTGGCGGTCAAGCTAGGTTCCTCAGATCAAATTGTCGTTGGGGCATCAGGTGCAATCATGGGGTTGCTAGGAGCGATCGGGGCGATTTTGCTGCAAGGTTGGTATCGAGAAAAAGCTAGAGTTGCTGCAAAACGCCTGAGAACCGTTTTGTTTATCATTGGGCTACAGATTGTGTTCGACCTGGCAACCCCACAGGTAAGTTTTGTCGGGCATATTTCGGGCTTAGGGCTAGGTTTTCTAGTCGGTAGCCTCCTGGCGGTCGCTACCCCCGTCACAAAGCCCAACGTCGATACATTCTGAGTAAATCTTGAGTAGAGCTGTATGTCATGCCTGAACCTCAGTGGCAAGTCCAACCCGTCGCTGAATTGCCCACTGCCTTTGTGCAAGCGGTCAATCAATGCGGTGCCGGGCTATCAGGATATGCGGCTCAACTGCTCTGGCAGCGAGGAATCCAAGATCCTGAGCAAGTAGCAGGCTTTGTTAACCCCGATTTGTACCAGCCGACTAGCCCGTTTGAGTTTGGGCAGGAAATGCATCGAGCAGTTGAGCGGCTGCGGCAAGCTTACGAACAGGAAGAAGCGATCGCCATTTGGGGAGACTTTGACGCTGACGGCATCACCGCCACGGCAGTCCTGTGGGATGGCTTGGGGCAATTCTTTCCACAGGATAAGCAGCTTACCTACTTCATTCCCAATCGCCTGACCGAGTCGCACGGCTTATCGGTTCATGGAATTGATGCTCTGGCAGCGCAAAACTGCCGCCTGATCGTTACCTGTGACACGGGTAGCACTAATTTGCCTGAACTCGAATACGCCAAAAGCTTGGGCATCGATGTGATTGTCACCGATCATCACACTTTGCCCAGCGATCGCCCTCCCGTCACCGCCATCATTAATCCCCGCTACTTTCCCCCAGAGCATCCCCTAGCGCATCTCTCCGGTGTAGCAGTTAGCTATAAGCTAATCGAAGCACTCTACCAGACCCTACCAAACCCCGATCGCCTATTAGAAGGGTTATTAGATTTGGTCGCGATCGGGCTGATCGCCGACTTGGTTCAATTGACAGGAGACTGCCGTTATCTGGCGCAACGAGGCATTGAGCAGCTTCAAAAAAATACTCAAGCTGCTCCTGCTCGCCCTGGAATTGCTCGGCTTTTAGAACTTTGTAAGCGCAGTGGCGATCGCCCCACCGACATTTCCTTTGGCATTGGACCTCGGATCAATGCGATCAGTCGCATTCATGGAGATGCCCGATTTGGGGTTGAACTGCTGACCAGCCAAGATGCAGAGCGCTGTCGCTACCTGGCAGAAGAAACGGAGCTAGCTAACGCCCGCCGCAAAGCCCTGCAAAAGGACTTGCTGCAGCAAGTGACTGCCCGCTTAGCCCAAATTGACCTCTCTACCACTAGCGTAATTGTACTGGCTGATCCTCAATGGCCGGTCGGTGTGCTGGGATTGGTAGCAGGTCAAATTGCTCAAACCTACGGTCGTCCCACCATTCTTTTAACCACTGAATCTACTGACTTAGAAGCAGTTACATCAGTTACGTCAGAAGGAGCGATCGCGAGGGGTTCAGCCCGTTCCGTTAATCAAATTGACCTATATCAGTTAGTTAAAGAGCAGTCACACCTGCTAACCAGTTTTGGTGGGCATCCCTACGCAGCAGGATTGAGTCTAACCGTTCAAAACCTTCCTCTGTTTACTGAAGCGATTAACCGCCAGTTTCGGCAGCAGTTTGGCAATGAGTCCATTTCTGCTATTATTCGGGCTGACCTGACCGTAACAGTGGCAGAACTAGGCAAGGATCTCTTTCGGGAAATCAAGCTTCTAGAGCCTTATGGGATGGGAAACCTAATTCCCAGGCTGCTCCTGCTAAACTGCTGGTTTAGAAATGTCAGGAACCAAAATATCAAGGACTGGAAAGGGCGCAAAATTCGCTATATCAAAACTGAGTTTGATATTTGTGATGATTCGACCAACCAAAGCTTTCCAGGAATTTGGTGGGAGCATTACCGAGACGAAATTCCACCCGAGCGGTGTGATGCAATTGCCGAGCTAGACTACAACACTTACAAAAAGCGATATGAGATTCGACTGATCGCTCTTCGCCCTCGCATTGGAGACAGCCCAATTAACGCCACTGTCCTGGCAAATTGGATTCTAGATTGGCGGCAAGGGAAAAACCTACAGGGGCTAGAGCTAGACAACAATCCGCTAAAAATAACGCACTGCCCCAGCAGCTGGACTGAAATGCAATCTTGGTTTCGTAGAGCGCTACAGGAAAACCGTAAGCTGGCGATCGCCTATCTCCCTCCCAGCCAGCAACAACCCTCCCAAATCTGGCAGCAGCTTGTTGGAATTGCCAAGTACCTCAGCCGTACTGGACAAACCGCTACTCGCAAGCAACTTCACGAAAAATTAGGGATCGGCGATCGCAGCCTTCAAATTGGGTTCAAATGTTTGAAAGCACTGGGGTTTGAGGTGACTTCCTCAGACCAGGGTTTTCAGATTACCTGGCAACCAACAGAAGGGGCGCTCTCAGACCAGCAAACGACCCAAGTTACCGCTCAATTTCTCTCAGCCGTTCAGGAAGAGCAATTCCATCAGCAGTATTTCTACGAAATTCCCCTTCCCGTGATTCAATCCGTCGCTCAGCAAACCGAGCGCCTTGGACAAGCTCAAGCCGTATAGCTATAGCTCGTGATCGCATCCAAGGTCATTTGCAGGTCGTCAGCAGCGATCCGCAGATCATCGCGATTACGGAATTTATCTAGCCGATGCAGCACCTTACCGCCTGCAAACACGATGACAGTTGGCAGAGTTGTAAGCCGATAGGTGTTAGCTAGCTTTAGATTTTCATCTGCATTTATACTTACTAACTTGATTTCAGCACCGCATTCACTTTGACACTTAATCAGCATTGGGTTGATCAAGCGACACAGTCCGCACCAAGGGGCCCAGAAATTGACCACAACAGGAGTCGAGGCAGTTAAAACTTCTTCTTTAAATGTTTTTTCAGTAACAGCTAGCACCATGATCCCTCTAAATTTCTTGTTTAAAATCCGCTTTGGGATCATGCTACCAGCCTATGCTCCCTGTCGCACGGATCAAAATTGGATGTGCCCACCAAAGTAACAGCACAAAAACTACTATACCCACGTATGCAGGCTTAAGGAACTCTTTAATATCAAGGGTTTGCCGCCCTTGAAAAATTGCCAAAAAGGGCATAATCGAAGTTCGAGATTTTAAGGTTTCAAAAGATTCGCCGTAGCGGGCCTGTAGACGGCGATCGCCATGCCATACACCAAATAGATGATGCAAAATTAGCCCAGCCGATGTAACCAGCATAAACGTCGTACCTAGCCAAAGGGCATGGGCGACACACCAAATTACCTGTCCAACCATTTGAGGGTGGCGAGTAATCCGAATAATTCCGGTTTCAAACAGATGCACCTGGGGTTTTTGAATTGCCGCAATTTCCAGCAAATTAAAAGTTGCTGGGTAGAGAAAGATAAAAGAAATTGCCGAAAGTGTCCATACAGCAATTTCTACACCGGGAATGCCCTGCAATTGCCAAAGCTGTAACCCGTCATAGCGGTGATTAATAAAGTAAATAATCAGAACTGTTGCCAAGGGCAAACTAACCAGCGCAAAAAAAACGCGGTAGAGCCTTGCACCAACTAGTTTCTCAGCACGAGGGCGCAATGCCGCCAAACCACTATGGGCGATCGCAAAACCAAACAATAGCCCCAAAATCACAAAATGACTGGGCGTTAGCCATTCATTAGACATAGCCACTAACAGACACCTATCCGCGATGTATCAAGCACTAACGTATACTCTAAAACAATAAATCGATGTCTAGCTGCATGAGATCAACGGTATAGAGATTGCCTTGGTTACCGTCCCAGGTAGCAACCAGGAGATTACTTTGGTTGAACGGGGCGATCGCAGTAATGGGAGCTAGTCCACCAATCCGGCTAATTTGCTGCCCTTCACGGTCTAGAAGTACAATTTGCCCCTGGCTATCTGCCAAAATGTAGCCCCAACGAGTAGCCAGCAAAAGTTCAGGCACAATTTCAACTCCGAGCCGTGTAATTCTGAAGGGTTTCAGGTCAATCAGCAATACAGACTGAGGATTGCACAAATCAGTTGCTAGCAGTTGATAAGGGACAGAAGTTGCAATAACCTGTCCTATCGGCACAGGCACAACGAGAGAACCGAGACGATTGCCCCGGCGCGTAAACCCTTCAATCAAGGTCGCTGAAGAATGCTGTTTTGAATTTGGAAACAGCGACATCGTTCGAGACGGCAAACCAGAAGCAACTACGACATGACGAGAATCCAGCGCAATCAACCTAATACTAGAAGGATGTCCTTTGAGCGCTAGCTTGATAGGTTGAGTAGGTGGCTTGAATTTAAAGTCCATCTCCGAAAGATGCCAAAATTCCAAAGTATTGAACTCGGCATCAGTAGGAGTAGTCAAAGTCGCCAACCAGTTCCCTTTGGCAGCAGCAACAAAATCTTGACTTGGCACAGTTACGAGTTGCGGCGTAGGGTGCGCTGCCTGATTAAACAAAGGGAGAAAATAAACTGCCTCGGATGTGACCGCAAAACAACCTTGAGAATGAAGCCATAAATTTCGCACGGGTGAAGGCAGAATCGTGTGCCAGGTCTGCCGCAAATCACCTGCGCTAATCAAAGTGTCAGCAGGGAGCAGTTGATGAGCAACCTGAGTGCCCGTCGTCCAACAAAGATTTGCCAGTGGAATAGAGTGCGAGCGCTGTAATGGTGTGTTGGACTGTGGAGCCAGCGACAACTGGGCGATCGGGTGCGGCAGTGGCTCACACTGCTGATAGCCAAATTCACAAACCGGAGCAGGTCGCTTCGGTTGCAGCAATGGCACGTTTGCCTGCGATTCCAGCAAAGAACCAAACCCTTGCTCCATTGCAACAATCTGTAAAGCAGACAGCATCTCTGCTGCTGAGCGAAACCGTCGAGCCGATAGCTTTTGCAACGAAGTAATCAGAATTGGCTGCCACGCAGGTGGGATGGAGTCAGGCAACTTTAAGGGATGATTCAAATGAGCCGACATCAACTCTGTTGGAGTACCTGAAAACGGGCGGTGCCCAGTAATCAGTTCAAACAGCAAAATACCTACTGAGTAAAGGTCAGAGGCAGGCGAATATTGCCCGTAGAATCGCTCTGGAGCCATATAAGCAGGTGAACCCGTATTGCCCGTTCCCTGCTCAACCAATTCCTGATTGAGACGAGCAATGCCAAAATCAGAAATTCGTGCCGTCCAGCCTGAAGGTTGCAAATTCAGCAGAATGTTCTCTGGCTTAATGTCACAGTGGACAATACCCCGACTATGAGCATGATCCAGCCCTGCCAAAATATCAGCCACTAGCTTCAAGCTTTGCGGCAAATTCAGGAAGCTATCTCCCACCATCAGGTTGCGAAGGGTGCCGCCTTCGCAATAATCCATCACCAAGTAGCGCCCTGTACGAGTGTGCTCCAAGGCTTGACAGGTAACAATGTTTTCGTGCTGCAAACTCAGCAAAAATCGCAGTTCGCGCAGAAACTTGTGCGTTGGAAATCGCTGATGCTCTAGATTTTTCAGCGCTACCAAGCGACCTGTCTGCCGGTGTACGGCGCAGAAAACCCGGCCAAACTGCCCCTGCCCCACCAATCCGAGGAGCCGATACTTCGATCGCTTTAACTCACTTCCAACTGGGCTGGACACAACAACATTTTTCTATAGCTTAGTCTATAGAACCTAACAAAATTAATAGAAATTTGACTCAGATGAGGCTACACTCCGAGCGGTACGACCTTTTTAGACTTAGGCTTTAAAGCTTAACTAGAAAACTTAGAGTAGAAGTTGCAACCAAACCATATTTACATATTTGTAGATGTACCTGGGTGCAAGCTTAGCAACGAAGGTTTAGTTTAGCCAGAAATTTGCTGCATTATAGCTTCGTGTTCCAGATTGGTAACTAGAGTCTCAGCAGGCTCTAGACGCTTAGTCAAGCCGATGACAAACCGATTACAGTCGGCTTCAAGCGACTCGCAGGTCGTCTGGACGCAGTGAAGTTCTCGTCCTGTTAGTTGACTGAAGAAAGCACTCAAGATTCCGGCTTCCAGGAAACAACTGGGCTGTTTACCTTGGGGAGCTAATTTAGCAAAGGGAGAGTTCCAAGTTTTAATGACCAAAAACCCACGATGCTGGTAGGTTTGGTCAAGCTCAATCTTGCCCCAGCCATGCGTAATCCAACATTGCTGCAAGGATTGGAGAAACTCGACCATCGCCATATCGGCAGGTGAGACGCTGTAATAATCCGTCAATTGTTCACAGAAGCGAACGTAGAAGTTCTTACCCCACCAACGACCGCAGTTAAACAACACTAACCGCGATGCTTGTCCTGTTTCCTTTTCTAATCCAGCATAGATGCCCTGGATCAGGGTTTCAGGAATTGCCAGCAGGCGATCGCCCTGACGATTTTCCAGCAAGCCTAACTCCAGATCACCCCGCACATAGGCATCGGTTGCGAAGTAATTGCTGGGAATACGGTTATTTGTTAGTAAATCAGCAACGGAAATCATGGTTTTGGGTGAGGATTAGAGGTTCGGAGTTGGAGTAGTTGCAGGCTGCTGGAGCGTGTTTTGCGCTAGCAGCAGCATGGGGCTTAGTAGGGTTAAGTGCCTGGGATTTAGGGCTTGCTTGAGACGCTGATTGAGGAGTCGGTATAACACTGCGTCTATGGAGCGGGTGTCGTAAACCTGAATCGTTTGGCTCAACCAGCCCAACAACCGTTCTTTGACGAATGTTTCATCGTTGAGTAGCATTCCCATCGCGCAGTAGCGAAGCAGCAGCAGCGCATTTTTGATACTGCGTTCCAGCATCTCAACTTTTTGCTGAGGCAGTTCTAACTGAAGCTGATCTGCGACCGACTGCATGATTTTGAGTTCGCGATCGCGCAAGTTGCGATAGGCTTCTAGCCGCTCAGGGAGAGAGTCTACGTATTCACCTAGAAGGTTAAGTTCCTCGGGCTTGAGATAACGATTCTCTGCTTCATCAAAAATGGCTTCAAGTTGTGGATGCATGGCGGAGAGAAGTGATGAGGGATGAAGGAAAATTGGAAGGTGAATGGCTAGGGTTGGGAAGTTGTATTGAACTTTAGAAGAGGTCAGAGAAATCTTCTAAGGTGAAGTCTTCGTTGGATGATGGGGTAGAGGTTGCTGGGGTGGGCGTAGTGGCGATCGCGTTGCCGTCCCAGGCGATCGCGCCGAAGAATTGACTAACAGTTAGGGTCAAGCTCAGTGATGCGTCGTTGCCGTGTAGAGCAGTGAGCTTGAGTTCTTGTACCTCTGGTGAATGTCCTTCCCAGTTGAAGGCGGTGAAAAACTGATGGACGGTTTGCTGCAACCAAGGTTTTGAAGTTGGGGTAGAACCATTCATCCCACCATTCATCCCATTGGTCTTTCCGTTGGTGTGTGCTACTGCTGCATTGCTCATCTCAACAGTTCTCCACCCCGCAGACGCTTCTCGATGTCTCTAGCTGTTGCGCCTTCGTTAAGCCAGAAGGAGGCTGCATCAATCCGATCTTGGCTGCCTAGGAGGAATTTGCAGTAAGTTTCGCCCATTGAGTAGCACTGAATCTCGATGCAACCAAGCTGTTTTTTGACGAGTTCGGTGAAGAAACCGGCAAATAGTCCGGCGTAGATGTGGCAGACCGGCTTACCTACGTCTCCTAGGGTACGAGCAACAGCAGAATCAAAGATATTGATAAACATGAAGCCTTGTTTGCGATCGCCCATATCTACCTCCCAGCGTCCCCAACCTTGAGAGGTGAAGGGCCACCACCAGGTTTCTAAGAGAAAGAGCAAATTGGTTTGACGAACAGTGCGGTCATATTCTTTCTCAAACCACTTCTCGAAGAAGAAAGCATCTTTTTGACCCCATTCACAGCCAATCGTGTACATCGTAGCTGCGGAGGCATCACCCACTTCTTCTTCCAGTCCTTCAACCAGCCCGATGATGAAATCCTCGGTGGTGAAAATGTTTTGACTGCCGTTCCAGTCTGTGATCGTGCCCTTGTCAGGGTCGAATTGGAAGAAATCACGGAACCCATAGTGGTTGTGTTTTCTAGAGTTTTTTGATTTGGGCAGATTTTGAGGAGGTTGGGTCACCGTCACCATAGGAGTTCTCTTGACTGGGTTGAGTATCGATGAGAGCTTGAGTAACTCAGGTAAATAGATGCTACTTCCTATAGGAAAATTGACTGAAACGGCCAAGCGCAAATCTACTGGTTTGCTCCCCTTGGGTTACTCTTGTCTTCAATATTCCCCCGATTTGGTGAATCTAACGGACAAGTATCCGTAGATTTTTGTGAACCTGAATCCGCAGCGTCAATGGATGGCGCTAGGCAACAATCCTAAACTGGCTGCGGCTGAGGGAGGGAGTGCCGGAGAGGGTGGCGATCGCGACCGCTGACCCACTGCCTACGCCATCGCGATCAAAACTAAGCAAACCACTGCTGGTGTTATATAGGAAGTTGGCACTCGTCCCGACAGATGTGGGATTACTGCCGCTGATGAAGGCTCCGGTTGCAGATGCGGTGCCACGCAAGCTAACTCCCCGTCGCAAACCGCCGCCAAATCCTGAAGCCGAAATTTGCAGCAGGTCATCTCTACCAAAGTCGGTGATGGTATCTCTACCCTGACTGGCGAACTTGTAAGCAAAGGTATCTGCTCCTCCTGCTCCTCTTAGCAGGTCACTTCCAGCACCTCCCGTGAGAACATTTGCGCCACTGTTTCCAGTTAATTCGTCGTCAAAGGATGAGCCAGTCAGGTTCTCTATGTTGGTTAAGCGATCGCGACTGTTAAAAGAAGAAAGAACGCCTTGGTTAGATAGTCGGGCATACCAGGTATCTCCCAATTTGTCGTAACCTGCTTTGGTGGGGTGAATGCCATCACTGCCAATGTCACCTAGGTTTAAGGAACCTCCTGCATTCACAAACGTAACTCGCTTACCTTGAGCAGCTTTAGCACTGACCAAATCTGGAATGGCTTCGTTGAAGTCCTGCAAGCGAGCATTTCGAGATGAGTTTGTAACGGGTGTGACGGTGGATATGACCAGTCTGGCGTTGGGCGATCGGCTGGTAATCTGATCAATCAGCTCACCCAAGTCTGCCTTCATTTGGTCGAGTGGTCGGTTGTTAGTGACGTTGGTGTCGTTGGTGCCAATTTGCAGAAGAATAATATCAGGACTGTAAGTTTCAAAATACTCAGAATCATCCACGATATTGGTAATCTGGCTAATTCTTAGTCCAGGGTTACCCTCGTGGTCTTTGTCCCTTAAGTCGCTGGGACCGTCAGATCTTGAACCGACTAGATCAACGGCAAAGCGATCGCCAATAAATCGATCTTCCAGCTGAGTGCGATAGGCTCCTGCGACCCGATTTGTATGTTCACCGGAGGTAATTGAGTCTCCCAGCGGCAAAACTGAGATGATGCGGCTGGCACTTCCAGTGCTCAGGTTGGCAGAAATGCGATAAGTTGACCCGGCATAACTAGCAGTATCTATTCCCGTACCGCCATTCAGGGTATTTCTACCAGTGCCTCCAGTCAGCGTGTCATTGCCGTCTCTACCATCCAGAGAATCATTGCCAGCGCCGCCATTCAGTGAGTTGTGCCCTGCATTACCCAGGATTCTATTGTTTAAGCTGTTACCAACACCGTTTAACGAATTTCTTCCTTGTAGAGCAAGGGTTTCAACGTGATCAGGCAGTTGCAGGCTGACCGTAGATCTGATTAAATCTATCCCCTCATTTGCTTCTTCAACGACGCGATCGCTTTGGCTGTCTACTACGTAAGCATCATTACCCAAGCCACCAATCAGAGCATCTCTACCGATGCCACCATCAAGCGAATCGTTCCCGAGTAATCCTAATAATCTGTCGTTGCCACCTAGCCCGAAAAGTTGATCGTTTCCGTTGGTGCCTCTAATCCCGTTATTCCTGGAGTTACCCGTTATCCTTGCCATTTTGCTGCCTTGTAATAGTCATGGATTGTCATGCTGAAGCTGACGGAACAGATATCACTGCACCGCTTCCCCGTAGGCAGAAGATAGTTTCTAAAGCGCTACTTTGATGGGTTTGTCGGGTTCTACGTTAACGGCTATATCTAGGTAGCACTACTGAACAAAGGAGATCTTTACTGAGCTTTCAAGCTATTTGGGCTTTGGTGAGAAAAGGATGAAGGGTAGGGAATGAAGGATAAGGAAAGGATTTTTAGCTATGGGCTGTTGCGAATTGCAGGCTGTTGACGTGGGTGACGAAGTTAGAGAGGATTTGCAATCCGCTAGTTGAAGATTTTTCGGGGTGAAATTGGGTCGCCATCAAGTTATTGTGGGCGATCGCCGCAGTCACTGTTTGACTACCATGCGTGATCATTGCTGCGGTGACTGTAGAGTCAGTCGGGTCAGCGTAATAAGAGTGGACGAAATATGCCCAGGGGTCAGCGGGAAGCTGCTGCCAGAATGGAAGATTAGTCTGGGTGAACTGGAGTTGATTCCAACCCATGTGAGGAATGGTAATACCTGGTTCTGAGCGAAAGCGACGCACAGTTCCAGCAATTACTCCTAGACCTGGTTCGTGACCTTCTTCGCTGTTTTCTAGAAGAATTTGTAAGCCTAAACAAATTCCCAGGAAGGGTTTGCCGCTAGCGATGATGTCTTTGATCGGTTGAATTAAATCGCGCGATCGCAAATGTTGAATTGCCGGATCAAATGCGCCTACTCCCGGTAAAACGACTGCATCAGCTCGTTCTAACTCTTGAGCGGAATCGGTAATTTGGGGGGTTGCACCTGCTTTCTCTAAGCCTTTGCAGGCAGAGTGCAAGTTTCCCATGTCGTAATCGACAACGGCAATAACAGTCATTTCCTGCTCCTGGAAGTGGTGGCTTCCTTCATCCTACTCGTTTGACGGTCACCGCGAAAGAAGTGGGGCAGCGGTGTCAGCGATCGCCACGATTAATTGATTATGAACTTCAGACCATAGGTCAGGGTTTCTAGACAAGGGTTCATTCCCGGAAATAGAGACGGCATAATGGCACCTCAGATGAAGCAGTGGCAGAAGTAAGACTCAGATAGATATATTCTTATGGTCAGGCTTACGCTTTTAGTCTTTCTCAGAAATCTCTGTGACTCAAATTCTACTCACTTCTTTTACGACCTGGATGGCGCATCAGCAATCGAATGCATCAGATGATTTGCTGGTAGAAATTCAGCAAAATTATCCTTCAACAGGTTTGCATTTTTTGAGGCAGCTTCCAGTTGATTTTCGATTGGCACCGGAGCAGGCGATCGCTCACTTTAACCAGCTTCAACCTGATGCTGTAATCTTGTGTGGAATGGCAGAGTTTCGGCAGAAATTGACTGTAGAGTCAAGGGCGATCGAAGGTGAAACGATTCTCCATACAAGAGTCAATCTAGAGAAACTAATCACAGAACTAGAGTTTACTGAAATCAGTCATGATGCAGGACAGTTTGTTTGCGAAGCACTCTATCATGCGATGCTGAAACATCTACAGGAAGCTGGTTTAGACTGCCCCTGCATCTTTGTTCATATCCCTGTTTTGACTTCAATGAATTCTCAACAACTTGTCAAAGACTTCCAAGCGATCGTCGAGTATGTTCGCAGCGAAACCCATTATGTAAATGCAAAAGCTGACATGCTAAAAACCCCATAGGTGAAGCTGGAATGCAATTGAGTTGCTTTGGCTTCTGCACCGCCTGCTCCCATTGCAACAAATAGCGGCAAGAAGTGTTCTTCGCTGGGGTGATTTTGAGCTGCATGAGGAGCAGTACGTTGACCGCCTGGTAGGTCATCAATGCGCTGGTGTGTGACGGTTTCTGTTAGCCATTCGTCAAACTGAGCAACCCATTCGGGCGGAGATGCCTCAAATGGATAAGCGCCAAACATACGTAGATTGTGCGTTGCGGCACCACTTGCCACGATCAACACATCGGACTGACGCAACGGTGCCAGAGCTTCCCCTAGACGGAGATGATGTGCTGCCCCTAAATGCGGCTGAAGTGAGAGTTGCGTAACTGGAATATCAGCGTCAGGATCCATCAGCATCAGTGGTGTCCAGGCACCATGATCCAAGCCTAGCTACAGATTGTTTAACTTCTTATTGTACTAATTCTTACAACTTATTTCTACCACTAGTACGGTGTAAAGTGTTCTGTCTCTCTGGCAAGGTGATTACGATTAGAGAGCGGCACAAAGTAAAAAGATTAATCATGCAAACGGTGAAGCTAGTTTCGGGCGCGACGATGCCTGTACTTGGGCAGGGCACTTGGCGGATGGGGGAAAATGGCAGGCAACGCAAGGAAGAGGTGGATGCTCTGCGGTTTGGCGTTGAGCTGGGCATGACGCTAATTGACACCGCTGAGATGTATGGGGAAGGCGGTGCCGAGGAAATTGTGGGAGAAGCGATCGCCCCCAACCGCGACCAAATCTTCCTGGTCAGCAAGGTTTATCCCCACAACGCTACTCGCCGAGGCACTATCGCTGCCTGTGAACGTAGCCTGAAGCGGTTGAAGACCGATTATCTTGACCTTTACCTGCTCCACTGGCGCGGTTCAACGCCTTTGGCTGAAACCATTGAAGCGTTTCAGGAATTGCGGCAGGCTGGAAAGATCCGTGACTTTGGCGTGAGCAATTTCGATCGCGATGACATGGAAGAAGCTCATAGCCTGGATCAGGGGTTAACTACGACCAATCAGGTGCTTTATAACTTGAGTCGGCGTGGCATCGAGTGGGATTTGTTGCCCTGGTGCCGGGAGCAAAATGTGGCAGTGATGGCTTATTCACCGTTAGAACAGGGACGAATGTTGAATAACTCGTCGCTGAAAACTATTGCGGAACGGCATCATGCTTCTGCGGCTCAGGTGGCGATCGCCTGGTTATTGCAACAAGGAGTCATAGTTATTCCAAAATCGAGCAATCGCGATCGCATTCGGGAGAATTACGCAGCACTTGACCTGAAACTAACCGATCCTGACTTAACTGAGTTGAATCAAGCTTTCCCACCGCCCCAGAAAGCCAAACCGCTTGAAGTTCTCTAAAACTCCTCTTGCAGATCTGGCAACTTAGTACAAAATTACTATATTGAGACTTGCCCAGTTGAGCAGAGATACCTTATGAGTACCATTGCCAGACGACCCTCGGTGGTTGAGCTAAGCCAGCGCATTCTGGATATGGCAAAAACTGGGGTTTATCGGGAGTCCGTGTTTGAGGCGCTGAAACCCGTCGCGACTAAGAAACAAATTCGAGAAGCGATCGCCCATGCTAAAAAGTTTGGGCTGCATTCGGTTGCTAGTTTGCGGGACGAGGAATTGGGCACCTATTACGAAGTTGATCTGGTCAAGCTGCGATCACTGGAACATACGATTCCCACTTCGGTTCCAGCTAGTCAGTCAACGGATTTGACGAAGCAAACAACGGATGCGATCGTCACGATTCGGCTAATGTTAACGGCAGCGAAAGGAGCGGCGATCGCCCTTACCATTATTGGATTTGCCTATTTGCTCACAGGAAAGCAGCAGGCTAGCTTTGGCTTGTTTAGCAGTGCTGCTAGTGCAGCGGGGCTGTGGATGTTGCAGAAAGCTTTTGCCAAAAAGGTAGACGGTCAGAGTTAGGTTGCAGTTTGTTGAACAGTTCCTCTAAAACGCCACAAAAGCGATCGCAGTGTGTAGCGTGGAATTATTCCACCACGAGGTGCAGCTATGGCACAACTGAGTCAACGTCGTCCTCAAAACGTGAGTGGCGATTTTTATGTCGATCGCTCCTGCATCGATTGCGATACTTGCCGCTGGATGGCTCCAGAGGTATTTTATGAAGCTGGAGATCAGTCTGCTGTTCATCATCAGCCTGTGAATGACGATGAACGATTGCGGGCAATGCAGGCGTTGCTGGCTTGCCCAACTGCCTCGATTGGCACGGTTGAAAAACCGACTGACATCAAGCAAGCACAAGCAAGTTTCCCGATTTTGGTTGAAGGTCCGGTTTATCACTGCGGCTATCATGCCGAAAGTTCCTTTGGTGCTGCCAGTTACCTGATTCAAAGACCAGAAGGAAATGTGCTGGTCGATTCGCCCCGCTTTGCCCCTCCTCTGGTGAAACGACTGGAGCAACTGGGTGGAGTTCGTTACCTTTACCTGACGCACCGGGATGATGTAGCGGATCACCAGAAGTTTCACGATCATTTTGGCTGCGATCGCATTCTCCACAAAGACGAGATTAGCCGAGGTACGCAGTCAGTAGAGATTCAGCTATCGGGCACAGAACCCACGCCACTTACCGATGATTTGCTGATTATTCCAGTTCCCGGTCACACCAAAGGGCACACGGTTTTGCTGTATGACAACAAATTTTTGTTTACGGGCGATCATCTTGCCTGGTCAAATGAGCTAAACCACCTTTACGCCTTTCGCCGTGCCTGCTGGTATTCCTGGACAGAGTTAGTTCAATCGATGGAAAAACTGGCGAATTACTCCTTTGAATGGGTATTGCCCGGTCATGGTCGTCGCTATCATAGCGATCGCAAAACCATGCATCAACAGATGCAGCAGTGCCTTCAATGGATGAAGGATGAAGGATAAAGTTGTCTTTCGGCCCTCATGCTTCATCCCTTTAAAAGTACGGTAACTTCGACTCTTCAGCCTGAAGAATGGATATTAATATTGAGGTGTAGCGATCGCCAGATAACCACCACCTTTAGGAAAACTCGAATGCAAGATTCACCAAACACTTTTGGCATAGATAAACAAAAGCTGCTGTCAGCGCTCAGTCACGGCTCAATTTTCCTGAGTTCTTTGATTGCTTCTGTGGGCATCCCGATCGCGATTCTGTTTATCTCGGAAGATCCGGTTGTCAAAGAGAACGCGAAGGAAGCAATCAACTTTCACCTCAACGTGTGGCTGTATGGCGCAATCTTTGGTTTTCTTTGCCTGTTGCTGATTGGCTATCCGCTGCTGCTGGTTTTGTTCATCGTTCACTGGACAATGCCTGTTTTGGCAATTATGCACACTTTCCGCGAACCTTCACAGCCTTATCGCTATCCGTTTATTTTCCGCGTAGTGTAAGGAACTGGGAATTAGGAACCTAAGCTAATAGTGATCCTATTTGAGCTGTAACCTTGGCTCTTCAGATCTCCAACTTCTCAGAAAAGTTGGAGATTTTGTCTTTGTAGTGCAATTCTCAAACTCTGCCTTTTTGCCGAGCACATCTGGTAAACCATCAAGCTAGCATCGTTACAGAAGTTAACAAATGAGTGTCGCGCTTTAAGGTTTCAGATGTTTAATCTACTAGATGCAACAAAAGATTATTGGCGCAAGCTAGACGAGCTAGAGGCGGCTTACCAGCGAGGTGAGGTTTCTCTGGCTGAAGTTAATACAAAAGTGCCTGAACTGATAGCAGAGCTGAGCCGCGAACGTCGTGCTGCGATCGCCCTGATGCAGTCTAGTTGGAGTCGCGTTTGGCGCGAACATCAGCAAGCGATCATCGGCACTGTAGCAATTGGTGTTTTGACCTATGCCTGGATGGTTGCTGAGTTAGTTTGAGTCAGTTCGCTCCAAAGTTTGAACAGTTAACACTTGGGGTGGCGTAGAGTCAGGCGGGTAGAGGAAATCAACCTGAACAAGACGGCGATCGCCCTCTGGCATTTCCAACGTCACTAACGGCTCGCCTTGCTGTCCTCGGCGCTGTACGACATGAATGTATCGTGTTCGAGGTAACCCCCGGTCGTCGGTGTAGCGCACTCTCACCGTTCCTCGAAAGAAGGTTTGGGTGGGCAGTGGCTCAAAAAAGCGCAGTCCATTTTGACTCAGTAGGTCTTCTTTGATCGGAGTTTGTAGAGCGATCGCTACCTGTTGAGTTTGATCTGTTGGATTGTGTAAAGGCAGCGAGAGGCTGTACTGAATAGCATAATTGCCGTGCGCCTGATAAGCCGTGTCCGGGTAACGTACCAGCATAGGGGCGGTCTGCACTTGATTTGTGCCTAACCTGCCAGCTACCAAAGTACTGAGTCCATAGGAAAAAGCTTCACCCGGTGCTGGAATACTTAGCGTAGGGGCATCAGGGCTATCTGCTACCTGAGCTTCCCAAACAGAACCTTGAGCCACTCCAGCCACTCGTCCATAAACCACCTGTCCTCCCGTTTGGTCTGGGGGTGTGGGGGTGCGATCGCGGGCTCCAGCAAGACTTCCGGTTTGCAGGAGCGATCGCCACTCATCCAAGGTAGGAGCCTGCTCATTCCCTGTTTCATCCTCACGAGCAAATAGGGCTAAACTCGCTACATATACCCGGCCATCACTTCGCAAGCGCATCAGGGTAGACCGTCCGTTGATTGGCGGGTCAAGCATTTCGACGGGTATTGGCACGTTCAGCAACATTTCATAGCCTCCAGGTGGAACGATCACTTGAGGCAAAAAGCCTTCCTGACGCTGCCCCCGCAAAATATCATTCATGACGCGGCCACCTGGTCCGGCATACACTTCCCCTAAAGGATTTTCTACCAGGGCAGGCAGGTCAATGAAGGGGGCATCCGGTTGGCTGAGATAGGTTGCAGCCTGCAATACATCTACTGCAACCGGTTGACTACCAGGGTTGTGAACAATCACGCCTAAATAAAGACTCGTCAATTCTTCTGGAGATAGTGCCCGATAAACGTGGTGAGCAAATAAATCAAACCGTCCTTCAAATGGAAAATTCAAATGTGCGGCAGGCTGCTCCATTCCTTCTGCGGGAAAAGTTGAGAGCAGAATCCCTTCCGTCTGCACCAGCTCTGGGCTGTTGCTGTTAAACATCGGAATTTGGTCAAGCCCACCCGGAAGCGATCGCACTTCCTGAGGACGGACAAATTCTTGAGGTTCTGGTGGCGGTGGCGGAGTAGGGGTAGGGGTAGCCTGAGCAAGGGTGAGTAGAAAAGCGAACATGCAGGAAGTAGTCGTAGATAGACGGTAATGCTAGTTATTGGTCATTGCTAGCTGTTTGTAGCCAATTTGTAGTCAATGACCAATAACTAGTGCCTAAAAATGTATCACCAACTGGTCACGAATCCTCAACCCCCGTTGCTTCCCAATCCTGCGGTTGCCTGAGCATATTCCCGCAATTCAACGGGGACGGGTTGGGCGTGCCAAATGTCCTCACAGTATTCGCGAATGGCGCGATCGGAGGAAAATTTACCCGTCCGCACTGCATTGAGAATTGACATGCGAGTCCAGTTATCCTGATCTCGGTAAGCTTCACTCACTTTGTCTTGACAGTCAACGTAGGACTGATAATCGGCAAACAGCATGTAAGGGTCGTGATGTAGCAGTGAGTCTAACAGCGGTTTGAACAGACTAACGTCACCGTGAGAGAAGTGCCCTGTGGCAATCAGGTCAATCACTTCACGTAGTTGAGGATTGCTGTGGTAATAGTCCCAGGGATTATATCCTTTGGATTTCAGATCATTCACTTCATCGGTGGTTAAGCCGAATAAAAAGAAGTTTTCTGCACCCACTTCTTCTCGGATTTCAATGTTAGCACCATCGAGTGTGCCGATGGTGAGTGCGCCATTCATGGAAAACTTCATGTTGCCTGTACCAGAGGCTTCTTTTCCGGCTGTGGAAACTTGCTCAGAAAGTTCGGCTGCTGGATAGACTCGTTGACTGAAGGTAACGTTGTAGTCAGGCAAGAAGACAACTTTGAGGCGATCGCGCACATCTGGATCATGATTCACCACATCTGCAACCGAGTTGATCAGCTTAATGATCAGCTTTGCCATGAAATAACCGGGCGCTGCTTTACCGCCAAATAGGAAGGTACGCGGCGTAATGTCAACATCTGGGTTGTGTTTAATCCGATTGTAAAGCGTGATGATGTGCAGCACATTTAGGTGTTGGCGCTTGTACTCATGGATTCGCTTTACCTGGATATCAAACAATGAGTCAGGATATACAGTTACTCCAGTTCGCTGGTGAATGTAAGTTGCTAAATCCTGTTTGATGTCCTGCTTGATCTGTCGCCACTCCTGACGGAAACCAGCATCGTCAGCAAAGGGTTCTAATTCTCTTAGGTCTTCTAGATGCTTAATCCAGTTATCGCCAATTTTGCTGGAAATGAGTTTAGTCAGTCTGGGATTGCTCAACACCATCCAGCGGCGTGGTGTAACTCCATTCGTTTTGTTGCTAAACTTCTCTGGCGAAAACTCATAGAAGTCGCGCAAAACAGTTTCTTTGAGTAGCTCAGAGTGGAGAGCAGCAACTCCGTTTATGGCGTGGCTACCCACAGAGGCAAGATTAGCCATGCGAACATATTTTTCTCCTGTTTCGTCAATCAATGACATGCGGGCAACTCGCCCTACATCGCCAGGATATTTCATTCGCACTTCATCCAGGAAGCGAGTGTTGATTTCGTAGATGATTTGCAGATGCCGGGGCAAAAGGCTACCAAACAAGCTCAAAGACCAGCGCTCCAGAGCTTCTGGCAAGAGGGTGTGATTGGTGTAGCTGAGTGTGTTTCGAGTGATGTTCCAGGCTTTGCTCCACTCTACTAAATGTTCGTCTACGAGCAGGCGCATTAGTTCTGCAACGGCGATCGCAGGGTGAGTGTCATTCAACTGGAGCGCAAACTTTTCGTGTAGGGTGTCTAATGTTTTACCAGTTTGCAAGTGAATTCGGATGATGTCTTGCAGGGAACATGAGACAAAGAAAAACTGTTGAATCAGCCGCAGTTGCTTACCCTGAATCTGCTCATCGTTAGGATAAAGCACTTTAGTGATGTTTTCGGAACTCATTTTTTCATCGACCGCACCGTAATAATCTCCTTTGTTGAATGCCTGAAAGTCAAAGGATTCTGGTGCTTCTGCTTTCCAGAGTCTTAGGGTGTTGACGGTATTGTTTCTGTATCCGGTAATGGGTGTGTCATAGGGAATTCCATTCACCGTCTGATTAGGAACCCAGCGCACGCGAAGTCTGCCGATGTCATCGTGGTAGGTTTCGATGTGTCCGCCAAATTTAACCTCGACGGTCTCTTCAGGGCGAGCAATCTCCCAAGGGTTGCCATAGTGCAGCCATTTGTCGGTGATTTCGACCTGCCAGCCATCCCGGATTTGCTGATCAAAGATGCCAAATTCATAGCGAATGCCGTAGCCAATTGCAGGCACTTCCAAAGAGGCAAGAGAATCTAAGTAGCAGGCTGCTAATCGCCCCAAGCCACCATTTCCCAAACCTGGCTCTTCTTCTTGGTTGAGCAAATCTTGCAGATCTAAGCCTGATTCTTCAACGGCTTGACGCACCTGATCGTAGATATCCAGGTTGATCAGGTTATTTCCCAGGTGTGGACCCATCAAGAACTCGGCAGATAGGTAGCCTACAACTTTAACGCCCGGTTTGCGGCAAGTGGTGGTGGTGTTGAGCCAGCGCAGAAGGAGGCGATCGCGCACAGTGTAGGCTAGCGCCATGTACAAATCATTCTTGGTGGCATTGCTAGGAAATTTGCCCTGAATGTAGACCAAATTATCCGCCAAGGCACGTCTGAGGGTTTCTACCTCTAGACCTGTGCGATCGTCGTCCACCTGAACTGGAATATTTTGAGTTTGTGTAGGGTTTTGGGTCTGCATGTAGATTAACAGGAGTCCTGTCTATAGCTCGATTAAAGCGCTAGGTTCAAATGCGGTTTACAACCGTCCCTACTAATATCTGTGCTGATGGTTAAGACGGGTTGATTCTCCCTAAAGAATTAAGGTACGTAAAATTCGTAAGTTGCGTGAAGCACAGCGGAACCTAACACTTGCAGGACTCCCCGTTGGGTTTCGCAATGCTCCACCTAACCTACATCGCTGTAGGGACATGGCAATGCCATGTCCCTAAGGAATTCATACATCAGATCAGCATATATCGCCTATTTTGTGGTTTTGGTCTTTGCAGGACTTAATCCTTTAATTGCGGGTGCGTTTACGACCTCACCTGTGGCACTAAAGCGGGAGCCGTGGCAGGGGCAATCCCAGGATTTTTCAGCGGAGTTCCAGGCAACAATGCAACCTAAATGAGGACAAACGGCTGAACATTCGTGTAATTCGCCAGATTCATCCCGGTAAGCGGCTATTTTGGTGAGTCCGTGTCGAATGACTGCCCCTGTTCCTGGAGCCAACTGCTCAGCGTCATCGATCTCACCGCCTGTCACCCAGTCTGCATACTGTGCAGCGACATTGATTCCTTCTGTAATTAGGTCAGAGGCAGCACCCACTGGCACTCGTCCTGGATTGTACAGCTCTTCCCAAGGGTTCTTATGTCCAGCAATCAGGTCGGTTAAGAGCATTCCAGCGATCGTGCCGTGAGTCATGCCCATTCCTGAATCGCCTGTTGCGATGTAAACGTTCTCTGCTTGGTCAGGACTTTGCCCAATGTATGCTAGCCCATCTGCCGATTCCATGACTTCCCCTGACCAGCGAAACTCAATGCTTTCTACCATTGGAAACCTTTCTTTTGTCCAGGTTTCTAGGGCAGCATAGCGGGCATCGGCATCGTTTGCCTGTCCGGTTTTGTGGTCTTCACCCCCAACAATCAGCAAATCGTAGGTTTCTCCACCGGTTTGCATTGTCTGTAAACGGACGTAGTGATAGGGGTCGAGCGTATCCCAATATAAGCCTTTGGCGATCGCCCCCTCTGGCACTTTTGCAGCAATCACATAGGTTTGGTAGGGAGCCTGCTTTAAGTGAGTAAAGACGCGATCGTTAATTGGAGAATTGGTTGCAATCACAAGTGCATTAGCGGTGACGGTGAATCCTTCCCGCGTCTTCACCTGGGTTGGAGAACCGCCCTTCACCTCGCTGACGTGAGTGTGGGTGTAGATGCGTCCACCGTGACGGGTAATAGCATCGGCTAGCCCTGCCAGATACTTTTGGGGGTCAAACTGAGCCTGTTGGGGAAAGCGCAAACACGGGCCAGTGTCGAAGCTGCTGATAGGCGATCGCGCCAACTTTTCAACCCCAGTTAAACCAGAGCGATGAGCAGCTTCTAGCTCTTGATCTAAATCCTTAACATCATCTAGTGTGGCAGCAAACAAGTAGCCATCTAACCGCTCAAAATCGCAGTCAATGTTCTCAGCGGTAACGATGGATTCGACGCAGGCGATCGCTGCTGTAAAGCTGTCAGCGACTAATTTTGCCGCTTCTTTATCATGAGTATTCTCAATTTCGTAGTAGCGATCGTCGAGTGCTGTAGCAATGTGAGCGGTTGTCCGAACGGTTTGACCACCCCCAATCGTTCTACCCTCCAATACCACGACAGATTTCTTTTGCTTGGCTAATAAGTAAGCCGTTGTGAGTCCCGCAATTCCTGCTCCGACTACACACACGTCTGCATGAAGAGATTCCTTTAGAGCGGATTGCTCAGGAACCTTTGCGGTTCTCATCCAAACCGAAGTACTTTCTCCAGAATTCTGGTGCATTACTCTTATTCCTCGTTTCTCATTACAAGGAATCTTTACATAGCTTTACAAAAGCTGGGTTCTTTCGAAAGAGGGAGAGGATGGCAAAAGTAACCCTTAGGATAGGCGATCGCAGCAAAGGCTAGAAGCTGAACCGCACTATCCAAGGGTAAACTTCTGTTTTTTGTTCTACAAAAAATCCATCACGCTACAAAATCTGCCTGGGTTACCAGGTTCGCATTTACATTTTCTAGTGTCAAAAGATTAGTACGACCCACCTGAATGAGTGTGTCACTTTGCTGTTGACGAATGGTTAGCTGCCCAAACGACACCCCCCCACTCAGTTGAATTTTGTCGAGTCTGTCAGCAAAATCTGTGACTACATCTAAGCCTTCTCCACGACCGATGATAAGGGTATCTCGACCTCCTCCTGTGGTAATCCGATCTCTGCCAGCGTTCCCTGCAATCCGATCGTTACCTGCGCCACCGTTAATCGCATCGTTGCCAACTCCACCCTGGAGAAAATCGTTGCCTGCACCCCCAACTAGTCTGTCTGCACCAGCTTGACCCAACAGGCGATCGTTTCCGTTTAATCCTAAAATTTGGTCGTTGCCTGCCAATCCACGAATCGCATCATTTCTGTTTGTGCCCACTAGGTAGTCAGCCCTAGCAGTAGCCCTTCTGCTTGCAACCGTCACAGAAAATGTGTCTTGAATCGTGTCTCCCAACAGATTAGTTGCACGAATTGTGATTGCGGCTATTCCCGTTCGAGTGGGACGGTAGTTGAGTTGAAGCTGGTTATTGCGAACTGTCGCATTCACCAGGTTAGGGTTGGAATTGTTGACAACTCTAAACTGCAACTCATTGACGCGGGAAACTGTGATGCTGCGATAGCGAACTAGATTCTCATCACCACTCAATACGGGATTTCTGGGATCTGCAACGCTCAATGGCAAGTCGGTAAAGGCAGACTGACCAAAGAAATTAGCAGCCCCGAAGATGGGCAATCTGGCGATCGCATCAATGACATTCAAATCACCCCTTCCACGCACCTGACCAAAGACAGTAAATCCACCATTTTGGTTATCCAAGTTGCGAGAGTTGTTAGCAAGGTTGAAGAACCATTGGTTCGTCGCACTATTGGGATTGTTGCCCACTTTAGCCATCGCGATCGTGCCACGTAGGTTAGAGCGACCCGCACTAAACTCATTGCGTACAGGAGCATCCGCTGGAATCACCTCTACCGCATCCGCACCGCTTCTAGGGGTTTGCTCTAATACCTTATCCAATCCATCAACGGTAAACCCCCCACCTTGAACGATAAAACCAGGAACAGAGCGATGGATAATCGAATTTCTATAGGACCCACGACTGACATAGTTTTGAAAGTTTCGCACAGTCAACGGAGCGCCTGCCCCAGGCTGATCGAAAAGTACAACATTGGTGACTCCACCGCCCAAGGAGGTGTTGAATAGCTCAAAGCGAGCAACTAGCCCTGTTGTAAATGGATCGTCAAAATTGTTTAGTAGGTTAACAGCAGTATTTTGAGCATTTCTAATCACTAAATCAGAAATGGGGTTCACCACAATTGACATAAACGATCTCACCAAGACGACATCTGATTCAAATCCAGAGTGATCTTAAAGTTGATGAGTCAAGATAGCAACCTACAGTTGAGGCAAAGCTGAGAACATCACTAAAAATTTAACTAATCCCCATTTAGCGTTTGTCCAACGATTTCCGTTGTTTCAACGCTAACGGTGCGGAATTGATTGAGGGAACTTCTCACCCGTACGTTCGAGTTCATCTAAAAGACTTTTGTTTATATTCATACCCACAGCCGTTTTACCGGATACGCATCAAACTTTTTATCAGTACTAATAATGGTGAGAGAGTGGTTGATTGCTTGTGAAATTAACATTCGGTCAAACGGATCGCCATGATGCAGGGGAGGTTCCGCACTTGCACCGTATCAGCAAAAGAGATCGGCAGGATGAGGATATCTGAACTATCGATCGCGATTCCAATCGTTTCATAGCTCTGTCGAAGCGATAACTTGCCAAGTTTCAACTTGATGGCAATTTCCCAAAAACTGGCAATGCTTAGATAGACTAAATCTGCAGTGTCGATCGTTGTTCTCAGATTGCCTGGAAGGTTTGCATCATTTTCAGTCAGCCAAATAAAGGCATGAGTATCTAAAAGAAAAGTACTCATTCCATATATTCCTTAAAATCTTCAAGAGGCTCATCGAAGTCGTCAGGCAAAGGCAACACAAAAGTGCCCTTTAAGATGCCAGATCGACGTTTTTGGGATGGTAAGTTTTCCTCGGGGATATCTGTTGAATAGTTATTAATTAAATATTTGGCATAGTGCAGAAGCTCTTGCTTGAGTGGTTCTGGCATTTGAGTAATGGTTTGCAAAATCTCTGCATCAATTGTCATAAGTGCTCCTTTTTATTGCCATGATTTATATTCTTTGTTTACTTCTACCAAAAACATCACAGCAATTCCAGCTTGAATTGTAAAGGAAGAGTCTGCTTTAACGCTACGAAAAACAGCACGGAACAGGTCAACCATTTCATGACTGTGAAACAGGTGCTGACGTTGATAGGT
Source organism: Leptolyngbya sp. FACHB-671 (assembly GCF_014695745.1). Lineage (NCBI taxonomy): Bacteria > Bacillati > Cyanobacteriota > Cyanophyceae > Leptolyngbyales > Leptolyngbyaceae > Leptolyngbya > Leptolyngbya sp. FACHB-671. The sequence goes on along the minus strand of NZ_JACJOV010000152.1, from coordinate 24,000 downwards.
AAGGAGAGTGAAAACGTAGGTTTTGCTTCACCCAACCTACGTGGGACTGCATTGAGGTGACAGAACCTTATTTCGGCTCGACAAACCTCTTTCCGGCATGACAAAATCTTTTTCCAGCACGACAGAACTTTATTTCATTGCAACAGAACTTTGTTTCATCACGACAGAATCTCTTTCCGGCACGGCAAAACCCTGTTTCATCATGTCGGAATCTCTTTTCGTCGTAACAGAAGCTTGTTTGGTCACGATCGCCAAGCTATTTGTAAAGTTTTTTAATAGCGATCGCCGTTAAACTACGTTGTTTCTGATCAAACTTGAGTAAAACGGTTGGAATGCGATCGGTTATTGCTGAGGCTACGGTTGCGCTGGTGTAAGTACCTTGAATTTGTACTCTACCCACACAGGTAATCCATCATGGCGCGTCAAAAGCGTAGCTCTAAAGTTTTGGGAAAAGCAGAACGTCGTTTGGCGGCAATCAAGTCTATTAGCTCCTCTCTGGACTTGGGCAACGGGCGGACGGTTGAGACGTATGAGCAGGCGATCGAATTGGGTCGCAGAAGGCTAGAGTTTTATAACACCACACTCTCGGCGGCTGATGCAGCTGCGACTGCGGTTACAGAGTTTGAGAAATCTTTGAGTGAACTGTCTGAAGATATGTTGTTGGCGGTCGCCGCTAAGTTTGGCAAAGACAGCCCCGAATATGAGATGGCAGGAGGAGTGCGCCGCAGTGAGCGCAAGCGTCCGACCCGAAAAGCAAAGCAATAGACGACACAATAGCAAACATAATTCACCTAAACACCTTGACGAGAGTATCCATTCCCGGATAGGCTCTCTCGTCAAGGTTGTTTTTATTACACATCACAACCGACACAAACCCAAAAATCTAGCGCTACTCAAGGCTGTTAGAGCAACCTTGAGCAGCTAACCGACAAACTGAGTACAGCAGTCTGGCGGCTAACGGTGAATTTTACCACTCCCTTAGCCACCTCGACTTGTCGCGTCAAATAGTCTGAAGGTGGCTAGGTTTTTGGGGTTTCCTTGCAAACCCTAAATAGGAGTCAAACCCTAATGCCTGAGAACTTGTTAGAGTCTCTCTGCTCAGTTGTCGCAGAGAGCAATCTTTCCTCTGCTCATCCAGAACGCGAACGGCTGCAAATTTTAGTGATCGGTTCTCGTGATGGAGTGATGGAGTGATGGAAACGATTCATACGCTTCATGCGCGTGGCTTTGCCCAAGTGGGCGCATGGAGTCCTTTGTTGCCCGCCCCTCACCTGAGTGAAGTGATGAGCATTCTCAGGCGCTATCGCAAGCGAGATAACTAAGCCCACTGTAGGGGCGAAGCGGTCGGTAAGAAACCTTAAAACAGTTCCAGATCTGCTTGATTGAGTCCCCGTAGGGGCGAAGCGATCGGCAGGGAAACCCTTAAATAGTTCCAGATCTATGACCGACCGCTTCGCCCCTACCTCGTGATACCAGATTAATAAATAGCTTAAACAAATTCTATGGCTGTTCAAGTGGTAACTGCTTTAGCGCAGGTGAAACTGCTGGCTGTGTTGCCAATTCACTGAGATTTAATAACCAATCTTCTGTTGTTTTTGGGAATTGTAGATGTATCACAGATAAATGGGCATATTCTGGCTGCTGAAATAGTGCAGGGTACTTTTTACGATTGCGCTGATAGGTTTGCAATAGCCATAGCAGAATAGAGTTTTGACTAAAAAACGATAGCCAAACGTTCTCCCGATTGCCATTCCAAAGTTCTTCTTGTCTAAACGATCGCTGCACGGTTCGCCGCAGCAATCGGTTCATCACTAGCCAGAATGGGTAATCCAGAAATACAACGGTATCCGCTCGACTCCAAACTAGGTCACGAGCTTTACTGTAATTGCCGTCTACAACCCAGCGATCGCCTGCAAGCGCCTCTGTTATCCGGTCACGAAACACTTGATCTGAAGCCTCTGTCCAACCTGGCTCCCAATGGAGTGCATCTAACTCAACATGAGGAATTTGAAGCTGTTGAGCAATTCTTCGTGCCAGAGTTGTTTTTCCTGATCCGGTAGTTCCCACAACCGAAATCCGCTGACCGCAATGAAAACTGTCTTGCATAAGCTCCTTGTTAGACCCACAAATCAGCACAAGCGGAAATAGGATACAACTATTTGTGGCTTGTCTCTTGAAGTTTGCACGTGATTCCCAATCCTGAAAGCAAAGCTTCTCGGAACTATGAGATGCCCGTCAAAGTAGAAGAATTAAAAGAAATATTGGACACGAGCAGAGCATTAAGTGTATTAGCACAAAGAACTAATGAGTGGTGGTGACCCTGTTGATTGTTGGTTGTATTTGCGCGAGTTTTAGGTAAAACGTTTGCTAGCAAAACAGGAAGCCGAAGCCCCCTGTTCTAGTTGTGTAGGTTGGGTGCAGCAGAGCGGAACCCAACGTTCAAAGTTTGCTGTCCAGGATGTTGAGTTTCATTCTTCAACCCAATATCCTGGAGCATTGGGTTTCGCTTTGCTCCACCCAACCTACGAGTTTTGTACATTGTTTGATTTTCGTTCCTGAGCAAAGCAGGGAGCCGAAGCTCCCTGTTTTAGTAGAATTTGCGATCGCAGGAGTCAAGATCTGCGACTTCTCTCAGAAGTTGCAGATCTAAGTAACACAGGTGATTAAGCACGGGATTTAGAAGCGCCTTCTTCTCCGGCTTGAGAGGGAGAAGTACTATCGTGTAGTTTTGTTCCAGAGTCCTGTACCGCAGCAGAATCAGGGTTGCTGTAATACGCCCATTTCCAGTTACGAATCTCTGGCATATCATCACCGTGTTCAGCAATGTAATGCTTATGTTCGATTAGCTTGTCGTGCAGCATTTGCTTGACATGAGCAGCGGTGTACCGCAGTTTAGGAACGCGATCGATCACATCATCAACCAGGCTAAACCGATCTAAATCATTCAACACCACCATGTCAAACGGGGTAGTGGTAGTTCCTTCTTCTTTGTAGCCCCTCACATGCAGGTTGTGATGATTAGTCCGGCGATAGGCGAGACGGTGAATCAACCAGGGATAGCCGTGATAGGCAAAAATGATGGGCTTGTCGGTGGTAAAGATAGAGTCAAAGTCTTTGTCACTCAAGCCATGCGGGTGTTCAGATTCGGGCTGAAGTTTCATCAAATTCACCACATTCACCACCCGAACCTTTAGCTCAGGGAAGTATTTGCGAAGGATATCCACCGCAGCCAGCGTTTCTAAAGTGGGTACATCTCCGGCACAAGCCATCACTACATCTGGCTCCACGCCCTGATCATTGCTGGCCCAACTCCAGATGCCAATGCCTTTAGTACAGTGTTTGACTGCTGCATCCATATCGAGATATTGCAAGGCGGGCTGTTTGCCTGCGACGATCACATTCACATATTGGCGGCTTCGCAAACAGTGATCCGTCACAGACAGCAGCGTATTGGCATCTGGGGGAAGATATACCCGAATCACTTCTGCTTTTTTGTTGAGTACGTGGTCAATAAAGCCAGGGTCTTGGTGAGAAAACCCGTTGTGGTCTTGCCGCCAAACGTGAGAAGTGAGCAGGTAATTGAGAGAGGCGATCGCCCTCCTCCAGGGGATGTGATTAGTTGTTTTTAGCCACTTCGAGTGTTGGTTAAACATCGAGTCAACGATGTGAATGAACGCCTCATAACACGAAAACAACCCGTGCCGACCTGTAAGCAGGTAGCCCTCTAGCCAACCCTGGCAGGTATGTTCACTCAAAATCTCCATCACCCGACCATCTGCCGAGAGATGGTCATCTTCGGGCAGGGTTTCAGCTACCCAAGTGCGATCGGTGGCTTCAAAGACAGCGCTGAGACGATTAGACGCGGTTTCGTCAGGACCAAATAGGCGAAAGTTACGCTGCTTTTGGTTGCGCTGCATGATGTCTCGCAAGAAAGTTCCCATGACGCGAGTTGCCTCAGCGACAACGGTACCCGGTTCTGATACATCTACCGCATAGTCTCGAAAGTCGGGTAGGACCAAACCCCGCAGCAGAACGCCTCCATTGGCATGGGGGTTGTCGCCCATGCGATGTTGTCCCTGAGGAGCTAGCTCTGCCAATTCAGGAATCAAGGTGCCTTTCTCATCAAACAGTTCCTCTGGCTGGTAGCTTTTCATCCACTCTTCGAGCAGCCTGACGTGGTCGGGCTTGCTGGCCATTTCGGAGAAGGGAACCTGGTGCGATCGCCAATAATCTTCCGTTTTCTTGCCATCAACTTCTTTTGGCCCCGTCCAGCCCTTAGGAGACTTGAGGATGATCATCGGCCACTGGGGGCGCTTGCTAAAGCCGTTGGCGCGAGCATCAGATTGGATCTCTTTGATTTCGGCGATCGCCACATCCATCGTTGCTGCCATCAACTGATGCATTGTTTCTGGGTCTGATCCTTCCACAAAGTAAGGCTTGTAGCCATAGCCCGTAAACAGATTTTCTAGTTCCTCGTGACTCAGTCGCGCTAACACCGTTGGGTTTGCAATTTTGTAGCCATTCAAGTGCAAAATCGGCAGCACTGCGCCATCGTGAACTGGGTTGAGAAACTTGTTAGAGTGCCAACTGGTAGCAAGTGGTCCAGTTTCCGCCTCACCATCTCCAACTACACAAGCCACAATCAGGTCAGGGTTATCAAACGCCGCACCATAAGCATGAGAAACTGCATAGCCTAACTCTCCCCCTTCATGAATTGATCCAGGCGTCTCAGGTGCCACGTGGCTCGGAATACCTCCGGGAAATGAGAACTGTTTAAACAGTTTTTTCATTCCCTCAGCATCTTGAGAAATGCTGGGATAGTAATCGGTATAGGTGCCTTCCAGGTAAGTATTAGCAACTAGCCCTGGACCACCGTGTCCAGGACCTGCAATGTAGATTACATTTAAGTCCTGAGCCTTGATGACTCGATTGAGATGAGCGTAGATGAAATTGAGTCCTGGAGTAGTTCCCCAGTGTCCCAGCAGTCGTGGCTTGACGTGTTCTAACTTCAGCGGCTCTCGCAACAGAGGGTTATCGAGAAGATAAATTTGCCCGACGGAGAGGTAATTGGCTGCCCGCCAGTAGGCATTTATCTTCCGCAGTTCTTCCGTTGCCAGAGGCTTTGTCTGTAGAGGAGTTGCTACTACCATGACTATTAAGAAATAGGGGTAAATTGTTCCGACAAGCAAACGCTTCTTGAGGCATTCAAAGCTCTTGCTTGAAAATCTAAATCCTCCCTAAGTAAGGCATTCAGAGTTAACCCTATTTCTTTAGTTTTAGAAGAAGTTTTGTTGCCCTAGTGGTAGCTCTTACCTCTTATTCCTTGAATTACCTATTCAGGGAGATATGCTTGAGCCATGCTGTTGCTTAATTGGATAAACTTTTCAGTTGTTCAGCCATCGTTGTTAACGGGGTTAGAGTCAGCCATTCCAAGGCTAAAGGCGATCGCCAAATTCTGACTCGGGTAAACCATCTGTTCAGTTGTCCACGCTTGCCGATTGTCGATATTGTTTTGCATTGAGCCCTCTGTAGTTTGGATATTCTTAACGTCTACATCATAGGTATAGATGACATAGGCTACAAAAATCGGCTTGAACCGTTTCTCATGAGTAGCTTCGATAGATGGGCACTGCTTAGGAATAAATTTCTAGCGTGAGCCGTTGCGCGAGCCAGCTCGCGCAACGGCTCACGCCCTCAAAAACCAATTTAGGCAAGGAATCTAATGAGCAACTATATCGAATAGACGAAATTCAGCGATTTGAGCTATTTCGGCAAGAGATTGAGTTATTTCTGTCTCGGTAGTGTGATTGAGACGGTGCTCAAAAGCTTCTAAGATGCTGTCCTTTGTGTGTTTTTTGACAGCAATGATAAAAGGGAATCCAAACTTCTCTTTATAGGCAGCATTCAAAGTTTGAAATCGATCATATTCAGAAGCGGTGAGTCGATCTAACCCAATACCTGCTTGCTCTTGCACAGAAGCTTCTGCCATTTTCGCTTTGCTGCCCAGGTCAGGATGGGCACGAATTAGGGCTAACTGTTCTGTCAAACTCAGCGCATTAACAATGACAACCATTTGCTGATGCAGTTCTGCCACGTTGACAAAGGGGCGTTGATGCCAAGTGGCTTGAGCGATCGCCGGAGTGTCTTCAAACACGGCTCCCAATGCATCAACAAACTCCTCTTGACTCATTTGATTGAGCTGAGCAATCGAGTAAGACATAAATCTCGTTTAGCTTCCCCGGTAGATACTGTATGACCAGGGCGACACTAGCAGCGGCACATGATAGTGTACCGTCGAGTCAGCAATGCCAAACTGGAGCGGAATGCGATCGAGAAAGGGTGGGTTGGGCAACGAATCTATCTTTTGCCCAAAATATGCGCCGACAGTAAACACGAGTTCGTATAAACCAGTGGTGAACTCCCGATCAGTCAACAGAGGTGAATCTGTTCGCCCATCGGCATTAGTCGTAACCGTTTTGAGCAAAACCTTTTGTCCTGTCGTTCCTACAAACCACAGTTCGATCGTCATCCCAGCCGCAGGACAACCATGAGCCGTATCCAAAACATGCGTTGTGAGTTTTCCCATAAATCAAGAGGCTTAATGCAATGGACCTGCCAGGATAGTTTTTGAGATGGCGTCTAGAATCTCAGTTCCATCTTCGTGCCTTAATTCTTCATACCACTGTTGAGTTTTTTCGGGGTCTTTGCCGTGCGTCATGTTCGATCGCTTGCGGGCGCGGGTAATGATGTCGGCAACGCGATCGCACCGAGCCGTCTCATATCGCTTCAAAGCATCTGCCACGCTGATGTTAGTGGTCTGTAAGTAGGTCGCCAAAACCAGCGCATCTTCAATTGCCTGACAGCCGCCCTGTCCTAAATCAGGAGCCGTGCTGTGAGCAGCATCTCCGAGTAAGACAACGCGATCGCGCACCAACGTCTTCAACGGATCAACATCATGAATTTCAACCCGATTGGTCTTCAATGGATCAAGCCGCTGAATCAGGTTTTGTACTGGGTCTGCCCAACCTTTGAAGAAACTCGCTAATTCTTCTCGATAGGTTCCAGGGCTACTGACGGTGCCAGTGGGGAGCGGCACATCAAAGAAGAAATAGAAGCGATCGCCCCCTACTGGCATCATCGAAGCTCGCTTATGTTCACCCACATAAATCACCCAGCTATCTTTGAGAGCAAGATCATCGCTGGCAGGTACCAATCCATTCCAATTGACATAGCCAACATATCGCCGCTCAACCGCATGACCCAACACATAGCTGCGCGTGATCGAATGCGTTCCATCGGCTGCAACCAGCACATCTCCAGTGGCTTTACGTCCATCTTCAAAAATGGCAGTGACGCTATCAGCATCTTGTTCAATCGCGACACACTTTGAATTAAGCTGAACGTTTTCTGCACCAAAAGCATTCAGCAATATATTCTGTAAATCAGTACGGGCAACCGGATAAGGACGCTGCCCAACGCAGTCAATTAGAGGTTGCAGGCTAAAATCAGTGAGTTTTTCGCCTGTCTGACTACAATAGGTTACGCGATTCATCTGTCCGCCAATTGCCGCAATTTCTTGGCTTAAACCCAGACGATTTAGCACTTTTACGCCGTTTGACCAGAGTGAAATTCCGGCTCCAGCAGGGCGCAGTTGGCTGACGCGATCGTAAATTTCGACCTCATAGCCCGCCTGACGCATAGCGATGCCTGTAGTTAGACCGCCCATGCCAGCACCAATAATTATGACCTTCAGGTTGTCTATGCTACTTCCTCCTGTACTTATTTGCTGATGGTGCGATCGCTTCTAAAATTGTCAGGACAAACTACAGCGCAAAGCTTTAACTAACATCCCAGCCCAACCAATTGATGTAATTGCTGATACAGCTATAGCTATGCAAATTAGGTCTATAGGAGAAGATTAGGCTTGCACAGCAACAGAGGCGCACCCCAGAGAGATGCGCCTCTTAATAATCTGCTCAGCTAACTCGTTTCGCCGTAACCAATGCTTAGCTGCTTGAATTTGAGACGTTAGAAACTTCGCGATTAAACAACGGTTTGCCTTCGCAATAATCAGGAGTCGGCGCACCGAGCAAATTCAGTACAGTGGGAGCCAAGTCAACTACGCGACTGGTTGTTGGTAGGTCAGAGTTTGGCTCAATGCCTGGACCCTTTGCCATGAGAAAGCCAACAGGTTTGTGTCCGCCCGTGTTGCAGTAAGGAATTGGACCAATCCGCCCAAAGTCGGGGCTGTCTACGACATCGCTGGGATAGTCCTGCCACTCAACCAACAGGTCAGCATCGGGAATTCCTGGATCAGCATCTAGAGCATTCTGGCGTGTCCGAATCACACGGGTCACCATTGGCTGCCCCGTCCGAGCATCCTTAAGACTGTAAAGATGCTGCATTAGCTGTTCACAAAGGCTGTCGTATTCTGATGCAGGCACGATCCCTTGTTTCTCACGACCTTGCAGATTGATCCGAATCTGACCATCTCCAAAGCTAGGTAAGGCAAAGGCTTTCATCTGGGGCCAAAGTGCTTTGTACCACAGCGTAGGCTGCCAAAAGAGGGAAGGATACTGTTTTAACAACTGGTAGGGGGACGTGAGCGCAGGTCTTTGAGGTGAACCCAGATATTGATCTAGCTTGTCCTGATACTTACCGGGCAGCAAACGTCGAATTGCTCCTCGAATCGGGTTGGGGTCGTGTCTCAGTTGCCAAACTTCACCAGCCCAACTCTGCCGCTTGGGGTTGGCAACCGGAGCGGGGGCAGGAGTTCCCACCTTGCCTTTCGCTAGTCCATACTGTCCAGGGAAGTTGAATCGATACAGCAATTCAGGCAGGAAGACCATGCTAGGAAGGTCGGTCGTATTCCAGCCCATACCGTCGATCGAGAAGACAAGAACGTGAGCATTTTCAGGAACTTCAGCCAGGATTTCACCGAGGGAGCGATCGGCAGCTTCATAGACATCCATCAGCGGATCGCTAGAGAAAATGTCTTTTGACCGATAGGGATGGAGCGGATGGTCGGGCTGACTGAGATACCAGAAATCGTGACTGGCGTAATGCGGTTCATCAATCACCGTCACAAATAAATCCCAAGGCTCCCGATGCAGCAAATCCTTGCACATAGCGGTGTGGCGGGCGATGCCTTCTTGGGTTGCTTTGTGTAGAAAAGTTAGATTGCCACGATCCCACCAGCAGCCATATTCCTTGTATTCGCGAATCTTGCCATGTTTCTCGGTTAGCTCACCGACCAGGTCAGTAGGTAGAGAGCGCCGTCTGGAAACCTGTACGCCGCTGACTCCTTCTGCAATGGGTGCTTGGGGTGTTTTCAGGATGGCAACGCGATAGTCATCGCCTAACGCATAAAAAGGCTGATGTTTAGAGAAGCCATAAACGCTGGATTCTCCTACGGCGTAGCTATCTGGACTAAACGTTAGTCGGCTCCAATGTCCGGTTTGCTCTGGTGTGCAGCCTGTGACAAAGGTTGTCCACTGCATTTCTTCAGAAGAGTTTGCGTAGGTCAGATGCCCGTAAGCTCCCTGCTCCCGCAACGCTTTCAGGTTTTTAAGATATCCCTTGGACATCAAGTCTTCCAATAACTGGGGGTTGGCGGTGTCCAAGCCAATGGCAACAATAGGATTCTTTGTCATTTCTGCGATTGGGGTTAAGTTAGCCTTTGGAATTAAGTGCCTACGGTTAGAGACAAACAAATATGCGGGACTTTTGCTGATCCTAGTGAAACTGTCCGTATTAATGCTATTGGTTAAACGGCATCTTTATCTCCTCTTAGTAGTACTGCGTTGGCGATCGGGAAGTCGATAAAGTTTTGGTGAAATCTATGTACATCCCGAAAGAACGACGGTTTTAGGCTTTGCTTCTCGGTTCTGGGTTTGGTATATCAGTAGGGATGAGTTCTCCTATTGGTTGTTAGCCATGTCTACTGAAAAGTCTCAGCCTCGCTCAACATGGCTAAGCCGCAAGGGGGCAACAATTACAGCCCTAGTTGGGTGGATTCCGCTATCGCAGGGGTTGGCAATCCGGCGATTTCTCTACAGCAAAATCTTAGGGAACCTGGGTAAGTCGGTCTACATTGAGCCAGGTGCAGAATTTTTGAATACGCCTGCGATCGCCATCGGTAACGGCGTTAAAATCCTCCGGGGCGTTCGACTGGATAGTCAAGGACAAAATAGCCAAATCTGCATTGGCGATAATGTGCAGTTTGCCTATGGCATCGGCGTAAAGGTCAGCCGCGATAATTGCCGAATTGAAATTGGCGATCGCACCTCCATCGGACCTTACACCGTCATCCACGGTCCGGGCAACATCTCCATTGGCAAGGATTGTCTGATTGCGGCTCACTGCGGCATCTATGCCAGCAATCATCAGTTTGCAGATGGCGATCGCAAAATTCGCGACCAGGGACTTAGCCGGAAGGGAATTGTAATTGAAGACGATTGCTGGATCGGGCACAGTGTTTCCATTTTGGATGGAGTAACGGTCGGACAGGGCAGCGTGATCGGCGCAGGCGCAGTAGTGACCAAAGATATTCCACCTTACTCAATTGCGGTCGGTGTTCCTGCCAGGGTGATTTCTCAGCGGCGCAGCAACGATCCGGTTGAGGAGTTAAAAGAAGCGTTAGCCCAAGCCCCGCAATCTTAAATGACTTTCTATCTACTTAGTTGCGATTAGTCCTGTGCCAAGATTTAGGGGCAATTGTAGTTTTGTCTTCAGTGAAGAGGTTTAAATGTCTTACGAGCTAGAAACGCCAGTAGCCATGCTGATCTATCGGCGACCTCACACCACCGAGAAGGTGTTTGAAGCGGTTCGTCAGGCAAAACCTCCTAAGCTGCTGGTGGTTGCCAATGCACCCAGACCCGAAAAGGAAGGCGAAGCCGAAAAGTGTGCCCAGACTCGCGCCATTATCGAACGGGTCGATTGGGATTGTGAGGTATTAACTAATTATGCCGATAGCTATTTAAGCTGTCTGGGACGAATTTATAGCGGTCTGGACTGGGTATTTAACACGGTTGAGCAGGCAATCATTCTAGAAGATGACTGTGTCCCCCATCCCAGCTTTTTCCGCTATTGCCAGGAATTGCTGGAGCGCTACCGGGACGATGAGCGAATTGTTGCCATCTGTGGTGATAACTTTCAGATGGGGCGGAGGCGTACTGAGGACAGCTACTACTTTTCCCGCTATACCCACTTCTGGGGCTGGGCCAGTTGGCGGCGGTCCTGGCAAAATTATGATCCGGAGATGAAGCTCTGGCCAGAGCTTCGCGATAATGGTTGGTTGACCGATGTTCTAGGCGATCCAAAGGCGGTTCGGTGGTGGCGCAACACGTTCCAAACAACTTATGACAAAGGGATTGATACCTGGGATTGGCAGTGGATTTTTGCTTCCTGGGTACAGAATGGACTGGCGATCGCCCCAAACATCAACCTGGTGTCTAACATCGGCTTCAATGCAGCAGCGGCTCACACGGGTGATGTGTATGATTGGCGGGCAAATATGCCAACCCAGGAGATGACCTTTCCGCTCAAGCATCCTCAGGTTGTGATTCAAAATGCCAAAGCCGATGCCTTTGAGCAGCAGGAATACTACGACTTTCTAACCAACCAACGCGCCCTAAAGCATCGGCTCAGACGCAAAATCAGACGAGCCAAAAAGATTCTCCAGGAGTCACGGAATGGACAGGACTATGGCGGTGTCTTCGGGCTAATCGAGCAAATGGTTAAGGGATAAGCTCGACTGTGTAAGTCTATTCGTAGGGGCGAACAGCCGTTCGCCCGCCCCATAGGGTGTTCTAGAGAAATTACCTACTCCGCCATGGCGACGTTAGATGCCATGACTTGCTTAACCTGATCGGCTAGGCGCACAGACAAAGCAACGATAGTGAGCGTGGGGTTGACCTGTCCCCCAGTCGGGAAGACGGAACTGCTGGCGATAAACAGGTTTGAAACGCCGTGAACCTTGCAGTTTTCGTCTACTACGCCTTGTTGGGGGTCGTTGTGCATTCGGGTTGCACCCATCAGATGGTGAGCGCTGCTGGCAGTCATTTCTGGCTCTGCGTTTGGGTCGCCAATTTCTAGACGACCTAAACCAGCTTTCTCAAATTCTTCCTTGAAAATCTGCTGTGCTCGCCTGATGGTGCGGAGGTCGAGGTCGTTTTTCCAGGTCCAGTGAAGCTGTACGCGGGGACGACCAAAGCGATCGCACTCTTCCATCAGCGTGATTCGATTATTGGGGTCAGGAATTTGCTCCGCAGAGAGCAGCAGTTCAAATGAGTTAAACAGTTTGTCTTTATCCGGTAAATATGACCAGCCGCCCTTATCCGCAGCAGCTAAATCAGCGGTAGGTTTAGATAACCGTTTGCGCGCAACCGCGACGAGATCACCGAATCCACCCAAAACATCTCCCAGATGCTTGAACAAATTTTTCGGCAGTTTGCCGCGACGCAGAGAATTTGCCAAGGTTCGGGCTGACTGGATTGCCGGAGAGCGATAACCTGCCTGCCGAGGATGCAGGAAGCCAAACACATTAAGAATTCCTTCCTGACGCACGACCTCAGAGGTAAGGGCAAGTCTACCCATGACCGGGGTACCGTTTACCTGGCGCAGATCGTATAAATCACTGGTGTTTAGCATCTGCTTACGCGATGGGTACCACACCCCACCGAAGTAGCAGGGATGATCCATAAAAAATCTGCCAACCAAGTCGTGCTGATTACCCAATCCAGTTTTTTGGACTTTGTTAGACAACAGCAATAGTCGCGGAATTTCAAAGCCACCTGCCGCCAAAATTACGACTTTGGCTTTCACAAAAAACTCTTGTCCGGGTGCTGATGCGACTCGCACACCCGTTGCAATGCTGGCGGTTTCATCCGTTTCAACCTCCAGTACGTTAGCGTAATAGTAGGTTGTAATGTTTTTCGCTTGCTGAATGACCTCGCGATTCTTCTGAATAAAGGTCTTGATGCGAACAAACTGACACATCACCGTTTTAAGGCGATCGCCCTTCAGCGGTAGTTTAGGCGTTTTCGCGTCAGACCAATAATCTGGGTCGTAGTTGTAAGGTCCAAGTCCACAAATGCTCTGGGCACGCTGATAAAACGGGTCTAGGTCAGCCCGACTGAAGGGCCAACCGCTGTAGGGAATTTCCTCGCGATATTCAAAATCTGTTTCGTTGTAGGGAACAAACCGCGCCCCCATTTCATTCTTGCCAACCTGGATATGCCAGATGTTGGCTGTGCCACCAATTTGACGATTGTAGGTGACTTCTAGATCGGGGTAGCGGTGAGCCGTTTTACCCCGGCTCAAATCTTGAATTTCTTCGTCCCGCTCAATGCCACCGCTTTCTAACATGCAGACGCGGAAATCCTTGTTTGCAAACTCTAGCGCGAGTGCCATGCCCGCAGGCCCAGTGCCAACAATGCAAACATCGGTTTCGATGGTTTCGTTGAGGGGTAGTGTGCGTGCGTCAATCATCATAAAATCAATGCCTTGTTGACTAGCGGCTTGGGACAGTTCAGATCAAAATGTTAGGAATGAAAGCTTTTATTTCTCTCATTTCTAACTCACGGGGAAGTGCAGTATCGTAATGTTTTGAAGAATGGTGGGTGGGGCACAGAGTGCCCCACCCACCATTCCTATACAGGACTACCATTCACGGTACTCACATTTGCTGCCATCGTTGTTTTTACATGGTCTGCTAACCGCACGGCAAGCGCAACAATGGTGAGCGTGGGGTTAGCATAACCGCCCCCCGTGGGAAAGACAGAACTGCCTGCAATAAATAAGTTCGCAACGCCGTGAACCTGACAGTTTTCATCGACCACGCCCTGCTTGGGGTCGGGGTGCATTCGGGTGGTGCCAATGTGGTGATGGGTGCTGCCAAAGCGAGGAAGTCCGCCTTCGATTTCATCGCGGGGCTGAAATTCGCCCAGCCCAGATTGAGCAAATTCTTGAGCCAAAATCTGCTGAACTCGTTTGATCGTTTCCAGGTCAATGTCACTCCAACGCCAGGTGAGGCAGACTTTGCGGCGACCGAGGCGATCGCACTCATCTGTCAGTGTTACGCGATTTTCAGGGTTAGGAGCCTGCTCTGCCTGAGCAATTACCTCAAACGCTTTGAGGTTGCGAATGTCTGCCGGACGACGCGACCAGCCACCCATACGGGGGCTGTAGATAAACTCCAGCTTTTTAGCTCGACGGTAAGCATAGTTAACGATGTCATCTAGCTCAGACACAACGTTCTTTACATGCTTCCAAATCTCTTTGGGCAACTGTTTGCGCTTGACAGCAGACAGCAAATTTCTCCAGGAGTTGACTGCTCTGGATTCGTAGCCGCTGGGTCTGGGCACTAGCATGAGGCAAATGTTGAGCAGCTTTTCTTGACGTAAGACTTCTTCGCTCAGAGTCAACTTGCCCATGATTGGCGTGCTTTTGACTCGATGCAGGTCATACAGGGCGGTTGTGTTGAACAATTTGCGATCGGCGGGGATGAATACGCCAAATCGAAAGCCAGGATGATCCATAAAGAATCTACCAACCAGGTCATTCTGATTGCCTAGCCCATTCTTCTGAACTTTGTCTGAAAGCAACAACAGTCGAGCATTTTCAAAACCGCCAGTTGCCAACACCACGATTCTGGCTTTGACGCGAAACTCTTTGCCGTCTAAGGTAGCAACGCGCAAGCCCGTTGCCGCAGTGGCAGTGTCATTGGTCTCAACTTCCAAGACATTGGCGTTGAGGTAGGTGGTGACGTTGCTTGCGTGATTCAGCTCTTCTCGATACTCGTGGGTGAAAACGGCGCGAGGTCCAAACTGAAAGACGCTGGATTGAATGCGATCGCCCTGAAACAAAAGCCGTTTTGCCTGCTCAGTTTCCCAGGCAGCGGCTTCGTAGGTATCTGGGCCAATTTTGCAGATCGCGTTAGCTTTTTGGTAGTAGGGGGCAAGGTCAGCCTTGCGAAATGGCCAGCCGCTATAAGGAATCCAGTCTCGCTGCTCAAAATCAATGTCGTCTAGCGTGACGTGCCGAACGTGAGCCTGATTTTCGTCACGATCGATCTGAATGCACCAGTAGTTGGCAGAGCCGCCAAACTGCCGACAGCGTCCTACATGCAGTTCGTCAGCGGGATAGCGCTGCGGAGAAACTGTCTTGCCTTCGCAGAGTGCTTGAGTATCAGGATCGAAGTCCAGCCCACCGCTTTCTAGCAAACAAACTTGAAAATCTTGCCCAGCCAGTTCTCGTGCTAGCGTGACTCCCGCAGGACCAGCTCCGACGATGCAAACGTCTGTTTCAACAACTTGATCAGCAGGTAAAGTGCGTGAATCAATTAGCATAATGAGTAGATTAACTGGCTATTTCAGACAACAGATTCCACAGAATTTTCTGTAATTCCCTGCAAATATACGTCGCTTTACTTTAACCTGGGGAGCGAAGCTGCGACCTTTTACTGAATCTTCAAGTTGTCGTGCTTTATTTGAGGAGAAACTCTTACGCAAAAACACGTTTGGTAGTTTTCAACAGGCAGCGATTGTGAGTGGTGCAGACGTTAACCATACAACTCACAATCGCTGCCTCAATTCCTACGTCCTAAGCGACAATCGAAATTTGGTTGACATTCAGTGATGGATTACCGGCGAAGGTGGCGATCGCCACTGCTGCCCCGCTACCTGTACCATCCTGGTCAAACCTCAGCACACCGTTGTTATAGAGGAAGTTGGCGCTGCTGCCAACAGGTGTATTTCCCTGAACTAGAACTCCTCTAGCGGCAGCAGTGCCGCCGCTCAATGCAACACCTGCTGCCAGTCCACCGCCAAAGCCAGAAGCCGAAATCCGCAGGATATCGCCCGTGCCAAAGTCGGTAATGGTGTCACCTCCCTCGTTTGCGCTTCGGAAAACAAAAGTGTCACCGCCGCCGCCCCCAGTCAGGCGATCGCGTCCCCTTCCGCCTTCAATCACATTTACGCCAGAGTTACCCGTCAAGCTATCTGCAAAGGCTGTACCGACAAGATTTTCGACGCTATTGAGGGTGTCTTGACCGTTGAATAGTACGCCCTGTTTGGCGATCGCCTCATACCACTTACCGCCCATCTTGTCGTAGCCAGCCGCACTAGGATGCAGTCCATCTGGGATGAGGTCTTCCAACGTGAGACTACCCCCCACATTTACATAGGAGACCCGCTTTCCTTCAGCAGCCTTATCGCTAACCAGACTAGGCAAAAGTTGGTTAAAATCGCTGGCTCTTTGAACACGGTTTTCTCCGTGCACCTCTCCATTAATTGGAGCAATAGAGCTAACTAATAAATGAGCATTGGGTAAGCGCTCAGCAAACTCATCGATCAAAGCTTTAATATCGGCGGACATCTGCGCCACTGTATCGTTAGTGGCATCATTGGTTCCCATCATGATCATCACAATGTTAGGGTTGTAACCCTCTAGGAATTCAGGATCATTCACCAAGTCAATCATCTGGTTGATTGTCCAACCGCCATGTCCCTCATGATTCTGGTCGAATGAGCCACTGGGACCATTGCTTTGAGAACCTACGAAGTCAATACCAATGCCATCGGCCGCCAGTTGATTAAACAGCTCAATGCGGTACGATCCAGGTCTTGGCTGTTGCCTATGTTGACCTGCGGTGATGGAGTCTCCTACAGGCATAACTTTGGGCAAGGCTAACCCACCATAGGCAAGCTTTGACACTTTGCCTGTGCTGAGATTGGCAACAATTCCTTTAGAAAATTGAGCATAGTCGGCAGTGTCATTGCCCTCTCCACCGTTCAACGTGTCGCTGCCTGAACTGCCAAACAAAACGCCATCCTCCGCAGTGCCATTGGAGGTGGTATTGCTGCCCGGAGGAGTTGAGGCAGAAAGGTTAACTTGAAAAGTTCCGACGGTTCTAGCGACGACTGCATTACTGCGATTGTCTTTGACCTGGTTAGCCTGAACGGTGATCGTATAGCTGCCATTGTCAGTTGGGTTCCAGGTGCCACCAGGCGCATCAATGCGGTAAGTTACGGTACGCGGAGTGCCATTGGTGCCAGGTTCCACTCGAATGAAGGTAGCAAGCTGGTCAAACCCATCTGGTCCAGTCACGCGAGCATCATTGGAATCAAGACTAGACAAGTCAATTGCAGCATTGTCTGCATACGTGACTTGAATGTAGGCTGAGCCGCTATCCAGAACAATTGATGGCGCTTCAAACGATTGAACGGTAGGGGCCGGATCGGCTGGAGTCGGAGGATCTGCAACCCTGGCTCGAAAGTAACCTAGGCTGCCTCTTTTCACCAGGTTGCCGCTGGTATCCTTGACCCTGCTTCTGTACATGGACAGTCGGTAAATGCCGTTGTCTGTTGGGTTCCAGGTGCCGCCCGCAGCTCTGAGCCGATAGGTGACGACCGCAGCTCTATCATTACTGCCAAATCTTGTGCTAACCAGCGTAGCAAGCTGCCTATAACCGTTTGGACCAGTCACTAAAATGTCTCTTCCCACCACGCTAGAGCGGTTAATTCGTATGTTGTCACGGTAAGTAATGGTAAAGGTATGCGTTCGACTACCAAACTGACTCACGTTGGCAGTCCGAAGCGTCGCTGTGGGAGACAGCAAATCTCTTGTAGCTCTCCTAACCAAACGAGGTTGGTCAGAATCCGATCGAGCTTGATTGTGGAATGCCATAATCTTTCAGATCTATTTGTAGTGTTTAGCTTTAGGAGTTTGCACAACTTGATTTACAACCACCGTCTAGAGCCAAAAATGGCTTTGTTGGCGCTCAAGCGTAAATTATTGGACTACCCTTGTAACCCGGACTGATTGAGATGCTTAAGTCCAATGCCTTTTAACAAAGCAATCTCAGGGTTCGTACAGGCAAAACAAATCACGGCTCAAATTCTTTTCACTCAGCCAAATGCCAAAAAATTTAGGGGTTGGAGAGGCTGATAAGTAGAGTTTCTTAATTGAACCAAATATAGAAAAACTGGGGAGTGATCCGGGGGTTACTCCTCGGTTTTTCTATCTAGTTTCTAATTATGTCCATCTGCTTACGTATCGGCTAACGAAGACAGCAGAGTATACAAGAGTTAGAAGTGTGCATGAATGCACTTAATCCTCATGTTCTATCTGTCACACCCTAGCTAATTCTGCAACGTGGCGCTATGGGTAAAGCATGACTTTACTTAGTCTTTAAGTAGATTTTGGGTTAAGCCTCAAAGTTATGAAACTTCAGTGAAGCAGTAGAATTGCTGATTTTACTTGATTAGAGTGAAATCAACGCAAAAAGCTTGAGAGTTTCCATTCATCCACCCAAATTTGCTACGGTTTCTACTAACAACTCCCCCCATGCAAATCCGAAAAGTACGTATACCTTTCATGTAGTTTTCACACAAGAAATTGGTTTGTTCACCACGACTTTACAGCTTGGACCTAAACTTCCTGCTAACCTCACTTTAGATTCTTTTGCATCAGTCGTCGCCATAGCAAATGCTTTAGATAGTCAACTGCTTAGCGATCGCACCATGTTTAGTGTTTCCCCTGTCTCTGCTGTTCACTGTCCGCTTCTGATTTTCTGGGTTTTCCCGATTCAAGTTTTGCTGTTTCAAAATTTCCCTGACTCGGCTGAGTTTATTCATCTAAGAAATTGACCCCTATCAAGCTGCGAGGTAATCGTATGAAAGCAGTGATATTGGCCGGAGGACTTGGCACTCGTTTGAGCGAAGAAACCTCAATTAAACCGAAGCCGATGGTTGAAATTGGTGGTCAGCCAGTTCTTTGGCACATCATGAAAAGCTATTCTGCTTATGGCATTAACGATTTTATTATTTGCTGTGGCTACAAAGGTTATGTAATTAAGGAGTATTTTGCTAATTACTTCTTACGTATGTCAGATGTAACGTTTGATATGCGGTTTAACCAGATGAACGTTCACAACGGCAACGCTGAACCTTGGCGAGTCACGCTTGTAGATACGGGCGAATCCACCATGACGGGTGGACGGTTGAGGCGCGTTCGTGAACACATCGGGAATGAGGCATTTTGCTTTACCTATGGCGACGGTGTCAGCAATATCAACATTGGAGAACTGATTGAGTTCCACAAATCTGAAAAGACCCTGGCAACGTTGACCGCAACTCAGCCACCTGGACGATTTGGAGCAATTTCTCTAGGACAAGAGCAAACAAAAATCACTAGTTTTCATGAAAAGCCCGGTGGTGATGGAGCCTGGATTAACGGAGGCTACTTCGTTTTAGAACCCGACGTAATTGACTACATTGCCGATGATTCAACCGTCTGGGAACAAGAACCGCTGCAAAAACTAGCTCATGATGAGCAGCTATCTGCCTTCAAACACAGTGGTTTTTGGCAACCGATGGACACGCTCAAAGACAAAAATTACCTGGAAGGGCTGTGGAAGAGCGGCAGTGCGCCCTGGAAAGTTTGGTAATGCAATCAATAAGGTGATAGGGGCACATACCCATGTATGATTTTGCGATTGTCGGTGGTGGAATTGTTGGACTCTCTACAGGAATGGAACTGGGTCAGCGTTATCCTGATGCCCGCATTCTTGTTTTGGAGAAGGAAAACCGTTGGGCGTTTCATCAAACGGGCAACAATAGCGGTGTGATTCACTCTGGCATTTATTACAAACCGGGAAGCTTTAAGGCGAAGTTTTGCCGGGATGGTTGCCAGTCAATGGTGGCATTCTGTCAGGAACACGGCATCGATTACGAAGTTTGCGGCAAGGTAATCGTGGCAACGGAAGAGCGAGAGCTACCGATGCTGGAAACTCTCTATAACCGGGGTTTGGAGAACGGCATTCAGGTCGCCAAAATCACCGCTGAAGAGGTGAAAGAAATTGAACCTCATGTGAGTTGTCTGGCTGGAGTTCGAGTGTTTTCCACTGGGATCGCCAACTACAAACAGGTGTGCCAAAAGTATGCTGATTTAATTCAGCAACAAGGTGGCGATCTGCGTCTCAACACAAAAGTGTTGAAGATTGTAGATACACCAAAAGGTCAGGTAATTGAGACAAATCAAGGCTCTTTTGAGGCACGGTTTGTGATTAACTGTGCGGGATTGCATAGCGATCGCATTGCCAGACTCAACCAGGTCGATCCGCAAGCCAAAATCGTTCCCTTTCGAGGCGAATACTACGAACTCACTCCTGAGAAGCGGTATCTCGTCAAAACACTGATTTACCCTGTTCCGAATCCTGCATTTCCCTTCCTAGGCGTTCATTTCACCAAGATGATTGACGGTAGTGTCCATGCTGGACCTAACGCCGTGCTGAGCCTCAAACGTGAAGGCTACAAAAAGACTGATTTTGACCTGCGTGACTTTACCGAAGTCATGACTTATCCTGGCTTCTGGAAGCTAGCTGCAAAGCACGCTGATGAAGGCATTCAGGAAATCATTCGTTCCTTTAGCAAAGCTGCTTTCGTTCGCAGCTTACAACGACTAATTCCAGAGGTGCAATCTGAAGACTTGGTTCCCACCCATGCCGGAGTTCGGGCCCAAGCGTTGATGAATGATGGCAAGCTGGTTGATGACTTTCTCATTGTCAAAGGCGAGCATTCCATTCATGTTTGCAATGCCCCGTCTCCTGCTGCAACATCCTCCCTTGAGATTGGCAAAGCAGTTGCCGCACAAATCCCCACTCCCCAACATTTACAACCTACCCTGAGTGTCTAGGAAAAATTATGCAAGTACTGGTTACTGGAACAGAAGGCTATCTCGGTTCACTCCTTGCTCCCTTGTTAATGGAGCGAGGACATGATGTGACGGGGGTAGATACTGGCTATTACAAAGTTGGCTGGCTCTACAACGGCACTGATTTAACTGCCAAAACTCTCAACAAGGACATCCGTCATATTGAGCTAGAAGACTTAGCAGAAATTGATGCGATCGTTCACATGGCAGAACTGTCGAACGACCCCACCGGGCAGCTTTCCCCCACCATCACCTACGACATCAACCATAAAGGCTCAGTTCGTCTAGCAGAACTGGCAAAGCAAGCGGGAGTGCGGCGATTTGTCTATATGTCCTCATGCAGCGTTTATGGCGTTGCGACTGAGGGCGATGTGACGGAAGAAACTCCAGTTAATCCCCAAACTGCTTACGCTGAGTGCAAAACCTTTGTTGAGCGCGATGTTACCAAGATGGCGGATGACAACTTCTCCCCTACCTTCATGCGAAATGCGACCGCCTTTGGTGCGTCGCCTCGGATGCGGTTTGACATTGTGTTGAACAACCTGGCAGGGTTGGCGTGGACGACCAAAGAGATCAGAATGATCAGTGATGGAACGCCCTGGCGTCCTCTGGTTCATGCTTTGGATATTGCAAAGTCAATTATTTGCGCCCTAGAAGCACCCCGCGATATTGTCCACAATCAAATCTTTAACGTGGGCGATACCGCAAATAACTATCAGGTAAAAGAGATTGCGGAAATTATTGCTGATATTTTCACGGGTTGTCAACTCAGCTTTGGCGACAATGGAGCAGATAACCGCAGCTACCGGGTTTCCTTTGAGAAGATCAACACTCAACTACCTGGCTTTAAGTGTGAATGGGATGCTCGACGCGGTGCCCAGCAGTTGTTTGACCTGTTTAGTCAGATTGACATGGACAAAGACGTGTTTCAATCGAGAGGGTTTACTCGTCTGAAGCAACTGGAATACCTAATTCGCACTCAGCAAATTGACAAAGATTTCTTCTGGAGCAAGTAATGTTATTTACCGAAACGAAGCTCAAAGGCGCTTTTATTCTAGATTTGGAGCTGCGCGAAGACCCTCGCGGTTTCTTTGCTCGGACCTTCTGCATGAAAGAGTTTGAAGCGCATGGCTTAAAGCCGACAGTGGCGCAGTGCAATCTGTCTTACAACCATAAGGCAGGCACGTTGCGAGGAATGCACTATCAAGTTGCTCCTGCGACTGAAACCAAGCTGATCCGCTGTACTCGTGGCGCAATTTACGATGTGATCATTGATATGCGTCCTGAGTCACCCACATACAAACAGCATATTGGTGTGGAGCTAAGTGAAGATAACCGACGGGCGCTCTATGTCCCCGATATGTTCGCTCACGGCTATCAAGCACTCACGGATAGTGCAGAAGTCGTATATCAAGTTGGTGAGTTTTACACGCCAGGCTATGAGCGTGGTTTGCGCTACAATGACCCTGCTTTTGGGATTGAGTGGCCGATGCCCGTGAGCGTTATTTCAGACAAAGATGCTGCTTGGGCACTATTTGATGAAGCTGTTTCCGTAGGAGTTTAGCCATGATTATTGTTGATAATGCTCTGAAAGCTCGTGCAGAAGCAGGGAATCCAATCAGAGTCGGGATGATCGGGGCAGGCTTTATGGGTCGCGGTATCGCTAACCAGATTGCTAACTCGGTCCCCGGAATGGAACTGGTTGCCATCTTTAACCGCAGTATTGATGGCGCAAAGCGGGCTTACACCGAGGCAGGTATTGAGGATGTTCGAGTCATCAAGACGGTCGCCGAGCTAGAGGAAGCGATCGCCCAAAACAAGTACTCCATCACCGACGATGCCAAACTGCTCTGTCAGGCTGAGGGCATTGACGCGATCGTTGAAGTAACAGGCACAATCGAGTTTGGCGCAGAAGTGGTGCTGGAGGCAATCGCCCACCACAAGCACGTCATCCTGATGAACGCCGAACTCGATGGCACCATTGGAGCTATTCTCAAAGTCTACGCCGATCGCGCTGGTGTAATTCTGTCTGCCTGCGATGGTGATCAGCCCGGTGTGCAGATGAACCTGTACCGCTTTGTCAAGAGCATTGGCGTAACTCCGTTGCTCTGCGGCAACATCAAAGGCTTGCAAGATCCTTACCGTAACCCTACTACTCAAGAGGGGTTCGCCAAGAAGTGGGGACAAAAAGCGCACATGGTGACTAGCTTTGCCGATGGCTCTAAGATCTCATTTGAACAGGCGATCGTTGCTAACGCCACAGGCATGAAGGTTGCTCAGCGTGGCATGTTGGGCTACGACTTCCAAGGTCATGTGGATGAAATGACCGGAATGTATGACGTAGACCAGCTTAAAGAGCTTGGTGGTATTGTGGATTATGTGGTGGGTGCCAAACCTGGACCGGGTGTCTTCGTCTTCGGTACTCACGATGACCCCAAACAACAGCACTACCTCAACCTCTATAAACTGGGCGAAGGTCCGCTCTATAGCTTCTATACCCCCTATCACCTCTGTCACTTTGAGGTACCCCTGTCGGTCGCTCGTGTGGTTCTCTTTGGGGATGCAGTGATGGCTCCGTTGGGTGCGCCCCAAGTTGAAGTAGTCACCACTGCCAAGATTGACTTAAAAGCAGGGGAAACCCTGGACGGCATTGGTTTTTACATGACTTACGGGCAGTGTGAAAATGCTGATGTGACTCAGGCACAAAACCTGTTGCCGATGGGCTTGGCTGAAGGCTGCCGCCTCAAGCGAGATGTGCCTAAAGACCGGGTACTCACTTACGATGATGTGGAGTTACCGGAAGGTCGGCTCTGTGACAAACTGCGGGCTGAGCAAAACGCCTACTTTGGCGTAGCAAAACCAATGGCAGCAGTCGGTTAAGGGCGATCGCCTATTCTCCCTATCTCACTCACTTATGGGGTGCAGTTTCCTGCACCCTTTATTTTTATTAGCCAGATAAATGGTTATTGGAATAAAGTGAATTCGCGGCGGAGATCGCTCCCTCTCTAGGCGTTGCACAATAGAAGTATGATGCAATGTTCACACTGTCAATCCAACCAAACCGTCAAGAACGGACGACGCAAGGGTATCCAGAACTATCTGTGCCGCAGTTGCAATCGTCAATTTCGTGAAACTCACACCCCTCAGGGTTATTCCTTGGAAGTCAAGGCACACTGCTTGAACCTCTATCTCAATGGCATGGGCTTTCGTGCGATTGAACGAGTCACAGGCGTGTGTCACAACACGGTAATCAACTGGGTCAAGCAAGCAGCCCAAGCTCTGCCC
>NZ_JACJOV010000151.1:0-3578 GCF_014695745.1 Leptolyngbya sp. FACHB-671 | reverse complement strand
TCCTCGATATGGGTACCCAATTGTATGATAATCCTTCCCTTGCCTTAGATCTGCAACTGTCCGTAAAAATTATGTTCAAAGGCATGATTGACGGGTTGTTTGCCAGAAAAAAACTTGCCGACTTCTTTAACACGACAACAACTGACTGGTCAGGAGCCAGAAAGATTGTCAATGGTACGAATGAAGCTGAGGCGATCGCCGATTACGCCAAGCAGTTTAAGAACTGTCTTGCTTAACCTTTGAGAAATTGACTTGTGCGAAGACACATCGACGCTGTTGAAAAGGAATTCTCTTTTGCGGAGATCTACTTGTGAGATAGCCAGATAGGCTCTTACAGCAGCGTCGATGTAAATGCTGATACAAAGTTCGCTCATTTGTCCAGGACACCTTACCTTCAAACTTAGGTGATGATCTATGACTGCCCCCAATCTATTCATTCTCGTCAAACGGCTCCGTCACTCCTTAATTCAGCCCGATTTGGTTAAAGTAAGAGAAGTTCATCCCCATGACCTTGCCTCATTGCGCCGCAGCTTAGCACGGCTTTACAAGCAAAATCGCCATCTCAAAACTCAACTTAGCGACCTGGGCATCAAGCGAATTGCAGAGGGTAATAACCAATTTGACGCGGATTCATATCGCAAAGCACTAGAGCTAAACGTCAAGCAGGAAGTGTTTGAAAAGATCCGCAATCTTTTCGCGGTAATCGCTTTAATAGGTGGCTTTGGGCTTTTTGTTCAGTTTCGAGGCATTGTGGAAAACTCTGTTGCAAATGAACTGAAGGAAAATCCACAAATTGTTGAGATTAGAGAAGAATTGACCGAACAGTTGGAGCGATCGCAACGTGACATGCTCTTAACTCTCATGCAGGCGGCAGTAGGAACAGCAGATCATGGAATTTTAGATCCTTTGGCTGTAGAGCGTATTAAAAACAACAAGGAGGAGATTGACGGTTATATTCAGCAGATGCAGAACCTGATCCAGGAGTCGGAAGGTCAGGCACGTGAGCTTGCTATTCGCTATGCGGCTCAAACACAAGATTCTGATTTACAAGAGATTCTTCTCACTGAACTGCGTGAATCAACTGACTTAGAAGTTCGCTTGAGTGTGCTTGAAGCCTTGATGCAGTATCCAGAGGAAGACTTAATAGAACCGCTGGAAATTGTTGAACAAGAAGGTGAAAAAAGTCAAGGTGAGTTTTGGCAAGGCGCAATTCATTATCTCTCTAAGTTGAGAATCAAAAGTAATGCTCCCATTCTCAGGGATGTAATGAACCACGCTCTGCAAAGCGAAAATCCACAAATTGTGCGATCAGCGCTTGTATTCTTCACGCTCAACCCTCAGATTTGGAATGGTGATATTGTTGAGCAAATTCCTTCTCAGATACTTTCTGACAAGCAATTCTCACAGTTACAGGCATTAATTCAAATTAGTGAATTACCTGATCTTCCTCCTGAGAGGCAAACTGAGTCCAAGCGAATTCTGGCATCTCTGGCTAATAGTGAAGCATCCAGTAATGAGGAAAATTCAGAGGACGCAGCCAGGTGGCAGGAGCAACTGCAAGAGATGCAACGATATTTCGCTCAGAAATCTCTCTCTGTCGGTAATACCAAACTATTAGTTGAACTTCGCGAAATAGGACAACAGTATTATTCATACAGTGACTGGCGGGAGGAAATTTTAGAGTTTTTCCCCGACTTTGAGCAGAGAAATGCAGTCCTCATTGAGTCTGCACATACTGAAGAAGACCAGCACAAGCTGCAAGACAGGCTAATTAGTACAATCGATACAACTGAGCCTGATGAGGCAGAAGTCTTTGTTTGGAGTCCACCAGATGAGGTTTATAAGCCGTTGAGCCTCAAGGAGCCGCGACAGTTTCAGGAAGCACTCCGTTCTATGCTCAGACAGGGAAGTATGGATTTATTCTCCAGCAACTATCTTCCAAATTCTAATGATGAATCCACTGCGCTTCATAAAAGCCCAGATCTTTGGTCAGAGGTGCAAGGCTTCTTTCCAGACGCTACAGCTGAACAAAAACAGAATCAAGAAGCTCTTCAGAACTGGCTTACTGATAACTCCGGTCTTTTGTGGTGGGATTTAAGTACTGGTAAGTACAGGCTATCTACAGCGGAAAACTCAGTTGCTCAGCTAAATCAGGGTAATCTGCAACCATTTTTAAGCTGGATGAGTTCAACTTATTATGAAGAGCAGGTCTGGCGCGACCAAGTATTGCCTCTCTTCCCAGATGCACCAGAAACGCTTTTTAGCGCTGCTCCACCAACAGGCGATTATGGAGAGCAGGATAATCTGTGGAGGTGGGTTGAAGAAAAGCAAGTTTCGCTTCAGTGGCAGCCCGATCGCAAGCAATATGAATTGAGCGATCGCTAGGACAGATACTTGAATTAGTACTGCTTATCCTGCTTATACCCATTTTTCAAAACTAAGTCAGTGATCAGGGTGGGGCGTTTTGCGAAACGTCCCACGTTTGACATTGATGTCGCTCAGATTTAGAGAATTAGTTACAAAGGGCTATTTTAGCGATCGCCAGTTACTCCCTAAACACACTAGGCAGACCGTAATTTCATAGCTCACCCTGACTGCTCATGGTAATAAGCATCAGCTTGTGCCACTGTATATTTTGTGAAGCAGTGTCAGGGAATCAATGGTTATGAATTTTCAACCGTTGTTCATGTCCATGTCTATCAGCTTCTTGCTGCTAGCTGGATCTGTATTGGCGTTAGCGCAATCTGCTCCCGAAGAGCAGGGTCCGATTCCAATCCATAATGCCGATGAATCACAGGCTCCCATTCCTCAAGTTCTGTTTAGACCTTCCCGTACGGGACGACCACCGGATACGCGAGGAGCGGGTTCTCGGAACGATCGCCTTTGTCCTCAAGATAGAGCAGCCAATTCTGGCGTGACTGCTGATGCACCAGCGCTCACTGCCCTTGTGCCAAATGATGAGGAGGGATTAACCTGGGCTGAGCGTCCTACCGTTTGGGTTTATCTGCCGGAAACGTCAGCGCGTCAGATGGTGTTGAGCATCAGCGACGAGGATTCTCAACCGCACTCGCAGCGTTTTCTGCCGATTACAGGCTCGGGGATCGTAGGAATTTCGCTGGACGAAAGTGCGCCTCCGCTGGAGGTGGGTCGATCTTATCAGTGGGCAGTGGTGTTGGTGTGTGGCGATCGCCCCAGTCCCAATGATCCCTTCGTGACTGCCTGGGTGCGACGAGTTGCTGGCTCTGGTGAGCCGCCAGAGGATGCGTTAGAACAGGCTGTCTGGTATGGGGAACGAGGGATCTGGTATGACGCTCTGGCTGCTCTTGTGGAAGTGCGGCGATCGCAACCCACAGATCAAGCTATCACGGATATTTGGAGCAGCTTTTTGACGCAACCTAGTGTTCGATTGGGAGCAGTCGCCAACGAACCTTTGCAATAGAAATTTACTACTGCCAATTGCCAATCAGAATGAATGGTGCCCAGTAGTAGGGATGCTGATAATCGGACGATCGCAGCAGTGATAGTTGTGCCTGCCGCAATGCTTCTGCACGAGTGGTGTTGGGTTGGTTGAGAGCAGC
>NZ_JACJOV010000150.1:0-155769 GCF_014695745.1 Leptolyngbya sp. FACHB-671 | reverse complement strand
AATAGAGAGTGGAGTAACGACTGCTCCAGCCCTATTTATCAATAACATTCAATATACCGGACGCTGGAAAATAACAGAGTTGATGGCTGCCATTGTCGCTGCAAGTCACTAAGCTCTATTCATATCTGACTTGTTTGTGAGTGCTAGTAAGTGATCGAATGCGCGATCGCTAGCTTTTGCCTGTTTTGTTGAACAACTTGCCAATTTTTGAACCATGCTAACAACTACAACGTTAACTACTAAATTCAAGAACAAAGGCTTAACGCGCACTCAGTTGCAACAAGTACTCGACTACATTCATACTCACCTCGATCGAGACTTGTCACTAGCTGAACTTGCAGAGACTCTTAATCTTAGCCCGACTTACTTTGCCACCGCATTCAAACAAGCGATCGAGGTTTCTCCACACCAGTACGTGATTCAACAGCGGGTGGAACGAGCAAAATTGATGCTGTCAAAAACAGATTTGGCGATCTCCGACATTGCTTTACAAGTTGGTTTCTCCAGTCAAAGTCATCTGACCCAACAGTTTAAGCGAATCACTGGAATGACCCCAAAACAGATTCGCTAACTCTATGACGCACGAGTCAAGGAGACAAAGATGAAGTTCAAAGCAATCACAGGAAAGCAGGGAAGCGGAACGGACGTGAAAGACGCGACTTACGTGGAGGCTGCGAGGTGGGGTAAGCATCGGGGGTGGCGGTATGTTCTGGGACTGGTGGTCATCCTCTTTGCGTGGCTGGTGGTCGGGACTGGTGCTGGCGTACTCGTCGCATTCGCGCTCAGCGGACAGCCGGATTACACCGTGCTTGATCCTTTCGGGAAGTTCCTGTTTGTTATGGTAGGTTTCGCGTTTTTCCTCGTGGGGGTTCTCATTGCCGTTACCCGTATCCACCGCCGCTACCCCCGGACGCTCGTCACGGCGCGGGAGAAGATAAGCTGGCGTCGCGTCGGTCAGGGGTTTGTGGCGTGGTTCGTTCCAGTGTGTCTGATAGGCGGGCTGGGACAATACCTTCTTTACCCCGACACCTTTTCCTTCAACTCCGACCTCGCGTCGTTCGCGCTCTTCGTGCCGCTGGCACTGGTCCTCATCGCGATCCAGACGACTACCGAGGAGCTTTTCTTTCGCGGATACGTTGTGCAGGGCGCGAGCATGATCTCGACCAACCGCGTTTTTCTGGCGCTCGTGGCAGCCGTGGCATTCACCCTGCCGCACCTCGCCAACCCGGAGGCGATCTCAGGTGGCTGGCTCACGGTCTTTTTCAACTACTTCCTCGTTCCGGGTCTGTTGTGGACCGTGGTCTCGTTGATTGACGGAACCACTGAACTCGCCATCGGCGTACACTTCGCGAACAACATCGGCGGCATA
Organism: Leptolyngbya sp. FACHB-671; assembly: GCF_014695745.1. Lineage (NCBI taxonomy): Bacteria > Bacillati > Cyanobacteriota > Cyanophyceae > Leptolyngbyales > Leptolyngbyaceae > Leptolyngbya > Leptolyngbya sp. FACHB-671. The sequence continues at coordinate 154,400 of NZ_JACJOV010000150.1, read as the reverse complement.
CTCCTGATCAACGCACCTGGAACCGCCGTGACCACGCCAGCTCTGTTCACAGTCAGCGAGTTCCGCGCGACCTACGCGGCGCTATCGACGCTGGTGATAATCCCCATATTCCTGGCGATCGCCTACAAGGTGTTCAAACGTGATAAGGCATCTGAACCCGTTTCCTAGAGCGATCGGATTGGTCGTCGGTGATCTCGTCAGTTCGTTGCTGAAGGTCAATCTTAATTGAAACAGGAGAAACAGAATGATACTGCAAGATAAAGTGGCGTTAGTGACTGGTGGCACATCGGGAATTGGCAGAGCAACCGCGATCGCATTCGGTGCTGCTGGAGCAAAGGTAGTATTCTCAGGCAGACGCGACGCAGAAGGTGAAAAAACCGCCCAACTGATTCGCGAAACCGGCGCTGAATGCTTATACGTTCATTCAGACGCCTCGAATGAGGAAGACATCAAAGCATTAGTGCAAAAGACAGTCGCAACCTATGGACGACTCGACTGTGCTTTCAATAATGCAGGCGTTGAGTCACCCGGAAAACCGCTACACGAGCAATCGATCGAAGAGTTTGATAACCTCATGGCGATTAACGTGCGAGGAGTATTTCTATGTATGAAATACGAAATTCAGCAAATGCTGACTCAAGGATCGGGCGCGATTGTTAATAACTCCTCAATTGTAGGGTTGATTAGTTTTCCAGGGGTATCTCCTTACGTTGCAAGTAAACATGCCGTTATGGGGTTAACGCGATCAGCAGCACTTGACTATGCCAAGCAGGGCATTCGGGTTAATGCGGTTAACCCTGGTTTTATTGTGACTGAAATGATTGATCGTAGCGTTGCTCGGATGAGCATCACGGCTGACGATTTTGCAGCGATGGTACCAATGGGTCGCATTGCTCAAGCAGAAGAAGTCGCTCAAGCGGTTGTTTTTCTCTGCTCTGATGCTGCTAGCTATATTACGGGACAACCTTTGACGATCGACGGCGGAGTCACAGTGAGTTAATTTTTGATTTTTGATGGTGGACTCACAGTGAACCGATCCATTTCAAGAGAGAACAACCGGACTTGATTTTAGGAGAAATAGAATGATACTGCAAGATAAAGTGGCATTAGTGACGGGAGGTGCATCGGGAATTGGTCGAGCAACTGCGACCCTTGCGGTATCTGTGGAGCAGCACGCATTCGGTGCTGCTGGAGCCAAAGTGGTCTTCTCGGACATACGCGGTGTAGAAGGTGAAGAAACTGCTGATTTGATTCGCGAGACTGGGGCGGAGTGCTTGTTCGTGAAATCAGATGTATCGAGTGAGGCGGATGTCCGGGAATTGGTGCAGAAAGCGACCCTTGCGGTATCTGCGAAGCAGCGCGCAACCTACGGCAAACTCGATTGTGCCTTTAACAATGCTGGAATTGATCTCGTTGTTACACCGTTGCATGAACAATTGATCGAGGATTTTGACCAGATCATGTCGATCAATGCACGAGGGCTATTTCTCTGTATGAAATACGAAATTCAGCAGATGTTAATCCAAGGCGCAGGCGCGATCGTGAACAACTCGTCAACGAATGGTCTTGTTGCGCTTCCGGGGATCTCTCCTTACGTTGCTAGTAAACATGCAGTAATGGGGCTGACGCGATTGGCTGCCCTCGATTATGCCAAACAGGGCATTCGGATCAATGCCGTCAATCCTGGTCCGATTGCGACTGACCTCATGGCTCGTAGCGCTGACCAGATGGGCATCACGTTCGATGATCTCGGATCTATGGTTTCAATGGGTCGGATCGGTCAGGCAACGGAAATTGCTCAAGCGGTTGTGTTTCTCTGCTCTGATGCTGCTAGCTATATCACTGGGCAACCCTTAGCGATCGATGGCGGATACACGGCGAACTGATCAAAACTCACAAGTTTGCTACCTGTGAGCGGAACGTAGAGCAATGTGTGCCTGAATCAGCAGATTAAACCAATTAAGGAGAATCACAGACATGACTATCACTCGACTAAAGCGCTCTCAAAGCCTCCAGCGGATACAACGCCAATTTGGATAGCGAGCAATCTGGAACACTAGAAATGTGCAAAAACAACGCGATTCAACAGCAATATGCGTGTACGAAACGCTAGTTCAACTTTATCGACTATGAAGCCGATTACGTGCAAAGCGGAACTCCGTGCGTAACCGCAACCTGCGGCAAACTTAATTGTGCCTTCAACAAAACAAACTCATCAGGATATTTTCACCGCTCGATTAGATACAGTTGTCATTCTCTATCTTGGCATTGTGTCTACCCAGTATTTTGATGTCTCTAGAGATGAACCCAATGTCAATTCTGAAACAATTCGGGATCTTATTTGTATTGGGCAGTGTGGGAATTGTGATGTACCCGATCACGGCTATTCCTTTAGTCGAGCAACAGTTGGCGAAACTGTCTCCAGAAATGCTGGCAAACGTTCCACCACTGTGGGTTTTAATGCTGCTGCAAGCACTACAGCTTACAGTTCTACTGGCAATCAGCATTCTGATCGGAATTGGCTGTGCCTATCGCGTTGGATTACGCTCATATTTGATTGACTACTGGGTACTTCATACCCCTAAGATTCCATTTTCTGTCATTGAGATGAAATGGAGCTTAGGTGTAGGTGCAGCGACGACGGTCGTTCTCCTGTTGCTCGATCGGTTCATGAAACCTGCTCTACCTGAAGCGCTACAGGCATCCAATAACACAGAACCGAATTGGCTGAGTTCACTTACAGCAATGCTTTATGGCGGCATCACTGAGGAAATTCTGATGCGCTGGGGTTTAATGTCGCTGCTTGTTTGGATAGCGTGGAAGGTTTTAAAACAAGGCATTACGTTGCCAAGCCAAGGAATATACCAAGGTGCGATTGTGATAGTAGCGCTAGTATTTGGACTTTTACACCTACCCGCAACTGCCGCGATAGTTCCACTCACTCCGCTTGTAATTATCCGAGCGATATTACTCAATGGGATTGCTGGCATTGCTTTTGGTTGGCTCTTTTGGCAATACTCGCTTGAGGCTGCGATGTTATCCCATGTCAGCTTTCATGCCTTTTCCTTTGCTCTTAGCCTTTTGCTGGCAAGATTTGTCTAAGCTTTTTTCTAAAGCTATTGCACGATTATTTCAAGAGAGAACAACCAGACTTAGATTTTAGGAGAAATAGAATGATACCTCAAGATAAAGTGGCGTTAGTCACTGGTGGCACAACAGGTATTGGCAGAGCAACCGCGACCCTTGCGGTATCTGCGAAGCAGCGCGCGCTCGGTGCTGCTGGAGCAAAAGTCGTGTTCTCCAGTAGACACGGCGCAGAAGGTGAAAAAACCGCCCAGCTGATTTGCGAAACAGGCGCTGAATGCTTATACGTCCATTGAAACAAGTTCACTAACATCACAAGAATCTGAAAGCAATCAAGCATTGGAACTCAAGACACTTTATATAGAACCAGGAGTATTTAATCATGGTCAACGAGCAAACTGTAGACGGACAAGCAAATTTACAAGCAACTACCAATTTGACACCAGCCCAGGAGTCTTTGCAAGCACTTTGGGAAGAGCATTTACAGCACGAGTTTGGCACTCACAGTACTGAAGATGCCCTCGCTACGATGGTTGAAGATGCTTACGTTAACCACATCCCGGTAATGACTGGGGGAGTCAGGAAACCAGTACTGCGCGAGTTTTATTCCAAATACCTCATTCCACAGATGCCGCCGGACATGAAGTTGATCCCAATCTCGCGCACGATCGGAACGGATCAACTCGTCGATGAAATGGTGGCTAAGTTCACTCATACGATCCAGATTGACTGGATGCTACCTGGCGTTGCTCCCACCGGGAAATGGGTTGAAGTGCCAGTAGTTGCGATTATTCGGTTTCGTGACGGCAAGATAGCCCACGAACACATTTACTGGGATCAGGCAAGTGTATTGATTCAACTTGGCTTGCTCGATCCGGGTACACTTCCCGTCGTGGGCGTTGACAGTGCGCGTAAGGTACTTGATCCGAGCTTGCCCTCAAACGCACTGATCGATCGCTGGCACGATCGCGACTAAGTGTAGGAGCCAGCAAATATCAATGCCTAAACCCGCCATTTTGCAACCAGGATCGCAACTCGCCTGACCCAGCCACGTTCTATACCCGTGGTGAAAAAGGCTATCTGGATTATCCAGCCCTAGCAAAAGTTTAGAAACTTAGAAAAGGAAACAACTCACATGAAAGTTTTGATTGTTCTTGCACACCCAGAGTCGAAAAGCTTTAACGGAGCAATGTTTCAGACAGCAATTGACACGTTCAAAGACTCTGGGCATGATGTTCAATATTCAGATCTCCATACCATGAGATTTGACCCTGTATCCGATCGCCGCAACTTTACGTTTGTCAAAGATCCTGATTACTTTAAGCAGCAACTTGAAGAGATGTATGCAACTGAAGTTGGAGGATTCATTCCAGAAATTGAAGCTGAGATCCAAAAACTGGAATGGTGCGATCTGATGATTTGGCAATTCCCTTTGTGGTGGTTCAGTGTCCCTGCAATTTTGAAGGGGTGGGTCGATCGCGTCTTTGTTATGGAGCGTGTTTACGGTAATGGACATATTTATGAAACGGGCAGATTTCGAGGTAAGCAAGCAATGCTCTCGTTAACCACAGGTAGCACAGAAGAGGACTATCTTGCAGGCGGTTTTAACGGTGATATCCATGCTATTCTGCGCCCAATTCAGCGAGGGATGCTGCAATTCGTTGGTTTTGACGTTCTTGCTCCGCAGATTGTTTATGCCCCCGTTCGCCAAACAGATGCAGTTCGTCAACGTATCTTAAATGATTTTTCGCAACGATTGCGAACCATTGAACGTGAGTTGCCGATCGCCGTAGGTCAGTATTGATCGGCATGGAACTGGCGGGACTGAATTTATGGGGCACGCAGCCAGGATCGTACTCATCCTGGTTGTAGGAGGCGCTTCTTATTGCTGGCTCCTACACGTATTGCTGATTGAGTTTTTGACAAAGTGACACAGCCATTCACAGCAAGAGGTAACTATCATGATGCTGAAAGATAAGGTTGCTTTGGTGACTGGCGGAACATCGGGCATCGGTCGAGCAACCGCGATCGCATTCGGTGCTGCTGGCGCAAAGGTAGTATTCTCAGGCAGACGGGAGGTAGAAGGTGAAGAAACTGCTGCACTGATTCGCGATACCGGAGCAGAGTGCCTTTTTGTGCGATCGGATATATCCGATGAAGCAGAAGTTCAAGCTTTAGTCGATAAAACGATCGCCACCTACGGCAGACTCGATTGTGCCTTTAACAATGCTGGGATTGAGCCTTCTCTCAAACCACTGCACGAACAATCGATTGAGGATTTTGACAAACTGATGTCAATTAATGTGCGAGGGCTGTTCTTGTGTATGAGATACGAGATTCAACAGATGCTCAACCAAGGATCAGGTGTGATTATCAATAATTCGTCAATGGGTGGGTTAATTGCGTTTCCAGGAATATCTCCCTATATTGCCAGCAAACACGCGGTAATGGGGCTGACACGCTCTGCTGCACTCGATTATGCCAAACAAGGTATTCGGATTAATGCTGTCAATCCTGGACTAATTGCTACTGCAATGATGGACCGCCTGCGTAGTGGCTCGACTGATGATGTAGGGTCTACGGTTCCAATGGGTCGTATGGGTCAGGCAGCAGAAATTGCTCAAGCGGTTGTTTTTCTGTGTTCTGATGCTGCCAGCTACATCACGGGACAACCTTTGGTAATCGATGGCGGATATACAGTGAGTTGATTTTTGATTTTTGATGGTGAACTCACAGTGAATCGATCTATTTCACGAGAGAACAACCGGACTTGGATTTTAGGAGAAACAGAATGATACTTCAGGATAAAGTGGCGTTAGTCACTGGAGGCACATCGGGAATTGGCAGAGCAACTGCGATCGCTTATGCCCAACAACAAGCAAAGGTGGTGGTGGTGGGTCGTCGAATGGATGAAGGTGAAGAAACGGTTCGATTGATCAAGGAAGCTGGCGGAGAGGCGATTTTTGTGCAAGCAGATGTCACAAAAGAAGCCGATGTTGAAGCAATGGTTGATAAGGCGGTTAGCGTTTTTGGTCGGTTAGATATTGCCTTTAATAATGCAGGAACTGTCGCCGAAAACCCCTCATTGATTGAGCAAACAGAAGCTGAATACGATCGCATTATGAACGTCAATGTCAAAGGCGTTTGGTTGTCGATGAAACATGAAATCGCTCAGATGTTGAAACAGGGAAGTGGTGCGATCGTTAATACATCATCTGGGGCTGGAGTCGTTGCAGTTCCTACCCAACCCCTCTACACCGCGAGTAAACATGCAGTAGTAGGCTTAACAAAAGCCGCCGCGCTCCAATATGCCAAAGCGGGTATTCGCATCAATGTCGTTGCACCAGCAGCAATCGAAACAGATATGTTTGAAGCAGCTACAGGCGGGCAGGATGAGGTCAAAGCCTACATAACAGGACTTCACCCGATCGGACGAATTGGAACACCGCTTGAAGTTGCAAATGCAGTCCTGTTTTTATCATCTGAGATGGCATCGTTCACAACAGGTGAAACGTTGATGGTAGATGGTGGGTATGTAGCGCAGTAGTCGAAAGGCAGTGCAAAATGTTGGATACAGCACTTCAAGCGACTCATTAAAGTAACACTGAAATAGTTCACTAATTCCATCGGAACCTCCATAGGAATCTGCAAGAAGTTGAGTATTGGAACTGACTACACTCACATGAACTAAGACAAAGAGAACTTAAAAGGTGATGATGATGTCCAAAGTGCCTTTTAACTCCCCACAGGGACAGGGAAAGACCTTCGCCGCTGTTTCAGAGCAGTCCTCACCCAACAAGCCCTCCCGTCCGGGCTGGCTTGAGATCGTTGTCGGTCTCGTCGTCTTTGGCGCTGTCGCACGTGGGGGGGTGTTGCTGTCCAGGCAGCTCGGTCTCGATCCCGTCGTCTACGGACTGGCCCTCGCCGCGCTGTCTGTTATCGCCCCCTTTGCTGGGTTTGCGGCAGCGGCGCTGCTGCGCCTCCGCTCGTGGAGCGCCTTCGGTGTGCGCCGCACCACGGCGCGCTGGCTCCTGATCGGGGCCGCAGCAGGGGTGATCGCCTTCGTGGTCAGAGGTTTTGCGGTCATGGCCTACACCGCCCTCACCGGAGATAGCTCCACCCCTCAGGACGTGTTCGGTGACGGTGGCAGCGGCGGGGTGCTGTCCCTGGTTCTGGCCACGCTGTTTATTGGTCTTCTCGTGCCCCTCGTCGAGGAGCTGCTATTCCGGGGTGTCATCACCAACGCGCTGCTCCGCTACAGCCCGTTGATTGGCGTTGTGGGCAGCACGCTGATCTTCGCCCTCGCTCACGGCATCAACACCGTCTTCCCAGTCGCTTTGGTATTTGGTCTCATCAGCGCTGAAATGTTCCGCCGCAGCGGCTCAGTCTGGCCTGGCGTCATCGCCCACGTTATCAACAACTTGCCCACGGTCTTTGTGTTGGTGCTCATCAGGACGGCCTGAATAATCACCACCACTCGAAAAGGGTGTCTTTCCAATGGCTCGCTTGTTTTCGAACCATCCGCCCGATCCTGATAGGCGCAGACACAACGTAGAGCCACCAACTCACGCTGGGAGGAGAACCATGATTGCTACGACTCATATCCGAATCTCGCTACTAACTGGAGCCGTGATGCTGGCCATTAGTGCTAAACGCACAATTAAAGGAAAAAGAAATGACTGAAACATTTGGTGCAAAATCGACCGCCGACGAGGTGCTTACGGGCATTGATCTCAAGGGAAAGCGATTTCTCATTACGGGTGCATCGTCGGGCATTGGGCTTGAAACCGCACGTTCGCTGGTCTCTCACGGCGCTAGCGTCGTCGGCGCAGTCAGAAACCTCGCTAAAGCTGAGCCAGCCACTGCATCGGTTCGTGATGCCGCGTCGCAAGGAGGTGGCAGCCTGAAGTTGATCGAACTCGATCTGGCATCCTTGCAAAGCGTTCGTGCCTGTGCAGATAAACTGTTGGCTGACGGTCAACCATTCGATGCCATCATCGCTAACGCTGGCGTTATGGCAACTCCGTTCGGTCGCACGGTGGACGGCTTTGAAGTCCAGTTCGGGACGAACCATCTTGGTCATTTCGCCCTGATCAATGGGATCGAGCCGCTGCTCGCCGATAATGGACGGCTGGTGGTTCTGTCGTCGCTCGCGCATCGCGGTGCCGATATCGACTTGGACGATCCGAATTTCGGGCAGCAGGCGTACGATCCATGGGTTGCTTATAGCCGATCGAAAACCGCCAATTCACTGTTCGCTGTGGAGTTTGACAGGCGGCATCGCGATCGCGGCATTCGGGCTGCTTCGGTGATGCCCGGAAACAGTCTCACGGATCTACCCCGCCATCTCTCGCCGGAGGATTTGCAGGGACTTTTGCAGACTGTTGACGCAGCGCGCACCGAAGCGGGTCTGCCGCCGAAAGAGTTGAAAGAAATTCCGCAGGCAGCCGCGACATCGGTTTGGGCCGCAGTCGTGGCGAATAAAGACGAGATCGGTGGACATTATCTCGAAGATTGCGCGATCGCACCGATTGATGACACGCCCAACCCGTTTGCCGACGGTGTCAGGTCGTATGCGCTCGACGCGAACAAAGCCAAGCAGCTCTGGGCGAAAAGCGAGGAATTGATCAGCTCTGCGTCTTAAAGGTTATCGCGCACATCTAAACGCAATCATCCATTCCACTTTCGTACTTGGATGAACACTCACAAGAATGCCTGATTGACGTATAAGCGTTAATCACCATACCTTACGTTTTCCGTAAACTCAACCAGGAAAACACCATGTCACAAAAACTCTCAGATTTCCAGCGACCCACAACAGGAGCATTCCACATGGCCCAGCGTGACGCCGTTTTCCCCGCCGGTCGGCATGACCTCTACACGTCACAGACCTATTCCGCAGCGATCAGATCAGGTGACCTCCTGTTCGTGTCCGGTCAGGTCGGCAGTCGCAGCGATGGCTCGCCCGAGCCGGACTTTGAGGCTCAGGTTCGCCTGGCATTCGCCAATCTCGAGGCGACCCTGCAAGCGGGTGGATGCGGGCTTGACGATATCGTCGACGTGACGACCTTTCATACCGATCCCGAGAATCAGTTCGGCACGGTCATGACCGTTAAAAGCGAAGTCTTCCCGGAAGCGCCTTATCCGAATTGGACGGCGATCGGCGTCAACTGGCTCGGGGGGTTCGACTTCGAGATCAAGGTCATCGCCCGTATTCCAGGCTGAATTCATCAGGCGGAGCGGGCGACGGGATAACCCGACACTGCATTCGACCAGCCCGGCGCGAACCGTCCTCGCGAATCGTGAGCTGGTCGGTGCCGGGACAGCTAATGAATGTCTGTCCGTTCGGCATTTGTCATCAGGGCGAAACGATTCGCGGGCTTATTGGTAAGTAAATTACCGATTTGGAGATCGCATTAGTAATAATCACATACCCAGGAAAACACTATGTCACAAAAACTCTCAGGCAAAGTCGCCCTCGTCACTGGCGGCTCTAGCGGTATCGGGCTTGCTACTGCCAAGCGATTTGTCGCTGAAGGTGCCTATGTCTTTATCACGGGTCGTCGTCAGACTGAACTTGATACTGCTGTAAGTGAGATTGGTAAGAACGTGACTGGCATTCAGAGCGATGTCTCAAATCTGGCAGACCTCGATCGGCTTTACGCCACGATCGAGCAAGAGCAAGGTCACTTGGATGTAATCTTTGCGAATGCTGGCGGTGGAGAACTCATCCCGCTTGGATCGATCACCGAGGAACACTTTGACAAAACCTTCAACACCAATGTCAAGGGTCTACTGTTCACCGTGCAGAAGGCACTGCCGCTGATGCCAGAGGGCGCTTCCATCATCCTGAATGCCTCAACTAATTCCATCAAGGGTATCCCAGCCTTCAGCGTGTATGGTGCCACCAAAGCTGCCGTGCGATCGTTTGCCCGCACCTGGACACTTGACCTCAAAGACCGCCAGATTCGAGTGAATGCGATCAGCCCTGGTTTCATTCCGACTCCCGCTTACGATCTTCTCTGGGGACTCAGTGAAGAGCAGTTGAAAGAATTTGTGGCGAGCCAAGCTAACAATATTCCATTGGGACGAGCTGGCACGCCCGACGAGGTTGCCAAAGCCGTTGTCTTTTTGGCTTCAGATGACAGCAGCTTTGTAAACGGCATTGAGCTATTCGTCGATGGTGGCATGGCACAAATCTAAGATCGCTTCCTAGTTAAAAAGCACTACCCGATCGCGTGTAAAAGTCCACCTATAAACTTCCCATCGAACAGAGTCGAAGGAGAAACACACATGCCACAGGAAAAAATGATGAACCAAAACAAAGAGATTTACGAGTGCGTCATCGTCGGTGGCGGTTCCGCTGGACTCAGTGCGGCACTGGTTTTAGGCAGAAGTCGCCGTCGCGTGTTAGTCTGCGACAAAGGGAATCCGCGTAACGCTTCCGCACACGAGTCGCACAGCTTTTTCACCCGTGATGGCATCAGTCCGCATGAACTTTTGAGCATCGGGCGCGACCAACTCAAACCATATAAAAGCGTCGAATTTCAAGCGATCGGGGTCAAGGAAATCAACCCATCCGGCAATCAGTTTGAAGTTGTGTTTGAGGATGACACGATAAAAAAATCGCGCAAAATTTTGCTGGCTTTTGGGGTAATGGATGAAGTTCCAGCTCTCGAAAACTTCGGTGATTTCTGGGGCAAAAGCGTGTTTCATTGTCCCTATTGCCATGCCTGGGAAGTGCGCGACGAGCCGCTTGCCATTGTTGGAAATGGCGAAACGGGCATCGAAATGGCGGCATTGCTGAAAAATTGGAGTGCTGATTTAGTCCTCTGCACCAACGGCAAAGCCGATCTAACCGCTGATCAAAGGACACTGTTGGAAAACCACAAAATCCTTGTTCGCGAAGAGAAAATCATCCGACTCGAAGGCGATAACGGACAATTAGAAAACATCGTTTTTGAGACAAACGAGAAAATTGCCCGTCGCGGAATACTGATCCGACCAAAGCAAACACTCCGTTCAAACCTAGCTGAAAAGTTAGGCTGTGAGTTGAATGAATTCAATTTAATCAAGACTACCACTGTTTTTTACGAAACTAGCGTCAAAGGTGTTTATGCGGCAGGTGACATCACTTCACCCATGCAAGTGATCGCCGCTGCTGTTTTTCAGGGTAGCGTTGCTGCTAGCGGCTTAAATCACTCTCTGATTATGGAAGATTTTGTCTAAATCAAGGTAATTCAATCTTCATCAGAACAAGTATCGTGGCTGGTCTAGTTTAGCAGACGGTCTCAATCCGCTAGTGCTGCGTTCGAGTTTCTTTGCCGCCGCTGTATTTGAGCCGTTGGGCGTTTCGGGTAATGTGAGGTGTAGAACGAATGACGGATAAACTTGAGCAGAACAAACAGACGGTCACAGCATTTTATGACCTGATGTTCAATCAGTGTCAGCCCGCAGAAGCCATCGAGAAATATGTCGGCGACGTGTACATCCAGCACAACCCAGCGGTGACCGACGGGAAGCAGGCTTTCATCGAATATTTCGAGAGGATGGCGAAGGAATATCCGGGCAAGTGCGTCCAGTTTAAGCGCGTCTTCGCTGAAGGCAATTATGTAGTCTTGCATTGCTACCAACAATGGCCGGACGACAACGACTGGGCGGGCATCGACATCTTCCGCCTGGATGACAAAGGCAAGATAGTCGAGCATTGGGACGTGCTTCAGACCGTCCCGGAAGCGTCAGCTAACGATAACACGATGTTCTGAACGGTTGAGTGCTGGTAGTGTGAAGGCCGGTTTGTACAACGGCACTGTTTATTCTCAATCAAGGAGAGTTGGCACAGATGGAATCTATGAAAGCAGCCGTATTAACTGCGTTTGGTGATGCTGAGAAGTTTGAGATTCAAACTGTTCCTATACCAACACTGAAGGCGAATCAGGTGTTAGTCAGAGTTTGTGCAACCTCGATTAACCCGGTCGATTACCAAACTCGTCGTGGCGATTACAAGGAACTGGTTCGATTACCCGCCATCATTGGAGTTGATGTTTCAGGGGTGATTGAGGCAATTGGCGAAGCTGTGACTGATTTCAAGGTGGGAGACAACGTGTATTACTCGCCGCAAATTTTTGGAGAATTCGGTAGCTACGCTCAGTATCATGTGGCTGATGCAGCGATTGTTGCATTGAAGCCTGCAAATCTATCGCACATTGAAGCAGCTTCTTTTCCGCTTGCAGGCGGAACGGCTTGGGATTGTCTAGTGACTAGGGGCAATCTACAAGTTGGTGAAACAGTTCTCATCCATGCGGGCGCGGGTGGAGTGGGTTCGATCGCAGTTCAACTCGCCAAAGCGATAGGGGCATACGTTTTTGCGACGTGTAGTTCTAGAAACCGAGATTTCGTGACAGAACTGGGCGCAGATCGAGTGATTGATTACAAAAATGAAGATTACGTAAAAGTCATTCGTCAAGAAACAAATGGACTGGGTGTGGATTTAGTTCTAGATACGATCGGCGGAGAAACAATTGGGCGTAGTCTAGAAATCATTCGTCCCTTTGGTAGGCTTACAAGCATTGTAGACATTGCAATACCGCAATCGCTTCTTGAAGCATGGGGTAAGAATCTGACGATTCATTTTGTTTTTTCACCTCAGTACCGAGCAAAATTAGAGGCTTTGACAAAACTGATCGAGCGTCATCAGCTTCGCCCAGTGATTGATTCAGTATGGTCTTGGGATCAGGTTGTTCTGGCACATCAGCATCTAGAGCAGGGAGGAACACGGGGCAAAGTCGTGCTGAAATTTACAGAAGATTAGACCAGCTTTACGGCGTTGGTCATTGCTAAACGGATCGGAGTTTGATTTTGTGCTGAAGGTCAATATTGATTGAAATGGGAGAAGCACAATGATACTGCAAGATAAAGTGGCGTTAGTTACGGGAGGTGCACCAGGAATTGGTTGAGCAACCGCGACCCTTGCGGTATCTGCGGAGCAGCACGCCTTTGGTGCTGCTGGAGCAAAAGTGGTCTTCTCGGACATACGCGATGTAGAAGGTGAAGAAACTGCGGCTCTGGTTCGCGAGACTGGGGCAGAATGCTTGTTTGTGAAATCAGATGTATCGAGTGAAGCAGACGTGCAAGCCCTAGTGCAGAAAACGACCCTTGCGGTATCTGCGAAGCAGCGCGCCACCTACGGCAAACTGGATTGTGCCTTTAACAATGCTGGGATTGAGCCTTCTCTCAAACCACTGCACGAACAATCGATTGAGGATTTTGACAAGCTGATGTTGATTAATGTGCGGGGGCTGTTCTTGTGTATGAAATATGAAATCCAACAGATGCTGAGCCAAGTATCAGGTGTGATTATCAATAATTACAGAAGACACTGCTTTACCTCAAGGCGAGTAGGGATGGCATCCTAGGATGTCTAACCGCTTAGGGCAATTTCGGTTCGTGCAAATGCCCGGTAGCCATGAGGTGATGTTTTCTAACCCGGTTGGTTTAGCAGAAAAGATTATTGTGGCAGGACAGGACTAGCAACAGGATAGTTTCATAACAAATGTACACTGACTTTTTATTTGACGTGGAGACACATTAGTGTCGTTGAAGAAGCAAAGCTAGATCCGGCTTGCTTTTGCCTCAGGTTAGATTGGCAATGCTGATGGACAGATCCTAGTCCACCGAGCAAATTCTCCCTGTAATCCTGCAACAGAGGAGATTTTGCTCGACGACACGAGTTTGTCTCGATGTCATTTAGTTTGGCACTGTACAAAAACTATTAGTTAAAGGTCTAGAGGCTACGGAAACTGAAAATACAAGAAAAGAGTAGCGATCGCAGAATTGCTGATGTAATCTGAAGCGATCAAGACCTGGCGGAACTGCAAGCAATGGATACAGATAAGGTCATTTTTAGCACCCAATGGATTGTAATTAAGGAATCTCCGAGAGGATTTCAATATTTGGAGCGTAAGGGTAAGGATTCTGTTGCAGTGTTCCTGTTAAGAAAGCCTGGCGAACAACCAAAACAGTATGAGGTTTTAATTCGCCAGCAGCATCTTTGTATTGATAACCGAGAAGTGGATGGCAAGTTCAGGTTGTTTCCTTGCCCGGTTACAGGGGCGCTAGATGAAGGGGAATCGGCGGAAGCTGCTGCTCAACGAGAGGTCTATGAGGAAACGGGCTATAAGGTTCAGGTTTCGCCGCTGGGTCAGTATATTGTTGGCACTCAGGTAAATGAGATTTGCTATCTGTACTATGCTGATGTCACTGGAATGGAACCGGAGGTGGCGCAACAGGATGGAACTTACATGGAGTCAATCGGCAAGAACGAATGGCATCCGTTTGAATATTTGGAATCTTGTGATTATTCAGCTTGCCAAATTGGATATTTGAAGCTGCAAAAGGTGCTCTTCAAAAGCAACGACTAAAACTTCAAAGTTATGTCAACTAACGGTCTAGATTGGGTCGAAAAGAATAAGGAATATCTAATTAAACAAGCCGAGATGTTGCAGAATTCGATCGCCCGGATGGCAAACAATTCCTTAGAAATTAAGAAGGTTGGTTTAACAGTGTGGGCAGCGATCGCAGGTTTTGGGTTTACCAATCGCAGTGCGGCTTTGTTTGTGTTGGCGTTTGTCGCTTTTACGCTATTTGGTGTTCTGGATGTTTACTACTTATATCTGGAACGAAAGTTTCGCGATAATTTTAATCGGCTAGCCCGAATTTTGAGCGGGTATATCATTCCTGAGGATCAAGAATGGATCGAGAAAGTGAGAGGAAATTTCCTCAAGCCGGATAATTCAACTAAATTCCTCGAACAGATTCCCAACACACTCAAGTCTTGGGCAAACTTGCCATATTTGATTACGTTCTTAATCACAATTTTGCTTCTGGTTGTACCCCTGCCAGCCTCGCCATAGGAAGCATATTAATTACCGACCCGCAGCCCTCGCTGCGTCTTCAACCCACTTGCTGAAATTATTGTATCCATCGTTATAAACCCAGTCATAGGTTGGGAAGATCTGAGACATACTAACGCGCGTCTTCGAAATGTAAGCATACGGGCTGTGCTGCTCGACTGTGAAACTGTCAAAAGGATTGCGACCTTTCAAATCAGCTATTCTGTTTACGCTCTTAATATTGTGAATGTATATCCCCAGCATTCCATTGCCACGTTTATGACTTTCCTCAATTTCATATTTGACTCACTTGCGTTCGGATGTCTCTGCTCCAATCAGCACAACGGTAACGGATGTATTTTGTAAGCCTGAGTTGATCAGTCGTTTGAGTGCAACTTCACTTGTTCTCTTCGCTGATTCCCAAAGGGAGCAATCCCAGTAACCTGCTTCTTGATAACCACTTTTCACCTTGGCATGGTTGCGTACAACGTTGACGCGCCAGATATCTCGTTGGTAATGAAAGCTAAAGAAAACTCTTCTAGGCATAAGAACTCCAAGAACTTGACCCAGTGGATAGTACTATTGTACGCAGACGCTACCCATAGCGTCAAGACTTAAATATCTTTAGTGCACCCACTATGCAGCGACCCACAAAGTAGGTAGGCAATGCCCACTCACTAAATGGAAGATCACACTTGATGGAATCGATCGCACCCGCAGAGCATTAAGGTAGGCATTGCCCATCTCTTGAATTCAAATCTATTTTTGAATATTGGATGGTGGGTAATCTTGAAATAACACTATTCCCTACCTTCATCGCACCAACGGTCTATAGTCTGATGAAGTGGTATAGCAGAGTAGGTGGGCAATGCCCAAGGTCAGGATAGATGATGAGCCGGATGAGTCTTCGGCGAACCTACCAAACCATCCGACTCGGTTTTATTTTTGGATGGGCTTTCCCCATCGCCGGAGCAGACTGGACTCCCTTTGTACACCCGATCGAAATCCCTTCGACCAGCTCTGACGGTAGAGAGTACTCACGCTAAACCGCAAACCACCCGAAAACCGATATTGTTGTTGCGGTTGTCGGGGTCGTTGTAGTTGCGATATGCAGACCGACAGTTCGAGGGATTGTTGTTCCAAGAACCGCCCCGCATCAGCTACGAAACCTGCCCCGTTCAGCCTACCCGTACAAACAGGCATCTGAACACTCGAGTTATACCATAAACCCGTTTCGTCGCTCCTCATGTCTGGAGATGCTATGGCCAGTGGACTGTGGCAGAAATCCACACACTATTGTTAGTCTCAACCTATGACCAATAACTCAGGACAAGTGACATTGAAGCCTCGATTTGAAAAAATTTTGATCGCGCGAAGCGCGAAAAGAGAGCAAAGTGAAGAAGGGTAAAGAGCAAGAGGGTAAGAGGGGAAAGGGAAAGGTAGCCCTCACGCGAAATCACAAACCACCCGAAAACCAGTATAGTTGTCGCGGTTGTGGGGGTGGTTGAAGAAGCGATATGCAGATCGACAGGACCAGGGTTCTTTGAACCAAGAACCGCCCCGTATCACCCTGCTAGCCGATCGATCAGCACTTAACCAGGCACTCCCATCGGTCGGGGCACCATTATAATTTTCGCGCCACGGATCAGCACACCATTCCCAAACATTGCCATGCATGTCATACAATCCAAACGCATTGGCTACCCCAAAACTACCAACGGGCGTTGTTTTCTGGCGAAATCGCCCCTTAGGACTCGAATTATAGGTTTCGGTACCATCATAATTTGCCAGGTCAGCAGTCAAGATCTCTCCAAAGTGGAATGGAGTGGTCGTTCCAGCCCGACAGGCATACTCCCATTCCGCTTCGCTGGGCAACCGATAGGTGCGGTTAGTTTTGTTAGAGAGGCGAGCTTCTACGAAGCCGTTAAGACGAAAGCAAAACTCCACTGCCTCCCACCACGAAACCTGTTCGACTGGGCGATCGCTTCCCTCAAACTTAGAAGGATCAAGATCAAGGTCGATCATGACTTTAGGTAAGCCTGCGACCGCTCGCCACTGTGCCTGCGTGATCGAGTATCTGCCTATAAAAAACGGAGCAACCTGCACCTTGTGGACAGGCTGTTCCTTATAATACTCAGTCGAACCCATGTGAAAGCTATTACCCGGAACAGCTACCATGTCCAGAAAAATATTGTTGCCCAGATCTTCTATGTAACATTTGGCGCGCTTGCGAGTTCGATTGACTTCTGGCTTTTTAAATAACCCTCCTTTTGTGATAGTCACCACCTCAAACTCAAAGATCTCGGTGGGGCGTTGCTTGCTTTCTGCCTCCTCAAGCTGCGCTTGACGTTGTTGTTCCCATGCTTGTTGTTTTTGCCATTCAGCCTCGGCTGCTTGTTTTTGCCTCAGTTGCTCGGCTTGGCGCAGTCTCTCCTGTTCTTCCGCCTGTCGTTGTTGCTCTCGCTGAGTTCGTTCTTGTTGTACCCGCCGCTGGTCACGTCGTTCCTTAATCTTTGTTGCAGCGATATGGACACTACGTACCACATCTGTATAGGCATCATCGATATACGGCCAGCTTACGATAGGTTTAGCTTTTTCGGGGTATGCCTGAATTGCTGCCAGGGGAGTGTAATCCCAAGCACAGGAGCGTAAAATGACGGGCATTACTGTAGCTTCGCCCGCTTTATGTCGCCGCAATGCCTCTGGGATCTCCACTTGAGTGCAGTAGTCAGTCGCTAAGAAGTCAGCACTGATCAGCAGCAAGATGATGTCTGCGGCATTGAGGCGGGCTTTAATCTCCTCATCCCACTGAGTACCGGGGAGAATTTGGCGATCATGCCAGGTGATAATACCTGCTCCCTCAAGGGGGCGCAGGTGGGAAAGCAACCTATCCCGCAACTCTTTGTCTTGTTTAGAGTATGAGATAAAGACTTCAATTTTATCGTTCGACATCGGGGAAGGGCGAGAAGACAGCTTGCCTAAATT
Organism: Leptolyngbya sp. FACHB-671; assembly: GCF_014695745.1. Lineage (NCBI taxonomy): Bacteria > Bacillati > Cyanobacteriota > Cyanophyceae > Leptolyngbyales > Leptolyngbyaceae > Leptolyngbya > Leptolyngbya sp. FACHB-671. The sequence goes on along the minus strand of NZ_JACJOV010000150.1, from coordinate 136,440 downwards.
ATATCCGCAAGCTTTCTCAAGCCTGTGATCGCGCACACTCCAACTCCCATTACTAGACTTAAACTACCTTTGCAGAAATGTAGATTGAGCTAGGAGCAAACAAGCTCTTAGCGATCGCGTTTAGTCTTCAGACAGCAGTGGAAGACTGGCTAATATCGGAAACTAACCGTGCGATCGCCTGCCCCATCTGACCTCAAAGGTTTAACTTGGCAGTCACCACTGCAAATTTGTCACCGAGTTGTCTGACAGCAACCCGCTAAGACTCATCTTTTAAGTTATCGCTCTCATCGAATGCTTGATATGCATTGGCGATCGCCTTTCGGTCTGGTAGCACCAATACGCCAATGCTGCTGAGAATAGTTCAAGCAATCTGCACGGGACCAGGAGCAGACTCATGATAGTGAATCACCTTCCACATTTCGTCCTTGCGGTGCAGAATAAAGGTGTTTCGCCCATCGGCAATACGAAGTGAATTTCCCTCAACCTCACCCTCAAAGTGAAATGTGCAAAAAGCGTAGGCAACATCCCCAAAAACATCAATCGACAAATCGCTAACCGTCATCGTCCTGACCTGTTTTATAGACTCAGCCACGCTTTCATAATACTGTCTGACCTTTGCCCAACCCCGCATCGGTAGAGCTGCTTCTTGAGCAAGATAAAGGATATTTTCATAATCTTGATCCCAAATAGCTTTGAGCTGTTCTGCATTCAATACGGCAAAACCACAGCGATACTGCTCAAGTATTGCTGCAATCTGTTGCCTGTCCTGATCACTTGCTGCCATAGTGTCTGCTTGTACCTAATACTTTGCCAAACTTGTTACTATCCATTAAATGACTCATGGTATGAAACAAGTCCACTGGGTATTCGTCTATCAAAAGAAATGGCTTGGAAGTATTCAGGTGGCACTTCTGGGAGGACAAGATTTGGTTCTGCCTTAAAACCAAAGCGACTGTAGTACTCAGGGTTGCCCAGCACTACACATCCAGATGCACCGCGATCGCGCAGACTAGCTAGTGCCTGCCTCATGAGCTGTGAACCAATGCCAAGACCTTGATATTTAGGAATTACAGAGATCGGCCCAAGCCCATACCAATTCTGGCTACCGTCAGAAATGGAAACTGGAGATATCGCAATATGTCCGACGACTTGTCCATCAACCTCAGCAACAAGAGAAATAGCCAGATTCCCTGAGTTACGTAAAGCATCAACAATAAACTGCTCCGTGTGGCTAGTGTGGGGGGCATTGAGAAATGCGGCGACTATCAATGCCCTAATGTCTGCCACATCAGAAGCAACTTCTTCTCGAATGTTTATATTCATAGCTCATGGATTAATGTTTGCATCTTGTTAGACCGATTGAGTATCGGCAATGAGTTCTGTGTTTCTCACTAACCACCGCTGTAGTATCACCATTAAAACAGCCAGTGGCAACATCACCATTGGCACAATCTCCAGGCTTGCTTTGTCCGCCATCCAGCCAATTCCCGTGGGAATGCTCACCGCTCCAACGCTGCCCATACTGGTCAAAAAACCGATCGCCGCTGGAACGATCGCTGCTGGTACTCGGCGTGGCATCAACCAAATAGTAGTGGGAAAAATAGCTGACAGGGCAAACCCAAGCAAGGGCAAGCTCCAGAGTTGATGGGGAAACAGCCACCAAATCAATAAACCTGCAATCAGTAAGATGAGTGAATAGTCAATCAGCCGAGTTGCCCCGATGGGTTTCATCAGTTGCCCCATGCTTAAGCGTCCAATGGTTAGCCCTAACCAGTAGGCAGTGACGCTGTAGCCTGCGATCGCCACAGGGGTATCTCGCCCAATAGTTTGCACCGAGTATGCCCAAATGCCGATCGCGGCTTCTGTGCCCACATAAAGCAACAGAAATAGACCTGCAACCAGTACAACAGGTGTTTTCAGGGACTGACGAAGATTGCCTCCAGCACTTTGGTGAGGAGAAGCCGGTAAATCCAGGAGTGGATGACGTTGTGATGCCCAGAGCATTCCTGCGACTAACAGCGCTACGATTCCAGCAAAGAGCCAATAAGCCGATCGCCAATTTATCCCCAAGGTGAGCAAAGTGGTAGCGATCGCTGGCCCCGCAAGTGCGCCAATGCCATAAAAGGCATGAAGTAGCCCCATCAAATTGGCACTGCCCTGCTTGTGAGACATAAAGGTATTAATGCCTGCATCAATCAGTCCTACTCCCAGTCCCAACAGCGTTCCCGTGATCACCATGACAACCCAATGAGGGGTTGAAGCATAGATACAGAGCGCACTAGTTACACAGATGGCTGCCAGTAAAACCATCCGAGTTAGACCCATGCGATCGCTCAACAAACTACTGGTGAGTGCCGCCACAAAATAACCACTAATTTGGCTAAAAAACAGAATTGTTACTGTTGCCGGAGTCAGGTTGTAGGCAGCTAGGATAGAGGGCAGCAGCACCCCTAAACCGCTCTCTGCAATGGCGATCGCAATAAAAGCATAAAACGCCAGAGCAATACCAACCCAGGCGGGAAAAGATTTGGATTTCATAAACGACTCTCGATCATCCACACATTAACGTAGAGGTTTCAGATCTGTGATCTCTTAGAGAAATCGCAGATCGAAGCGCTCTAAAGATTAATCAAAATCAGTTGCCCAATCCGGATGCCGCAAATGCTCAAACAATCGAGCAATCTGGGTTGGCATAACGCGGGTGAGGGATAGTTCTGGAATTTGGTGTTCTGCAAAAAAGGCAACTGCCTCTGTTTCGTGATTTTCACTTTCATGATTCTCACTTTTGTGACTCTCTTGCAGTGCACCATCCAAGATTTCACTGTCTAAGATTCCACTATCCAAGATTTCACAGTGAAAGAAGAGTTTATAAACATGATGACGGAATGGCGGGTGCCCATGACGAGCGTGGTTGCGGTCAAACAGGGCTAACAATTTGGTCGCCTTTGTCTGATACCCCGATTCCTCATACACTTCTCTCTCAACTGCCTGACTCGGCGATTCGCCCACATCAACCCAACCACCTGGGAGTGTCCAGCGACCATCTTCCCGCTCTTTCACCAATAAGATTTTGTCTTCTCGAAATACAGCACCCCGCACGTCAACTTTAGGCGTTGCATATCCTTCCTCCTGCTCAAACAGGGAATATACAAAGCTTGGCTCTACCCCGATATGCGCTGCCATGATTTCAGCGGCAATTTGACGCATTTGCTCATACCGCTCAAGGTCATAGGGATTTTGGCAATAAGCAAATCCGTTCTGGGCGATCGCCTGAAGCTGTTGACTCCATTCCAGCCACTTTGAACTCATGATTCTCTCCAAAGTACCCGCACGTCAACCCAGCGCATCCCTGCTCGTCGTGCTGCTTCTAGCCCCGTATCGCTGTCCTCATAGACAATACAGTCACCAGGCTCAACGCCCATTCTTTCAGCCGCCAGTAGAAACAGGTCTAGAGCAGGTTTTCCGACTGAGACATCATCGAGTGTGACAATCGTGTGGAAGAGCGATCGCAGCCCAATCGCTTCAACCGTAGGCTTCACAATCGACTTTTGCCCATTAGAAGCCACTGCCATTGGCACTTTGCCGGAGTTTGCCCGTGCGATCGCTGCTACTGCATCGACCTCTTGCACCTGGTGAATCAACTCAGCAAAGTGCTTCTGCCGCTCTGCATCAAGCGTGTTCTCGTCAATCGTGTAGCCAAAGCTCTGGTTAAACGCTGCAATTAACTCTGCAGCAGGAAGCCCTGTCCGTTCGTAATACCACGCCTCTGGTACCTCTGCACCAAATTTGCGAAAGGCAGCCATCCAGATTTGACAATGCACTGGCAGCGTATTGGCGAGAGTGCCATCACAGTCAAAAATCAAAGCGGCATAAGGTGGAGAAGGCGCAATTAACTGATTGAGGGCTTGACCGTCTAAGTTTTGTGTCTCCGAACTCGAAATGCACTGCATCACTTCACCCTGCTAAACGTCAGATATAGCAGTCCTAAACAATGCAAAAGATAAGTGAGTTTTGACAAATTCACCTACCAAACTGCACTCACAACTTATTTAGGCTCGCTATAAAAGCTATGCTAATTTGTTTGTTAGAAAAACAAACTGGATCAAAATAATTTTTGGTATGGCGATCGCTTCTCCCCAATTTGCCCCGACCAATTCCGGTTTACTCAAGCAAATCAACATAGCCCGATTACTGGAACTGTTGCGCTGCCATGCTCCCATTTCACGGGCTGAACTGGCGCGATTAACCGGACTGACCCGCTCCACCGTCACTGTTATCACCGCTGAACTGATTGCCCAGAAGTTAGTTCGAGAGAGCGGTGAGTTTTCGGTGAGCCGAGGAGGAGGTCGCCCTGGTAGAGGCTTGATGCTCAATCCAGAAGGGGCATTTTTTATCGGAGCGGCGATCGAAGTGGAACATTTGACCGTCGTAATGCTAAATCTGGCGGCTCAAATTGTGGCGAAAGTGCAGCAACCGCTCGTCGAAACGGCACCAGAGCTGGTGCTACCACAATTAATGCAGTTGATCGATCAGGTCCGTCAGGCGAATCCATCGCGTGATTCTCGCTTGAGAGGAATTGGACTCTCGATTCAAGGAGTATTAAACCTGGATGGTGTAGTGATTCGTGCTCCGTTTTTCAACTGGTCTGGGGTAGATTTACGCCGCTACCTGCAACCCCATCTCGATTTACCTTTATTTGTCGATAACGATGCCAATGCCGCTGCACTAGCCGAAGTCTATCTGGGTAGCGCGATGCAAAGCTCTAGCTTGCTCTATATTTTGATTAACCGAGGTATTGGTAGCGGCATTATCCTCAATAACCGTGTGTTTCGCGGGGCGTATGGTACGGCTGGAGAAATCAGTGCCCTGATGAGTGATCCACCAGGGCAGGACAACGCAAGTGAGTGCGGTCACCGGGTAGGCAAAGAAGACTTGCTAGACCGCTATTGGAAACAGGGCGGCAAAGCCACTAACCTATCAGAACTGGTGGAACAGTTGGAACAGGGAGAGGCGATCGCCCATACCGTAGTCCAAGACTGGGCAGAAAACCTGGGACGAGGATTAATCAGTGTCGTCAGCCTGCTCAATCCAGAACAAATTGTGTTGGGTGGTCCACTCACCGTCCTGTTTCCTTATGTCAAAGATTCACTAATGACCCGACTACGAGACGAGATGCCTCGCCAAGGTGAGCAAGGTTTCTTCAGCAATCCTAAAGCTAAGTTTGAGATCTCCTCATTCGGTGAAGATGCCTCTGCGGTAGGGGGTGCAGTGCTAGCTTATCAATCATTGTTTCGGGTTCCCGATCTGGTGTTACGCCCTATGCAGCAATTAGCTCACTGATTTTGGTGCGAGCTGCCGCGATCGATTCTGCTAACTTTTGACCGCCATATTCATCATTTTCTACATGAATAAAACTGATATCTGTGATGCCCATAAACCCAAAAACGGTGACGAGATAAGGATCATGGTGATTCATCTTTTCGTAAATTCCGCCGGGCTGAAAGCCCGAATCTCCTCGCGCTTCAACCACAAACATTTTCTTGCCTAACACCAGTGGCTTGTAAGCATTGGCAGAACCATTGGGTTCAAACGCAACGGTTCGCCCTATTCGCACAATCTGGTCAATGTAGGACTTGAACGCACCAGGAACGCTGAAGTTATACATGGGAACGCCAATCACATAAATATCTGCCGCTAAGAACTCATCTACCAGTTGATCGCTGAGGCGGATAGCTTCCCACTGTTCGGGTGTGCGCTGTTCGGGTGATGTGAAAGCAGCAGCAATCCAGAGTTCATCTATATAGGGAACAGGATGATGTCCAATGTCTCGATAGGTAACTGTATCCTTCGGGTGAGCTTGTTTCCACTGCTCAACAAATTCGCGGGTCATCCGACGAGAGTGAGAGCGTTCGCTGCGTGGACTAGAATCCAGATGCAATACATGTGCCATATTGATGATTCTCCTGACTTGCAAAGCTTCGCTGCTTCGTTACTCTTTCAACTTAGAGAAATGCTGCTGCGTTTAACTATCTAATTCCTGTGACACTATCAAAATCTTGCGGTTAGCTTTCAGGTTGCTCAGCAGCAGGTATTCTAGGAGTAGAGAGTCAAAATACAGAATATTGTGCCTTTCCCATGAGTATTCCAACCGTGCAGCAGACTGAAGCAATCTACGCACCCATCTTGTCCAGTCAAAATCGGGGTTGGGAAAACATTCTAGTGAAGCAGCATCAACATCCGGCAGGTGAGGCACTGTGCCTGTTTGATGACGAACATACGATTTGTATGTCGCTCGCCCCCCGTCCAGTTCGCTTTATGCATATCAAAGGGGGCAAAACTTATACCAGCCTATATGGGAAGGGCGATATTTCTATCACACCTGCTAAGATACCGCTCTTTGCTCGTTGGGATAGTGAAGATCTGTTTTTAGAGATTCGCCTCGCGTCCAGTTTTATTCAAACTATTGCTCAAGAAACTTTGAATATTAATCCTGATCACCTGGAGTTGATTCCCAGGTTTCGAGCCCGAGATCCGCAGATTGAGGCGATCGCCCTGATGTTACTGGGAGAACTCCAGCAAGAAAGTTTAGGCGGAAAACTCTACATTGATTCACTCACCAACGTGTTAGCAGTGCATTTGCTCAGGCAATATGCTGTGACTCGTCCTCACCTCACCATCTATGAAGGTGGATTAACCCAGCATCAACTGCTGCGAGTCCTGGACTATATTAACGACCACTTAAATCAGGATATTAAGCTTGCCGACTTAGCAACATTATTAGGCATGAGCCAATTCCACTTTAGCCACCAGTTTAAGCAATCCATTGGCATTGCTCCCTATCAATACTTGCTTCAGCAGCGAATAGAGCGAGCAAAGCAACTGTTGAAGCAAACGGATCAATCCATTATGGATATTGCCTTTTCATGTGGGTTTAACAGCCACAGTCACCTGAGCAAACAGTTTCGCCAGTTCACAGGCATGACTCCGAAAGCCTATAGAACTCATTAAATACTTCTTCTTTGTACCACCGACCTATTTTAGCAGCGGCATGATTTCATCACACCAGGATAGCCAACCTGTTTCGTGGTGAATTCCGCGCAGCAACGTCATGTATTGAAACTTGAGAGCCTCCGATAGTGCTTGCGGCTCCTGAAAGTACTGGTGCTTTATTTCCTGGTAAATTGCCAATCGCTGCTGATGCTGCTGTCGATGGTTCTCCAGTTTTGACAACAGGGTTTGGCGAGGCACCAAATGCCCCACAAAAAGCTTCACCAATAACTCATCTTTAATCGGTGTCATTTCTTCCAGCTCAGAAATCCACTGACACAACTGTTGCTCACCCACGGGTGTGACGCTGTAGATACGTTTGTCAGGGCGATTTTCCTGCTGCACTGATTTGGCTTGCAGCCACTCTTTCTCTTCCAGGCGGTTTAGCTCCCGGTAAATTTGTTGGAAGCTAGCATTCCAGAAAAACCCTACCGATCCCTCCACTGAGGGATTGAACCGTTTGGCAAGGTCATAGCCGCTGCTGGGGGCACCAACCAGGGCAGACAAGATGGCATAGGTAAGAGACATGAAGGAGTTGACATATTCAATTTAGTGAGTATATCATGTATTTTATATTCAATTTAGCGAATATTCTCAGACTGAATATATATCTTTAATGGGTCTTGCTAAGGAGCCTAAATATGATGAGTGCTAAGGGATACTCTATCTATCAGGTTGATTTGCCAGAACATCCTCAAGCAGTTGTCTTTGTGAATGGAATGTTGGCACGCGATCGCACAGGGTTTCTCTGGATGTGGCAAAACCTGCGGTGGATCAAAAACTCCACCACCCAGGCAGAAGGGTGTGTCCAGGTGAAAGCGGGAATTTGCAGCCCGAATGAAGTCATCATGGTTAGCTATTGGCGTTCAGAACAAGACCTGAAACAGTTTTTCCGAGGGGAAGCGCACCGCAAAATGATGCAGTTTGTGATGAAACATCCCAATAGCCTGTGTTTATATAACGAAACCTATCAACCCAAACACAGTGGCAAATACAGCCACGAACCCCAAGGGATGGCTACCCTTTACGCAAGTTTGACATCGCTGTAGACTGGGAGGCGATCGCAACTGTTGAAGATGCAGTGAATTAACCGCTAATCGTAGCGTGGCGAGGAGTTATGACTAGACAAGACTATGTTCACGGATATTCAGTCCGAGAGAACGAGCGTTTGCTTGACCAGGCTAATACCCTTGCTGAATTACTGCATCACGATACGCTTTATCCCAAAGGTGCTCTAGTGCTGGAAGCGGGATGTGGCGTAGGAGCGCAAACTGTTATCCTGGCACAGAATAATTCCAAAACACAGTTTATCTCAGTAGACATTTCTCCTGCATCAGTTGAGGCAGCACAGGCTGCTGTGGCTCATCAAGGAATATCCAATGTTAGTTTTCGCACAGATGATATTCTCAACCTGTCGTTTGAAGCAAACTACTTTGATCACATCTTCATTTGCTTTGTGTTAGAACATCTGCAACAGCCATTAGCAGCCCTACAACAATTGAAGCGAGTTTTGAAACCTGGCGGGACACTCACCGTAATAGAGGGCGATCATGCATCTGCCTATTTCTATCCAGACAGTGAATATGCTCAGCGGGCGATCGCCTGCCTAATAGAACTTCAGGCTCGTATGGGCGGCAATTCTCTCATTGGCAGACAGTTGTACCCATTACTCAAGCAAGCCGGATTTCAAAACATCCGAGTTACACCTCGCCAAGTTTATGTCGATTCGAGTAGACCAGAATGGGTAGAAGGATTTACTAAAAATACCTTCACTGCAATGGTGGCAGGAGCAAAAGAACAAGCTTTACAGCAGAAATTAATCGATCTCAAGACCTGGGAGCAAGGCATTACTGATTTGTACGCTACAGCAGAGGAAAACGGCACCTTCAACTACACCTTCTTTAAAGCAATTGCTGTAAAGTAAGCTGGCGTTGAACAGCAGTCCTTTTCTCAACCAGCAGCGATCGCCCCGGTAAGTTAATTACAGTTCTAAAAACTCACTTCATTCGATTGGGTGAATCGATTGGGTGAAGCAAAGAAAAGGGGCGATCGCTACTCTTAGAGGGCTATAGCTAGCCACAGAAAACAATGCATGGGTAGAGAATGAAGACGAGGGCTTTTTGAGCCTTACATCATTACCTGCAAATATTTTATGACAAAACTGTTTTACGCTATTCTGGCAAACTCACTGGTGGCATCGCTGACCAACACATTTGTTTGGTTTGCGGTCACCTTTTGGGTGTATCTGCAAACCAAATCTGTGCTAGCTACATCAACGATGGCAGGCATCTATGTAGGAACCGTAGCCATCTCTGGATTCTTCCTGGGGTCGCTGGTCGATCGATATAAGAAGAAAACAGTGATGATGCTTTCAAGCATTTGTTCTCTCTTTTTATATATCCTTGCCTACCTCATTTTTATTTTTACTCCGACCTCTACTTTTACTGATCCTGCCAGCGTGGTTCTTTGGGGATTCATCATTCTTGCGTTAGTGGGGGCGATCGCCGGAAACCTTCGCACCATTGCCTTACCCACACTGGTGACAATCCTAATTTCTGAAGCAGAACGGGACAAGGCAAATGGTCTAGTGGGTACCGCGAATGGAGTTGCATTTCTAGTTGCTTCTATCTTCAGTGGAATGGTGATCGGATTTCTCGGCGTATCTTGGATGCTGATTTTTGCGATCGGACTGACGCTTCTCACCATTCTGCATTTAGGGACAATGTCTATTCCCGAACAGAGGGTTATCCATACTGAAACTCAAGCCAATCAGATTGATATTCGTGGCACAATTCGCGTCATTCGTCTAATTCCTGGACTGTTTGCATTAATTTTCTTCAATTGCTTCAACAACTTCTTAGGCGGAGTCTTCATGTCGCTGATGGATGCCTATGGTCTATCACTCGTTTCAGTGCAGGCTTGGGGCATTTTATGGGGATTCTTGAGCTTAGGCTTCATTGTAGGCGGGCTATGGGTTGCCAGAAATGGCTTAGGGAAGAACCCTCTGCGAACGTTGTTTCTAACTAATATCGTGATGTGGATTATTGCCACTTTCTTCACGATTCAGGCATCTATTATTCTGCTGTCCGTCGGTATGTTTGGGTATCTCTGCCTAATTCCAGTCGTTGAAGCTGCGGAACAAACCATCCTTCAAACTGTAATCCCACTTGAACGTCAGGGACGAGTATTTGGCTTTGCCCAAAGCATCGAGCAAGCCGCCTCACCACTCACCGCCTTTATGATTGGTCCGATCGCCCAATTTATCTTCATTCCGTTTATGACAACAGGTGCAGGTGTAGATCTGTTGGGCGGTTGGTTTGGCACAGGAACCGATCGCGGAATTGCACTTTTATTTACACTCACTGGATTGATCGGTTTAACGGTGACGCTGATGGCAATTCGATCGCATTCTTATCAAAAACTATCCGTAAATTACCAAAAACATTTGATGTTAAACCATTATGGTTAGGAGAAAATTATGGCTACAGGCATGATGATCGCAGGCAAGTGGACAGCCCATAGGAATCAATCTGATTCCAGCGGTAAGTTCAAGGAAATACCGACGACGTTTCGCGATCGCGTCACTGCTGATGGGTCAAGCGGGTTTAAAGCCGAAGCAGAGCGCTATCACCTCTACGTTGCTTTAGCTTGTCCGTGGGCACATCGCACCCTCATTATGCGAGAAATCAAAGGGTTGAATGCTGCTATTTCAGTCTCGATCGTTGATCCGATCATGGGCGAGAACGGCTGGGCATTTTCTGAAGCAGCGGGAGCTGTTCCTGACTCGGTGAATCATGCTCAATACCTGCAAGAAATTTATGTGAAAGCAAATCCAAAATACACTGGGCGAGTTACCGTTCCAGTGTTGTGGGATAAGCAAACTCAAACCATCGTAAACAATGAATCCTGCCAAATCATGCGAATGTTTGACGTAGAGTTTGCAGCATTGGCAACACAGAAAATTGATTTGTACCCACGCGACCTTCAGCAAAGAATTGATGAAACAATCGACGCGCTTTATTTGCCAGTCAATGTTGGAGTATATCGTGCTGGTTTTGCCACTTCACAAGCAGCCTATGAAGAGGCAGTAATTGAACTCTTCGAGCATTTAGATCACTGGGAAACTGTTCTGAGTCAGCAGCGGTATTTGTGCGGCGATCGCCTCACAGAAGCCGATATTTGCATGTTTGCAACCCTATATCGCTTTGACTCTGTGTATTACAGTCATTTTAAGTGCAACTTACGGCGAATCCTCGACTATCCAAACCTTTGGAATTATCTCAAGGATCTCTATCAGCGTCCTGAGTTCAAAGCGACCTGTAACTTAGACCATACGAAACGCGGCTACTACAAGAGCATGACTGATATCAATCCAAATCAAATTGTACCTAAGGGACCAGTTATCGATTTTGAGGAATCGCACGATCGCGATTCGTTTCACAAAGTTTCGTAGGCTTACCTTTGACAAAAGGATAGCTGCTTTGAAGCACCTATTGCCTGCTGCCCTACGCAGGCAAATCTGATCAAGTAGAGCTACCTGACTTGCGGTGAGCAATAGCGGTGATGCCTTTGGGTTCCAGAACTTGCCCGCCATCTACGGTGGCGTAAATCAGCCAGCGATCGCCACAGCTCATCCGCTGCTGCACGGTGCATTCCACAAAAGCCAGAGCATCATTGAGAATCAGACAACCGTTGCTGGCAAGCTGAGTGTCAAGTGTGGCAAACGGATTCATCCCGGGTTGGCTATGGCTGGAAAAGTGCCGTCTCAGGTTGCGTCCTTCTTTAAGAATGTTAAGCACAAAGCGATCGCCCGGAGACGTGAGCTGCTCAGCGTTTTGGTCGGTAGCGACAGACAGCATCAATCCCGGTGGATTAAAAGATGCCTGTGACACCCAGGAGGTGAGGATGCCGCTGTGGTCGTCACCCGATCGTGTCGTCACGACGCAGAGCGAACCGACGACGCGCCCGATGGCTTGAGCAGTGCGATCGATTTGGGTTGGGGCAATGACTTGACGGGGCGATCGCAGTTTTCGGGTTGTCTTTAGAGCCTGGGCAAACTCAGCCCCCGCTGCTTCACAACTTTGCAAGCTGGTCGCATCAGGACTAAAGCGAACCCGGATTGGTTCAAATCCAAAGCGATAGTTGGCATCCTGCAACTTTGTTTCAATTAAGTCGATCGCCTCGCCGCTCCAGCCATAGGAACCAAACACGCCTGCCAACTTCGTTTTCGCCGCTGCTGATAGCACCAATCCCAAAGCAGTTTGAATTTGGGTTGGCGCGTGACCGCCTAAAGTCGGAGAACCAATGATGAAACCATCGCACATTTCAACCAATCGCGTGATCTCAGTAGGTTCTGCTTGTTCACAGTTGATTGCCTCGACCGCTACGCCTGAGCGAATCAAGCCCTGGGCGATCGCTTGTGCCAAGGTTGCCGTATTGCCATAGGCAGAAGCATACAGCAGCGCGACTCTCAGCTCCTGCGATTTTTGCTGCTGGCACCACTGGCGATAGTCATGGCTGAGGCGGCTCAGGCTGTAGCGCACGATCGCCCCATGCCCAGGCGCATACGCTTTAGCAGAAAAAGGGGCAATCTTGTCGAGCGCAGCTTCAACCTGTTTGGCTTGGGCAGCGTACAGGCAGTCAAAGTAGTAGCGGCGATCGCCATCAAGCTGCTTCCAGTTTTCATCAACTATTTCATCGGCACACAGATGCACGCCAAATAGCTTGTCGGTATAAAGCATTTGCGTCTGCGGGTCATAGGTGCAGAGCCCATCTGCCCAGCGTGGTGTCGGAACAGGAATAAATTGCAGGTGATGCCCCTGCCCCAGATCCAGCGTGTCATCCGATCGCACAACTTGAATCTTCCAGTTGGAATGGGTTGCTTTTAAAGCAATCGCAGCAGGCTTAGAGCAAACAATCGTGACTTGGGGTGCTTTTTCGAGCAGAACGGTCAGCGTTGCGATTCGATTGGGATTCACATGACCCAAAATGATGTAGTCAAGTTTTGCAAGATCTATTTGATGCTCTAGTTCCTGCACAAAAATTTGAGTGAATGATTCTCCTGGCGGATCGATCAGGGCGGTGCGATCGCCCCAAATCAGGTAGGAATTGGCGGTTGTGCCTCGCTGACGGGCATATTCCACCTCAAACTTAAGACGGTCCCAAGTGCGCGATCGCAGAATTGTAGTGTGCGAACTAATTTCGGCAACCTGAACATCGCGCTGACTTTGGGCAAGCGTGTTATGAAGCATGGTCTTCTCCTTATCCTTACAGTTCTGAGCGATCGAGGATAGTAGCAATGGGCGTAGTCATAGCTGCGCGCAGTCCAGATTCTGCCGTTTCATCGGCATGGCGGGCACGATGGCGACGCGAAACTTGTTCTTCGGGATCAACGCCTTCAAACGTAGGTGGTAGCCAAACGCGCACAATCAGCAGAACCGCCAGCGCCAGCAGAAAAGAGCAGGTTGCTAGTACTTGCGTCCAGGGAGTTTCGAGAATGCCGCGCACAATTACCTCGCGCAAAACGGATACGATCGACACTTCAACCGCAACCCCAATCGACACCCGATGTTCCTGTAAATAAATGATCAACAGGCGAAACAGCTCTACCAAAATTAACAGAAACAAAATATCGGACGTGACATTTTGCAGATCTGCTGGCGGCAATAGTGACAACACCATTTCCCGAAGCTGCATCACCATAAAGCTAAACAGCCCGATGCAAAGTGAAATCACAATCAGATCTTGAATGGCTTCAAGAATGCGAATGACTCCGCCGCTATAAAGTAAATCTGACCAGTGACCTGTTGTATTTCTAAAGGGTTTTTGCATTGAAGAACTCCAAGATGAGGTAGTGCAAGCAATTTGAGGTTCAATAGTGATTGCCAACTTTGCGATGATGCACAGCGGTGAGTGCATCTAACTGGGCAACGCGTCCCGTCTGAACAATGCTGTAGATGATCCAGTGATCGTTATTTTCCAGGCGGCTGGTCACCTCACATTCGAGATAGGCGAGAGCATCCGCTAGAATTGGTGAACCATTTGCAGCGGCATAGGTTTTTACCCCTGCAAAGCGATCGCTCCCGGGTGCAAAGCGCTTCAGAAAGTGCTTCATCAAAGGCTGAGACTTACCTTCCTGAAACACATTCAGGACGAAGCGATCGCCCGGATGCAATAGCGCCTCAATGGCCCGATCTTTAGCAACTGCGATCGCTACACCCAGCGGCTCCAGGCTAGCCTGCGTTACCCACGTCGCAACCATAGCGCTGGAAACATCACCTTTCTGGGTGGTGAGTAAATACAGTCCGTTGCTGAGTCTTCCGAGCGCCCGCTCAAGCTGCGAATCAATGGATTTCATCTGCTTGATCGTGCGATCGCGAGTCACCCACTGACCCAGGTCAACCCCTGCTTCATCGCAGATTTGTTCGATTGCCTGCGTTGGTGCTGCTTTCAGCAAAATTGGCGGAAACGCTTCCATTAATCCAATTTCTTCAAACTGGTTGCGTAAAGGATAAATTGGCTCATCCTCACCCCCACCCGACTCAAACAATCCGATCGCCTGCTTGGAATGTGCAGCCGCCAAAATAGTACTCAAAGCGGCATGAGCGCTAATATTTGACTGAGGTGGCATTCCAATCACCAGTCCGGCGGCACTGTTGACTAGCTCACGAACTTCTTGCAGTTCTACAGTCATCAAATCAACCAGTTCAACAGTGGCTTCGGTTTTGATGATGCTATGAGCGATCGCCCGTGCCAACTCCTCTGCGTAGCCGTATTCTTCTGCATAAAACACTGCAATGAACACATCTGCTTTAGTCTGCTCCTGGCTCCACGTCCGATAGGAATCGACCCAGTTAGATAGGTGATGAAGCAGTAATGGTCCATGCCCTGTCGCGATCGTTTGAATCTCTAACTTCTCAATTCGTTTGAGCGCAGCCAACACCGATCGGGCATTGGGAGCCATCAAGCAGTCGTAATAGTATTTGTAATCGGCAGCAATTAGCTCTGGATCTTGATCAAAGGTGTGATCATCGCAGTAATGCATTCCAAATGCATCACAGGTGAAAAGAACACCAGTTTTGTGATCAAAGGTGAAAATGGTATCGGGCCAGTGCAGATTTGGAGCTGAAACAAATTCCAATTCGTGACTCTGACCCAAATCGAGGCGATCGCCATTCTTCACCAGCAGGTGCTGAAATGGCTGATGCACCATATTTTCCAGAAACTGAATTGCCACTTTTGCGCCAACAACGGTAATCTGTGGGGCAAGTTGCAGTACTTCTTTCACCAATCCACTATGGTCGGGTTCGGTATGGCTGATGATCAAGTAATCGATCGACTGTGGATCAATTAAACCTGTCAACAGATTCAAATAAAGTGAGCGGAACTTTTGATGACTTGTATCAACTAAGGCAACCTTATCGCCGCGAATCAAAAAGGAGTTGTAGGTCGTGCCATTGTTGAGGACAAATTCAATGTCGAAGCGCTCTCGATCCCAGTCAAGCGATCGCATTGCAGTTGTTTCGGGCGCAATCTCGATTGTCTGCATCGTCAGACGTGCTGGCGGCTGAACAGCAAGCGGTTGGAGCGTAACTGCAACCATGAAGATTCTCCTCGTAACTTGAGTGTTTCTGCTTCGTTACACTCATCGTGGTTTGAGAACATAGTTTTGTAAAATGTCAATATTCAAAGTTCGCTATAAGCGGTTTTTATATTTTTATTAGCAATAGTTAAGCAAAACTATAGTCTATGTATATCGGAATCGGTATCTCTATCACTCCACCCGCCGAATTGTCTTATCACAACATGGAGTAGTAGCAACCTCTCATCCCTAAGCTTCTAAGGGAGCCACAGAGGCGGCAGAAATTGGCTAGTCCAATCCCGCAAGGCGCGGTTTGTTGAGCGAGCGAATTCGATGTGAGGTTCATCTGGTTCAACTTCAATAATTGGGGCAGATGTCCCCACTCCAAACTGCTCAATCACTCGATTGGCTGCTTCTAACCCGGTGACATACGCCTTCTCCTGGGACCAAGAACCATGACGAGTAATAATCCAATCCCCACTCATGAATAGGTTAGACAAACTTGTTTTTCCCGGCAGCATCGATTGGTAGCTTCCAGGAGAGAAGTGCGTGACCGCTTTAGGCAACCGCACAACACTGCTATCAATCACTTTGGCATGGTGAAATTGAGGAACACAAGTTGCCAAATCCTGATGCACTTTGGCAATGATTTGTTCGTCATCAAGCGGCAACAGTTGATTGGCATGGTAAAAGTCTGCTTCAATCACACTACCGGGTTCATCTTTCCATTCGTCGTGCAGCGTATTCAGATCAAAAAATGTCCAGCCGGTAGTGTTATCAAATCCGAAGCAGGCATTAGAGGGCAAGGGCACCGGAACTTTGCGGTCAAACCAAAGCCGGGTTGCTAGCACATCGATCGCACCCAAATTCATCAAGTCGCAAAATTCAGGCAATTTCCGAAGCACTGAACTGCTACTCACAATTTTCTGCATTCCAGTCACTCCGACAGCAAAAATCACGGCATCTGCTTCAAACACTTCATCCCCGCAGACCACACCAGTCACTTGAGGGCTTGTATCTCCTCCTTCCTGTGACTTGATTATCAAATCAGTGACTCGTTGCTGAGTCAGTACGCGTCCGCCCCTCTGCTCAATTTGCTCAACCCAGGGGCGAAAAATTAAGTCTCCCACGGTACCGCGACACCAGACCACGTCAAAATCCGACTGGTGAGCCAAGATGAAGTAATACAGCATTCCTAACGCTGCCGCCGCTGAACATTGTTCTCCCGGTGCAAACAATCCCACCAATAACATCGGCTCAAACGACTCTTTGTAGAGACGGGCAGAGACTCCAAATTGCTTAAAGAGTTCACGGGCAGTAACCGGGTCATACCGTTGCCAAGCTGCATCTGAGTTGTCAAAATCGACCAGCGCATAGAGTAAGGGTAGGGCAGAGAGGCGATCGCTCAGCGGGAGCCGCTTAAATCGTGTATACAAGAACGTGCCCAGTGGCGTGGGTAGCCGAGGTTCCTGTTGAAAGATAGGTGACTCCACTTCCAGACCTGCTGGGGAATACTGGGAAGAGCGAGTCCAATCGGTAAAAGGGGTTAGACCGAGTTGCTTAACCAGGGAAAAAATGTTGCGGTAGGGATACCAGAAGCCATGAATGCCAGCTTCAATCGATCGCCCCTGGGCTGTCTTCCATCCTGCCACCAGCCCACCTGGGTACCTTCCTGCCTCCAGTAAGGTAACATCATACCCCTGTTGAGCAAGATGGTAGGCTGCTCCTAAACCAGCCCACCCTGCTCCAACGATGACTACTTTGGGACGCTCTTGAGTTTGATGCATCGGTTGAGATCTCTGTTTCACCTGCTTCACAGCATAAGGCTTTCTCGCTAAAGCAGTGTTGACCAAACCCTCATGCTCCGGAATCAGGAGAATCGCTCAGCAAACTCTCTCCTCTGCACCAGCTAAGCGGGTCGGCTTTCCTACCTTCTTCCAGCAAATTCTAATCCTTCTACAAAAACCGAGTAGTCCCTAAGTTAGATGAAGTTTTGCAGGTTTCAGCCCAGCATGAAAAGCATTGTTTTTCATATTAATACCAATGAGAACTGAAGAACCAACTAATCCTAACAACCCTGCTAATGTAACCGGCGAGTCAATTAAGAACAACAAACAAGATCCAGATCCAAAATCCTCTCAAGTGCTGGTCATCAGCACGGCGATAGGCGTTCTCACAATTCTGGTTCTGGCAATCAGCTATTACTACGGTATCGTTCGTTTCTAACTGTCCAATCAACCTTCGTTTGTCCAACAAGTTGGACAAACACATCATCCAGCAATCCTGTTTAAGGTGATGAAAAGATAGCTTTAGATGAGGGCTACAGGTAAAAGGGCATCCTCCTTCGAGGGCGTTCCTTTTCCTGTAGCCTGTTTTGTAGGAACGGTATTGGAAGTTTGGCAAGTAGCGAATACTCCCTATGAGGGAGTATTCGCTACACGCAGTATCTACTGGTTTTCTGCCAGTGCTGAATTTGGCAGTACGGCTGGATCGTCATCAATCGACAGCAAAAATTGAATCAGAGCAGTTTGCTCTTCGGTTGAAAATCCTGCTTTTGGGTCAACCCAATATTCATGTCCACTGCCGTCTACGTTAGTTGCCTGGAGATCAGCGTTGGATTGGTTATTGGCGATCGCCAACTCTCTCAAATCTCGATCCAACAACACTCGCAAACTTGCCTCTGGATCAGGCGGAATATTGCTAATTGAAGTGCCACCCAGCCCCAGTTGCTCAGAGTTAGCAACAACAGAATTTTGCCACCTTTAATTTTGGTTTGCATTCCTAGAGGAAAGGGTGAACCAGCAGGTACGTCTAGTCCTGTGTTTAACAAGGTTCCTGCGGCAAAGTTACGTCCGCCAATGGTTACATCTTCGTCCAGGGGGATTTGCAGATTAGTGGTGTGTTTGCCTCCCAAAGCTGCGATCGCCTTCCCCATACTCACCAGATTAATGGGACCATCGATCGCACCCACTACATCTGTAAAAAAATACTCATTACCAAAAGTCTCTCGATAAAAGGCATCGCGTCCTAAGTTAATTAGATTTTGAGTGATGGCGATCGCCCCATTTTCAGGAGAAAGCTGCTGTTTCCCTTCCTCGGTGAGTGATAGGCGATCGGCTTCTGCTTTGCTGATCGTGTAGCCCAACAAATCATAAGAACCAATCTCTTGAGAAGAAACTTGTGTTACTGGTGTAAACGTACTGCTCAATTTAGGTGGAGCAGTAGGTAAAGCAATTTCAACTCGATAACCCAAAAAACCTACTACAACCAGCAGCGGAATGAGCAACAGCGCTACCCGCAGGGGTTTTGGTAGGGATTTCATTTGATTCACAATTTTCTCCTCTGCCCGCAAGGCTTGAAGACTGCTTCAGCCATATCTTTAAAGTCACAACTAGCAACACGGTAGTTTTGGTGACTGGGATAAACTTCGGTCGAAAGAAAGAATTTACAGCCATTTTCGACTGGGTAAGCCATAGCTTAGGGGCCGTTCGCGAACGGCCCCCACAGGGATATGTGGTTTATCCAAGTAGAAATTGCTGTAATTGCCTTCCCGCCCCAAAATTTTCCTGGCAAAAATAGTGTTGTAGCAACACTCTGATGATGGGTAAGAGTGACTAAAACCTTCTAATCTTCTGCAAAGACAACACGCTCGTACAGTTTCACCCGTAAAGTCTATAGTGTGGAGATGAGCTCTCTCTCCTAGAAACATGCTTATGCTTGACCTGCTCAAAGAGCTTTTTAGTTCAGGAAGCTTCATTCCTCACGGGCATTGTTTTTTGTGGCGACCTGGATTAGTTTGGCTTCACATCGTATCCGACACAACGATCGCCCTCGCTTACTATTCCATTTCCTTAACGCTGGCTAGTTTCATTCAACGGCGAAAGGATTTACCCTTCAACTGGGTCTTTGTTTTATTTGCAGCGTTCATTACTGCCTGCGGCACTTCTCATTTGATGTCAGTTTGGACGCTTTGGCATCCAACCTACTGGCTCTCGGGTGGGGTCAAAGCAATCACAGCCGTTGTGTCTCTAGGTACCGCGATCGCACTTTTTTCATTGGTGCCCAAAGCATTAGCGATTCCCAGTTCGCTAGATCTTGAAGTGGCAAACTGGGCGCTGCAACAAGAAATTATAGAGCGTCAAAAAGTTGAAAGAGAACTCACCTATACCAAAGATTTGCGAGAGGCAGTTTTTAACGAATCTGCAGACGCTTTATTCTTAGTTGATCCGCAGACGCTACACACCGTAGATTGCAATCGACGGGCAGTAGAACTTTTTCAAGCAACTGACAAAGCCGAGCTAATTGGTATCGAGGGGCATACTTTGCAGCGATACCAATTTTCTACTGATGAGTTAGAGGCGATCGTCTCCCAAATTCAGTCAGCAGGGTTTTGGAGCCAGGAACTTGAGTATGTAACCTGCAAAGGAAACTTTTTTTGGGGCAATATTGCAGCCAAACCGATTGCCGTTGCTGAACGCACCTTTAATTTAGTGCGAGTCACAGACATTACTGAACGTAAGCACATCGAAGCTGAGCGTGAGCAAGCTGAACAAGCCCTAAAAATTAGCGAAGCCCGTTATCGTGGCATTGTAGAAGACCAGACAGAATTGATTGCTCGTTTTCTAGCAAACGGTGACATTGTGTTTGTGAATGAATCCTACTGTCGCTACTTTGGAGTCCAGTCAGAGAAAGTGATTGGCAGAAGCTATGAGCCCGTGATTTTTGAAGAGGATCGAGAAGCCGTTGTCCAACTCATTGCTTCAATCAGCCCAGAAAATCCTGTGGTGATGATTGAAAATCGGGTAGTTATCGATGGTGAAATTCGCTGGACGCAATGGAACAATCGAATGCTGTTTGACGAGCAGGGAAAATTTGTTGAGTTTCAATCCGTTGGGCGAGACGTGACTAACCTCAAACACACCGAAGAGCGCCTTCAAGCGTCTCTAAAAGAGAAAGAGGTGCTACTAAAAGAAATTCACCATCGAGTTAAGAATAATTTGCAAATTGTCTATAGCTTGCTACGGTTGCAGCGCCGAAAACTAAAGGATCAGCTAGCCGCCAATGCTTTACTTGAAAGCCAAAGTCGGATTGAGTCGATTGCCCTGATCCATGAAAAGCTTTATCAGTCTGAAGACCTGTCCCACATCAACTTAGCAGAGTACATTCCCAGTCTAGTTACAAACCTTTTTAGTACTTATAACCTCAGCCACACGCAGATTGCAGTGCGGACCGAAATTGAACCCATTTTCCTAGATATTGATAAAGCAATTCGCTGCGGATTAATCATCAATGAGCTGTTGAGCAACTCTCTTAAATATGCGTTTCCTGACAGGAACCAGAACAATCTATCGATACACTTACAGCTTTTTACAATTTCTACAGGAGCAGAAAAATCAACCATTCAGTTGAATATGAAAGACAATGGGGTAGGGATTCCAGATCATATCGATTTTTCTCGACCTGAAACGTTAGGTTTACAGCTTGTTCAAGGTTTTGTAGGTCAGTTGAAGGGAACCCTGGAAATGCAGCGGCAGGGTGGTACGGAGTTCCGGGTTCTATTTCCAGGGTAGGTGCAATGATGAATGATGCAAATGTACCCTCCTCGGCTTCGGCGCGGGTACTCATTGTTGAGGATGAATGGGTTGTGGCGATCGACGTGAGAGATTGCCTGGAAGAATTGGGCTACACAGTAGTGGCGATCGCCGCTTCAGGTGAAGAAGCCATTATCAAAGCCAAAGAGCTGAAGCCAGATGTTGTGCTGATGGACATCCGCCTAGAGGGAGAGATGGACGGAACTCAGGCAGCCCAAGTAATCTGGCAAGAACTCCAAATTCCCATCATCTACGCTACTGGGTATTCAGATCGCGCCACCGTTGATCGCGCCACCGAGACCGAACCGTTTGGTTATATTATCAAGCCGATTAAAGAACGTGATCTGTATATTGCCATTAAAACTGCACTGCAACGGTATGGACGGGAAGCCCAACTCAGGGAACAGCAAGAATGGGCAGCCACAATTCTAAAAGCGATCGGAGACGGAGTCATTGTCACCGATGCTGAAGGACGAGTGAAGTTCCTTAACCTCGTCGCAGAATCACTGACGGGATGGCAGTTTCAGGAAGCGATCGATCGCCCCTTAACAGAGGTGCTTCCCCTGATACATCACCAGACGCAGGTTCCCCTAAGCGATCCGCTGATGGAGGTGTTGCAAACGGGGACAGTTACCTATCTAGTAAACCCAATTTTGTTGGTCACCAAAGACGGCAGACAAGTGCCAATCGCAGACAGTGCTGCCCCAATCAGAGACAGTGCAGGAAACATCACAGGGGCCGTCATGGTTTTCCGGGAGGTGACGGAACAGAAGCCCTCCGAAGAAAGATCCTTCTCGCTGCTGCGAGCGCAATTGTTAGAACAGCAAATAGAGGAACTTCAGCGCTTATCTCAGTATAAAGATGACTTTTTAAGCACGGTTTCCCATGAGTTGCGATCGCCCTTAGCCAATATCAAAATGTCGATTCATCTATTGGAGATGAACTTAGATCGACGCAATCTTTTAACCTCAGAAGCAGAAGTAGATGCCCAATCACAACGAGTTGGACAATACCTGAACATCCTACGGGAGCAGTGTGATCAGGAACTCGATTTGGTCAACGACCTGCTGGAACTACAGCGTTTAGAAGCAGATAGGGCTCCCATGGATTTAGTCCCAATTGAGGTGGTGGAATGGCTTTCTAACATTGCAGCCGTGTATCAAGAGCGTGCCCAAGAGCGGCAGCAAAGGCTACAAGCCTTTCTACCTTCTACACTGCCACCGCTCGTTTCAGATATCGCAATTTTGACGCACATTGTGCGAGAGCTACTGACTAATGCTTGCAAATATACACCACCCGGAGAAGCGATCGGGATCAACGCCCAGCAGGTCGGCGAGCAACTGCAATTGATAGTGAGCAATTCTGGCGTCGAAATTCCAGCAGAAGAACTGCCTCGCATTTTTGACAAGTTCTACCGGGTATCGGGAAGCGATCGCTGGAACCAAGGCGGTACGGGTTTAGGACTGGCACTGATCAAAAAACAAGTAACGTATTTGGGCGGCTCAATTCGAGCAGAGAGTAGCGCTAATGAAGTGCGCTTTGTGATTGAGCTACCTTCTAATGCTAATTAGTATCAGTCCCACCTAGAAACAGCAGCAGTCCGACCGACTTTTGCATAAAAGGCTGAAAATTTAGGAATTCAAGGAAGCAAAATACGGCGTTCCGACAACTCACGAGCCATCATTGAGTAAGCCCAATTTTGTCACTTTCTGGAATGCATCTTCCGTCCTCATCCCTTGCTTCATTGCAACCTGCATAAGCGCGATAACCGATGCTCGGATGCCGGTATCGCAGTGAACAAGCATCGGTTTGGGCAGGTCAGAAATTTGTTGAATGAGCCGCAACGCTGTCTCAGGAGTTAAATGACTCGACTGAATTGGATAATTAACGTAGCGTAATCCTAATTGCTCTATTTGAATCTGTTCGTCATTCCAAAATCCTGCCTCATCAGGCGATCGCAGATTGACGACCGAGCGATAACCTTCTTCAACTAACTGGGGTAGCTTATCGGGTGCAGGTTGTCCGGCGATCGCCAAATCATTTGTAATCTTCCTGACCGTGTTCATCCGCTTTTCTCCCAGACATCAATGATGGATCAAAGCAACCCCACCATTCCAGCAGAGATTTCACTTTGGCTTCTCATCAATTAATTGTTTTAATAAGGCTGAATGCTTTGATGCTAGAAGAAGAATTTGGGGAACTTGTGAAGATACATTGTGCTAGACGTTGAAATCAAGACAAAAGGGAGAAAAGCAAAGCTTTTCTCCCTTTTGCTATCGCAACCTGGATGGCTACGACTATAGTTTGAGCGTCAAATTGCTTCGATCGGTCCATCTGTGCTGTACATGATCTGACGAGCCGAGATTTGGCGCGATCGCCGTTCAATTCGGTGTTCCTGCCAGCGTAAGCCAATCACAGCCATCATCGTTAACATATACCCAGGCTCTTCCAGCTGAGTAAAAATGAAACCATTGATTAGCACAGTAAGCAAAATAAACTTACAGAAATCATCGATGCAAATTCGCTGCCAAATGATTGAAACAATGTAGAGATAGGCAGCCAATCCTAGAAAACCAGTATCTCCCCAAATACCTGCCCAGCCCCACAGTGGCGAGAAGAAGCTGGAATCTAGATAATATCCGCGCCAAGTTGCCCAGACGGCCTGGCTAGCTGGATGAATAGTGCCACCTAGTGGCATTAATAGATATCCATAGTCTATCAACATCCAGCCGCCCAACCGCCCGATAGTGTGCCCTGGTCCAAGTCCAAAAAACCAGTTCAGGAATGAGGTGTAATAGGACGGAATGATCCGAAATGGGCCTGACTTGAGTACCGTTGCATCTCCATCTGGACCGTAAATTTCGGGTCTAATCCAGGTTTTGAAGGCTCTAAACTCGTATAGGTTTTGGATACACCAGTATAGGATATAGCCAATTACAGCAGCAGCGATCACATACTGGAGCGTAACTCTGATGTCTTTTACACTCAACAAAATCAGGATAACCCAGGCCAGTAGAAAGACCATCAATACTTGCTTTGCATCGGCAGATACCAGCAGGAAAAAGGCAACCAAAACAATCGCAGACCGAAGCCAAATTGGAACAGACTTGGCGCTGATAAAGTAATACAGACCGAAGGACATGTAAACGAAAGCAGAGACAACATGTCCGCCTCCTGAAACATAGAAGACTCCTTGAATGTTGTCTTCTCGGGTTAAGTCAGCTTGAAGCTCAAGAATTCTGAGATCCAGCAGAATCTTTTGCCCCATTGCTAATATCAAATGAGTCAGGGCAAACCCCAACATCCAGCGTCGAAAGCGCTGAAAGCTCTCTGCCGAAAATGGGACAGAAATGATTGCTAGCAGCAGGATATACCCTTCAACCAGCAATAGGTAGCCGACAAATACATTAATTAGCCCAGCCTCGTTTAGCAGAGCGCTGGCAGTCATAATAGCTAGAAAAATGAGCAGCCCGACTAAAAGCGCTACCGTAGCTGCAACCTGCCTCCGATCTTTTGCTCGGGCTGTGATAATCACGTAAATGCAGGCCGGTGGAACAACTGCAAAGTGAAGGAAGTTAACTGGTGCAGGCGCACCCACTGCTTCAAGAATTCGAGGAAAAAAGGCAGTCGCAAAGGCAATCAGCAGTAAAACGGAATTTTGCACATACCCTTTTCTTTTCTGGTAAATCCCTGCTTCTACAGTCATCTATCTTCCTCTGCACACAGATTGTTGCAAGCGATGACGCGATCGCCCCTATTCAGCAATTCATAATTCTCAACCTTGCTCCGGACTTTCAAGGTTTAGGCGGCGATCGCCTGAGCTTTAGAGTAAATTTCCAGCAGTGTTTCGTAATTTTTTTGAGCAGTATACTTTGCCTCAAATTCGGCGCGTGCCTCCTGCCGCATTTGAGCAAGCTGGGCTGGATTTGCCAAAACCCATTCGATCTGAGCCGCTAGATCGGCAGCATCACCAGGACGGAAGTGTAAACCTGTGCGTCCTGCATCGACTAGTTCGGCGATCGCTCCAATCTTTGCTGCGATCACTGGAGTTCCCTTCGCAAATGCCTCAACTGCAACTCGCCCAAACGTCTCATACCATTTTGAGGGAAACACCAACACGGTTGCCTCTCCCATCAGGGCGTGAACCTCTGCCATTGGTTTGCGTCCCAGCCATTCCACCTGGGGTAAGCGCTTTGTTGCTTCCACGACCTGATCAACCAGCGGACCATCTCCCACAATTTTGAGCGGCAGCTTTGTCCCAAGTCGTTCCCAGGCTTCCAAAAGCGTATCTAGTCCCTTCTCAACCGAGAGCCGTCCGACAAACAGCGCATAGTTTCCCTGACCCGACCCAACGCCCGGATCGGGATTGACAAAATTGGGCTTCACCACGATCTTCTCAGCCGGAAGACCACCCTCAATGAATTTCTGGCGGGCAAACTCTGTCAGCGCAATGTACAGATCTACTGCTTGCGTCCAGGTTTTCATCGCCCGGTGAGTCGTTAGCATTGTAGCAACACCACCACTCGCAACCACACTGCCTCGGTAGCAGCCATGCATCACGCCTGCATAGGGAATGGGTTTTCCTAAACAGTCTTCACACACTTTCCCTTCTCGGAAAAACAGAGCGTTGGGGCAAAGCAGGCGATAGTTGTGCAAAGTTTGGATCACCGGAACCCCCTCGGCTCTAGCAGCGTAGTAAACCGATGGAGAGATCAGAGGGAAAAAGTTCTGTACGTGAACCACGTCACAAGCCGTTTCTGCCAGTTTTTTTCTCACGGCTTGATAGGTTTCTCCTGACCAGATGGTGGCTGCCATCATGCGGAGTTTACCGATCGCTGCAACGCGATCGTTGTTCTCCTCATAGACCTCTACGGGATGCCCCATCTGTTGCAGCAAACTCACTTCGGCTTCGTAACACTCATCTTCGCCACCGCGAATCTGATAGCGATTGTGAACAGTCATGATTCGCATGAGCGCCGTCTCTCTTGGTATGAATGTCATCAACTACGCGCCTTTGGATACCGTCTCCGCGTAAATTTGAGCCATGTGTTCGCCTCTGGCTCGCCAACTTAGAGTTTCGCGGACTAGCTGTTGCCCCACCTGCGCCATCCGGTTGCGAAGTTCTGCATCCTGAGCAATCTGGGTCATTGCCACAGCCAAATCATTCACTGCCTGATCAGGATTGTGTGCTGGAATTCTTAGACCCGCATCTTTAGAAACCAATACGGCTGGCCCCGACAGATCCAGGCAAATCACCGGACGACCTGCGGCCATTGACTCTAGACAAACCCAGCCACCAGAGTCATGTAGGCTGGGATGTACCAGTGCATGACAGTCTTCTAGCTTGCCGAGGGTTTGTTCACGGGGAAGTCCGCCCCAAAATTTCATTCGCTGAGCAATGCCTAGCTCTTGGGCAAGAGTTTCCAGAGATTGTCGTTCAGGTCCGTCGCCAATTACCCAATATTCCGCGTCGGGTAGGTTTGCTTTGGCGAAGGCACGTAGCCCCAGGTGAAAGCCTTTCCAGTGCAGCAGCCTGCCCATGCTGATAAACCGAACAGGGGAGTCACTGGCTGGTTTGCATTGCGCTAGGCGGGCAATGTCAGCTTCGGGCAAACCGATCGCAGGCATGATTTGCACGTGATCAACACCCATCTTGTAAAGCTGCTGGGCGGTGTCTTCAGTGGTGGCTTGAATGATAGCGCTGCGTCTAGCCGTGAGCCGGACAAACGGATCAAGCTCACCCGCAACCCGAAATAGGTCGCGAGCAATTTCGTATAGCTTGGCGCGAGGGCTAAAGTCTTGCCAAAATGCTTTGGGTGCCACTTCTCCACCCGCAACGGGACCCCAGACAAAGGGAATGGGCAGCAAAGAGAGGAAACTGGGACTAGAATGTTTGGCAAAGGTAACATGGTGAACCAGGTCAAAGCCAATTTCCTGGTGCAACCGTCGCGCCTCGAAGTAGGCTTGGATTTGCCAGAGATAGTGGTGAAGCTGCATCGCGCCTGCTTGCCCCCAGCGCAAACTATCCTTCCAAAACGGCAGCGTGAAGTAGACAAAGTGGAGATTGGGCACTGGGTTGCGGGCTAGCTCTGCCTCGATCGCCTCTCGGCTTTCATCGGGACGGGTCAGTACCCAAACTTCATGATATCGGGCGGCTTCTCGTACCGTGTTCCAGCCGATTCCTGGTTCTGACCCTTTGCCGGGTTCACAGGAGTAGGCAGACATCAAAATTTTCATACGCGGGACGGCTCCTTTAGCAGCTTCTCGTAAATTTCAGCGATCTGTTCTGCTGTTTTTTCCCAGGTAAATGCTTTGACTCTTTGCAGTCCTTGGTTAACCAATTCCTGATAAAAACCTGGATCACTGTGTAAGCGGCAAATGGCAGCGGCGATCGCCTCCCAATCTTGCGGGTCAACCAAAACCCCTGCATCTCCCACCACTTCGGGCATCGCTGAAACATTGGACGTAATTGCAGGCGTGCCACAAGCCATTGCTTCTAACAGCGTCATACCAAATCCCTCATGCAGGGAAGGCGCAACCAGAATATTCGCCGCATTGTAAAGCTGAACCAGCGTGGACTTATCAGGATTTCCCAGATAAGTAATATGGGGTCCAAGTCCTTCCGCCTGAATGAAAGCCTTCTGTTCGTCGTCAAAGTCCGCTCCTGCCTTCCAGAACAAGAAAGGGAACTCCTTTTGACGCAAAATTGCCAAGGACCTGAGAATGGCTGAGATGTTTTTACGAGGATGATTTGAACCCACATTTAGCAGACAAACCGTTTCTGGGGAAGCGCCCTGTTCCTGTCGAAACAACTCACTTTCATGCTTGGGTAGGGGTCGAAACCCAGACTCCACCGCATTGGGCACTACAGAAATCCGGGCTGGCTCAACGTTGAGAATTTGGGAGGTATCCTTGGCTGTGACCGCCGAAACTGTAACCACATGATCACAGTCCTGAAGCCCGCGTACCGAATACATCCACATCCCATTACTGACAAAGGGCACCTTGACTGAACCGCGCAGGTTGTCCTTATAGAAGAAGTTGATCAGGTCGTGACACGTCACCATCACGGGTTTGCCCGCCTTTTTTAGCCCATACACAATGTGGGCTTCGCTATGGTCGATGACGTGAAAGACATCTGCCTTTTGCCGCCGCACGGTGCGAGGAAAGTTCCAAAACCGTTCGTAGAATTTTTTTGCTCTCAGGAGTAGAGAACGGCTGGTGCGATCGAGGGGCACAGGAGCTAGTTCAACCACCTCCCAATCGGGGCGAACGGCTCTTAGTCCTGCCGCCAGTCCGTCGGCGTAGACATCCATACTGAAGTTGGGCATGGTTCGCGCAATTACAATCCGCATCGCTCCCCTTTGATATCAATTCTTAGTTTTGGGTCGTAGGATGCGTTACGCAGTGCTAACGCATCACTCAAGCTCTTTCGGTGCGTTATGCTGGCGCTAACGCACCCTACTGGTGCTACCAGAAATGAACGACGTTAGGGCGTTTTCACCGGGGTAGTACCTTCTGCAAGCTGTGGTGATGTGTGTTTTGCCTGATTTGGCGATCGCTGCC
This sequence comes from Leptolyngbya sp. FACHB-671, assembly GCF_014695745.1. Lineage (NCBI taxonomy): Bacteria > Bacillati > Cyanobacteriota > Cyanophyceae > Leptolyngbyales > Leptolyngbyaceae > Leptolyngbya > Leptolyngbya sp. FACHB-671. The sequence goes on along the minus strand of NZ_JACJOV010000150.1, from coordinate 107,655 downwards.
GCTCACTTTTGATTCTGCCGATGGTTTCCATCAAGGCATTTAGCTCACAGTTGAGGTCTTGCCCACAGAACACTTCTCTGGCGCGATCGCTATACACTCGACGAGTTTCATAATCTGTTAGTGCCAACACTGCCTTGACCAGCGCCTCAACATTGCCACAGGGATAAACCAGCCCGTTATAGCGATGCTGAACCGTGTCACTGTAACCCCAGTTGCCGCAGCGATCGCTCAAAATTGGCGGACAACCTGCCGCCATTGCTTCAGAAATCACCAGTGGATGAGGGTCATTGTGAGACGTTGAGATAAACACATCGGTCGCTGCGTAATACAGCGGTAGTTTGCTCTGGTTCACAAAGCCCACATTCAACACTTCACCATTGAGGGATTCCAAGCGTTGATTAATTGCGTCAGTCAACTCACCGCCGCCAATCATGATGCCTCTAACGCGAGGGTCAATTTGGTGCGCTTTGGCGATCGCCTCAATAAACTCAAACGGATTCTTACGCTCAATGTATTTGCCCGTAAAGCAATACAGGATGGTGTCTTTGTCCCAGCTTAGCTTTTCGCGAATTTGCTGAATTTCGTCCTGATTGTGAACGATCGTTTGTTCGTAGCGATCGCGGTCAACCGGATAGCAGCCCCGCACCATCTTTTCATCAGGTACGCCATAGTGCCGCAGGTAAATCGCATTGTGGTCACCGCTAGAAACCCAGTGATCCGCCAAGCTGTACATCCAGGGATACAGCATTGACATCACAATCTTTCGCAACCGACTGTAGTGATTGTCAGTAATGATGGTTGCGTCATTCTGCATGATGATGGGAATGTCCCGCAGCTTGCAGAGCAAAATTGCCAGTCGATAGGAGTAGGTGTAAAAGCTAGGCAAAAACACTGCATCGACGTTTTGACGCGTCAAACGGCTGAGCAACCCTGGGTTGAGCAATCCTTTTTCAATCTTGTCGGCAATCTTACCATCCCAAGTTTTTAGAAACTCATTGTGATAGCCGCCTGTGAGGTCAACATCCCAGGGTTGAGTGCTGCCAAGGTGGCGATCGCCACTTACCTGGTTTTCATTGCAGAGATAAAAAGCGGAGACTGAGACTCCGGGCTGTTCATTTAACTTTTGCCACAGCGGGGCGTGGTGCTGAGTGGGGTGGGTAAATACAACCCCTAAGCGAAATGTGTCTTGCATGGTTTAACTCACTCAACTCATTAACAAACGAAGTTTGCTCAACGTCCAGCTAATTGGCTTTGGGCGAAACTGGGGAGCAAATAGCCAGCTAATCGCAGGTTTTGCCAGCGGCAGCGGCATCACACCCACCCAGACAAACCACAGGCTAAAAATCACCCGCTTCTGCCAGTTGTAGTCTGAATATTTCCACAGAGCGCGAACACCCCAATAAGCAAGTTTCAGTGGGCGATCGGAGGGCACCAGATGTTGGTCAGGATCTAGCCGTAACGACGCCATGCGCGACCAGACCCTTCCAAAAAAGCGTAGTCCTAAATCGGCTGGCACTTCATAACCCAACTCACTTGCTCGCTGCTCTAGCAGTTCACATCGCTGTAAGTCGTGGCGCACAAACCGACGGAAGCGATCGCTTGCCACCTCCGTCACCGCCCACTGGTTGCTGTCATGAATCCGGTAAGCTCCCAGAGGTTCCTCAATTGCTCCGACATCGCCATACAGCGGAATCAGAACGGACAAATAGTCATCCGCCGTCAGCTTAAACTCATCAGGAATTGGGAAAACATGTTTCATCGCCTCCCGGCTAAGGGCATTGCCGCTGGTCGGCGTACTGTTATAGGTGCCTACATCAAGCAGGGTGCGCCAAACCTCTCCACTAGACAAGGGCTGTGTCCCTTGAGGGTAAGAAAATCCGCGAGGTTGTCCAGATGAATCGACCACAGACAGCCGATAATGGATTTTCGACATCCCTGGCTCCCAAGCTTCAACGACTCGCTTAGCTACATCGGGGAAAAGATAATCGTCGGAATCCAGGAAGATAATGATATCGCCCTTGCTTCTGGCAAAACCGCTGTTGAAGGCTGCTGCCTGCTTACCGTTGGGCTGCAAAACGGGAATGATGCGATCGCCATACTTTACAATCACATCGCGTGAATTATCGGTGGAGCCATCATCCACCACAATTACTTCTGTATTGGGATAGGTTTGCGCTAAAGCACTGTCGATCGCCTCACCCAAAAACCGCTCGTAGTTGTAGTTATTGATGATGATGCTGACCAACGGTTGAGTTTCCATAGCTGTCTGTTAGATGTTTTGAACGAAAGATTCTCTCCTAAACTGGCTTGCTTAAGCGCGATTTAAGGAGGTAGTAAAACGTCACACAATTGACTTCTAACCTTTCATGAAACCGGAGATTGGCAAAATACTTCTCTATCAACTCCTTACAATCCTTGAGATTACTTCCACTAGCTAAGTAGGCGCTCAACCCTTGCGAAAATAGTTTCTTACTGAGCTTGTTGAATTCCAAGAAGCGAATACGCATCCAGTATGCTGTTGCGATACGAATTTCAGCATAAATTCTCCGCTTATTATCAAATGACTGTGTACTGTAGAGATTGTTCTCGTGAACTCTAAAAATTCCCAAATTTCTAGTTGTCACATATCCTGCCCCCAGTCCTACTGCCAAGAGATTCAAGTATGTGTCGCAGATTGCAAGACCCGAAGATCCTTTACACTCTGGCAGTGGAAAGATTTTTTCTAGAAAGGTTCTGCGGAAGCACAAATTAGATGTAGAAGGTGTGAAATTTGGCAACTTTGCTTTTTTTAGTTCTGACCTAAAATCAACCAGCTTTGGAGGTTCACTAGAATTATCGACAAATATATTTTTGTAGAACTCTGTGCGTTCTATATTGACTAGTGCTTTTGTTTTCACTGGAGCAGATTCAGTGAAGACCCAACCAATCTCAGAGTTTGCCCTAAATAAATCAACGACCTCAGATACTTTTTGAGGTAAAAAGATATCATCCGCGTCAAGTATGCAAACTATCTCTCCTGTACTTGCTGCAAAACCGGCATTTAGAGCAGAAGCTTGTCCTCCATTCGCCTTAAAAACCTTGACGACTTGATTACCATAACCATCAATGATTGAGCGAGAGGTATCTGTAGAACCATCATCTACTACAACGACTTCTACCGAGCTGTAAGTCTGATTTAATGCACTATCGATCGCCTCTGCAATAAAGCGACCGTAGTTATAGTTATTGATGATGATGCTCACTAGCGGCTGAGTCTCCACGTTTATATCCTCTTTACAATTCACGTGATTTCCGAGGGAGCAAGCTATCTCTCCCAACTTATTCTGAAGAAATTGGAAGAAAACCGGAACTTTTCAGAAGTAGGGAGTAATCCGTTGCTACAAAAACAAACTCAGATGAAAGGGCACCCCGCGAAGCGAGGTGCCCTTTCATCTGTAGCCCTAACTTTTGGAATTAGTATAATAATTGAAGTCAGCTAAGACATTGATGCAGGTTCACTCACAAATCCATTAACAGTCCTTTAATAGTTTTACCTGCAACAGACCAATTCAAACGCGTTTGATATTCATGAAAGGCAGATAACGCCAACTGCTGGTACCGAGAGTAGTTGGTGAAAATATCCGTAATATATTGACAGTATTCAGATACTTCTGCCGCTGGATCAAACAACCGTCCGTTTATATCTTCTTTAATAATGGTAGGAACACCACCTACATGAGTAGCGATGCAGGGCACTCCTAAAGCGTTTGCTTCACAAAACACTAAGCCGTAACATTCGGCTCTGGTCGGTAAAATCAAAAAGTGAGACTCCGCTAAAAGACGTAAAATTTCTTCTTTGCCTGCTTGAGTTGATTTACTGATAAAACCAAGAGGACGCACAAAATCAGGCAAAGGTTCATCTAGAACAGGCTGACAACCCACTACAGTCAGTTCCGCTTTAAGACCTGAAGCGTTCAGCATCTTAACAACATTGAAGGCGATATCTCCTCCTTTGCGAAACCAGTCAACGCCCAAAAACAGAAATTTGCACACGTCACTAGGACGTGCTTTAATTACACTTTGAACCTCATCTAGAGCCCAACTATTTTCAAGATTGGCTCCAAAAGGGACAACTTTCACTTTATCTGGGTCAGCTTTGTAGTGATTGACAGCCGTTTGTGCAGCCCAATCTGAAGCATAAATTGCTAAACTAGATTTGTGCAAAGCTAACTGCTCCATACGGTGCCAGTCCCGGACGGTTTCTTGGCAAAGTTGGCTATAGTGTGGGTAAGAGCTGTTTAATCCAGCGAAGGTTGCATCTGCATAAAAAGCAACTGGCTTTGAAGTTTCCAGATAAGCAATCGAATTGCTAGTAACACTAAATATGAGGTCAGATTGGCTTCTTGCCAATTTTTGAGAAACCTGATGAGCGTAATCTTTCAAAATGAGTGGTTCTGGATCTCGCAAATATCGTTCACCAAACAATTCATGATAGTGACGCTTTGATTTACGAATAACCTTGTGAATTAACTTGTCCTTTAATGGACCAATGTAATCGAGGGAAATAGCCTGACCCGTGAGAGACTGGGCAATATAGTACCCTAGACCTGACCACTGATGAACATCTTGTGCATTATAGGTGGTGACATAAGCTACTTTCATGATGTTTCTCCAACATTTTCAAGTGATTAAGAACTAAGAACATTGAGAGCGTTTCGAGCGTTTCAAACAAATCGAACTGATTCAATCTTTAAAGTCTCAACAGTGAATTCTGAATTCACTGTCGAACACATTGCTTTGATCAATAATTTGATGACTCTTTGGTCAATCTACCGCCTTAAAGTCTTATCGTTCTGGCTGCGAGTCTTAGTAGCTCTTGACTGTAGCTATGTTGGTCACTATAGTTTTCATAACGGCAGGCTCAAAAATGAGTTGAGTCGAAATAGGAGAAAGCTTCTGCTTCGGTGCTTTGCTCTAACTCTAGATTTGAGAATGCATTAGGTTTTTGAAAAACTCCTTTTCTGACAAATCTTTTATGTCTATACCAGTTTTTACCTCGATGCACTGAATACTGGATTAGCGAGCCGTCTACAAAGTAAATACTCCCTAGCAAAGAAGCAGCAAAGGGAATATAATGTAATTGTCATACACAATTACATCTTCTGAATTGTCGGTAGAGCCATCACCCACCACAATCATTTCTGTATTAAAACGGTTTTTGGACAGAGCGCTGCGATCGCCTCTGCCAAAAACCATTTGTAGCTATAGTTCTTGATGCTGCTAACTAGCAGCTAAATTTACACGCTTACATCCTCCTTAGTCCAAGTGACTTTAAAGGCAATCAGCTATTTCTCCTCCATCATTCAGGGAGAGTCAGAGGAAAACCGGAATTTTCCGAGCCAATAGAAAAGAAATAATCTAGTTTGTTTAATTAGAAAGACAATTCTTTCAAGGTTGCGGAAGCCGAAAAGCCTTTGAGCCAACGTGTAAGCGGCGGTTCTATCTGTGCTGTTTGCCTGAAACTTGGGAGATAACGTTAAAGTTTTCTCTAGCAGTTTGAAATATTGAGGCGGGTCAAATTCTAAATATCCTCTAGCCAACATGAAGTAAGACTGAGCCATTGCATCTCGGTAGCTTTGGGATAGCTTCCCCTCTGCCAAAAGCATTTTCTCCGCCTTCTCCAAAATTATCTGGTGGCTTTCGAGGTATCGAGTTTTAGAAGATGTAGAAACTGTGACATTGCCATGGCGTCTATAGATGGAATAGCAACCAGACTGGTAGCCCACTTTGGCACCACTCATGACGATGGAGAGGAAGAAGTCCCGATCTTGTCCGGCTTTTAGCGATTCATCCCAGCCGCCAACTTGGGCAATGGGCGATCGCTTAAATAACAAACAGGCAGGCGAAACCCACCAATCTGCTAGCAGCGACTCCAGCAAATCTGGCTGGTTGCCAGTGACTTTTATATCTTCTAGATAAGAGTCTCCGTTGGGCAAATGATATTGATGTCGCCAATCGCCATAAACAACATCAAACGCCGTTTCTTCCAGAAAATGAACCTGCCGCTCTAGCTTCTCAGGCAGCAAGTAATCATCAGCGTCCAGATATTGAATATAGTCCCCTTTGGATAGAGCAAACCCTTGATTGCGGGCATAATTACCGCCTCGGTTAGGACCACTCTCCCAAATCACTCTGTCGCCATAGCGTTTGATTACATCTAGGCTGCCATCGGTTGAGCCATCGTCAATGATAATTATCTCTACGGCCGAATAGGTTTGGTTGAGACAGCTACCAATTGCTTCTGCAATCCATTTCTCAGCGTTGAAGCAGGGAATGATAACCGAAACAAGTTTTGCCATTCTATCCAATCCTATTCGAGCCTGTGAATTTAAGTAGCAGAAAAATATGCGATCGCGTTGAACTTAAAGCTTTAACGCAGAAAAATGCCTATCAAATCCAGTTTTATTGAGTACAAATAACATCATTACCTTGGCAAAGAACTTAATCGTTCTCTGATTAGGAGACCAGGTCATTACCTTGGTAGCTAACATCAACAGTTCCTTACTGCAAGCACTGAAAGTACCAAAGTGATTGCGGTAATAAACCTGTGCATGGATGGAATTGAAGTAATCTAATATAGGCTCTCTCTGGCTGCTCTCTAGTTTAGCGTTTAGGAACGTATCCATTGCATGGAGAAAGTCTTGTGAATCCGCCCTCTTGTTACCAAACCAATTATTACTGCCATGAACACGATATTGAGTTAAGGCATCCTCCGCAAAATACATATCGCCCAGCAAGGAAGCTGCCTTCACTACAAAGTCATCGGCACGAACCTTGATGAGGTGACAAGTTAAAGGAAAGATTTGCTCTGCTAATGAGCGAGTTAATGCTACGCCACTGGTTGGCGCACCTAAAAAAGGAATGTAACGATATTTTTTAGCATAGCTGTACACTTCTGTTGCTGTACTAATTTGGGTCAACGTTTGACCTTGGAATTCCTTAAGACGTTTAACCCTGTGCAAGCTTTTCCACTCACAGCTATGGTTAATTAATTCAGTCCTCAAATGTTCACTTCTATCGTTGATAATCTCAAGCCCGTTACAGATAGCTATATTTGCATTCTCTGAAGTGACCTGCTGAAACAAATTAACGAGCCTACTGATTTTTTCAGGAGAAAATGTGTCGTCAGAGTCTAAGAAGAAAAGGAAATCTCCCTTGCTTTGTTCAACCCCTACATTAAATGCAGAAGCTTGACCACCATTTTCTTTAAGGATGGGGATGATGCGATCGCCATAGCTCTTAATAATCTCCTGCGAGCCATCTGTTGAACCATCATCAACTACAACAACTTCAACGTGAGGGTAAGTTTGATTTAGGGCACTATCGATCGCCTCCCGTAAAAAGCGTCCATAGTTGTAGTTGTTAATAAGTACACTTACAAGCGGAGAGCTTTTCATGATAGGACTCGATGAAGGTATTAGCAAATCACAAAGCTATTTATTTACTAAAATTTACTCAACTAACTCGCACCAATCAGGATATTTCTTCAAATTTCATAGGCTCCTCATTTATTCGAGTTAAGAGAATATTTGAAGGGTCTAACTTGTTACTTGGTGATAGGCGAAAGCATAGCATTCTAGGTTTATTCCAGAGCTATCCGCCAAATGCTACGCTCTTACAGCAGACATTCGTCACTTTTCAAACATCCTCTTGACTCGACTTTATCCATTTGAGATCCAGAGCGTTCCTATAGAGTCAAGCTTAATTCACTCCGAATTAAGCTTGACTCTATTCAAATTTCTTGCCTGAGACAAAAGCTACAGGTTGGAAGCAAATTCCTTTGAGTTCAAAATCTTCTCAATTGCTAATGTTGCTCCTTGCTGAACAGCCTTGTGCAAAGGTCGCTGTTCAGGATGCATTTTCCACAAACAATATAGTTCAGAAACTTTGGCTTTTAGCGATCTATCGGGTGGAGAAGGCAACTTATTACGCATCGCCTCTAGAACAATTCGAGAATAAGTAGTTCCTTTAATCAAGCGAGAAAAATACTCCTGGGTCAGACGATTAGCTGGGATGAGATGTGTAAGTTTGAGAGCAGTAAATAACCCCGTGCCTAAGCCAAGATCGCAAGCGGTATATGCTAGGTCAATATCTTCACAGGAGAGCGGTATTTCATCTGTGCTAGACGCTCCTCTACGTCCAAGCTTTGACCGTACCGGATGATTCTGAACATCGGCAGCATATTGATCTGTTACGGTCTTACGGACACATAACCCGGCCCCGTAAGGGGTAGTTTCTAACTGATGCAACAGATTTGACCATTGATCTCTGTCTACTTCACGAAGAGCCAAATATCCCCAAAAAGGCTTTGTCCACTCTGGAGGAGAGACTTCAAATTCGGGCAGGGTCTGACCACCCCAAGCACCAATTGAAGGATGATTTTGACTAATCTGTAGCGTAACTTCCAGGTAGTCTGGCGCTAAGACGTTGTCATCATCAACAAAAACTAGAGTCTCCCCAGTTGCTTCAGCCATTCCGCGCAGTCTTGCAGGGGTCAAACCCAGTTCTTCTTCCCGAATATGGCGTGATTGGGGATGCCAACTCAAGTCTATTTCTGATGCAAGTAATTTGTCGCTTGCATTATCTACCAATAACAACTCCCAGTTATCCGTTGATAATGTTTGAGAACGCAACGCATTGAGAACTTTTTGAAGGTAGTTCGGGCGGGGATTGTGAGTGCAAATAATAACAGATAGAAACTGACTCATGGTTACTCCTCAAATTTCGGATTGACTAGCTAGATGCACCAGTTTTGTAGCTTGCTCAAGCCGCTTTAAGCGCGTACTTCTAGGCATAGCTGCGGGGGCACCCCTGGTAGTCTCAGTCAATTTGTGAGTAAGTCATACTCTGTTACAAAGACACACTATCTACATGAATAGTTCCTTAGAATTTTGCTATTTCGTAAACACGCTTGTATGCTGCATGCCCTGACTCTATTTGCTTTTGTGCAGCCTCTAACAACTGAGGTTTGATTTGTGCAGCCGTATGCCAGGCAGATTGAATGCTATTCAGCAATTTTTCACCAATGTCCTTATCATCTAAAAGCAATACCTCACAGCCAACACCAAACTGATCTGCCAGACCACGGAATTTATCAACATAGTATTGAGACTTGGCAAGGCAAACAACTGGTACACCTTGAGACAGCGAGAAAACGCCTGCATGGTAACTTCCAGTAATCACGACACGACATCTTCCTACTTGCTCAATCACCTTCAATGGAGTATCAAGCGATTCTCCACCATCCGAGGTGTCGTCATAACCAGCAAGCAATTGTTGAATTGATGCACTATCGGTTTCCATAAACCCTTTATAGAAACCATGAGCAATTGGGATAGGAAGAAGGGAAACTTCTTTTTGTCGAGCAAACGTTTGCAGGGCTGATTTGACTACTTCGAGCAGAGCTGCATTTACACCTGAATATGCAGCAACTCTGAGGTTTATTCCGATACTATCCCCAAGTTCGGGCTTCCGAGATGAGTAAGCTAACTCAATTGCATCGTCACCTGTTACAACAATCCCTTCTTGTGGAACTCCGAGAGATTTGAGTAGTGGCATTCCGACACGTTTTTCTCTCAGGGTCAACAGATTTATGTCCGGGAGAGTAGCTTTAGCCGTAGCGTATAACTCGCGGTTCTGAAGTGGTCCAAATCCTTGCCCCAACATAGCAGTGGGTTTGCCTAGCTTCGTGGCGAGTTTTAGAGTTTCCAGAGCAAAATTTGCATGATTCCCAAACTCATCATTGATGTATCCTCCTCCTGATGCAACCACTAAATCAGCCTTAGAAATTACATCCAGAAAGGTTTCGACATCCTTTACCTTGTCTGGAACCTTGCGTAGTTTGAATTTGACGTATGAACGTGATAACGAAGGGAAGAGGCTCCAGATCAAGTCTTCTAACGCAAGCCACTTCTTAGCAACCCCCTTGGGCAACACTCCATGAACTTGATGAATCAACGGGGAAAACCGCATTTCACGACCAAATGGTGATACGGGTTGTGCGTTGGGAATATACTCATGAAGAATTTCTGGAGCAGTTGTAAATACGTGGATTAGGGCACCGGGGAAGATTTTATGTAGCCGTGCAACCAGAACTTGTAGCATGGCTAAATCACCCATATTCTTCAATTCATAACCGCTCTGCTCTACAAGAATTCTCATGATAAATTAACGTGGTGAAACTACAAGGTAACCGCGCTCAAATCTGGATTAGTTGTATTTGGCTAGCTCTTCTCTAGCTCAATTACCACCAGCAGAATGCTAATTGTCTCTGCTATTTATCGAAATCAACAGATTGGGTAAAGTCAACAGATTCTAACTAACTCGCTTCGTGCTGCATCTGGTGATATTTCCACAGTTTGCCTTGCAAGCTCAGAAGCTCTTGATAAGTTCCCTGCTCAACAATACGACCTTGTTCTAGGACAATGATCTGGTCGGCTCTCATGATGGTTGATAAGCGGTGGGCGATCGCTATCACAGTCCGTCCCACAGATAACTCTTCCAGAGACTTTTGAATGAGTCGTTCAGAAACTGAGTCCAAAGCACTTGTTGCTTCGTCGAGGATCAAGATTTCAGGGTTTCTCAGCAAGGCACGGGCAATCGCAATCCGTTGTCTTTGTCCACCAGAGAGCCGCACACCGCGATCGCCCAACACTGTATCCAATCCTTCCGGCATCTTTTGGATAAACTCCACAGCATTCGCTAGTCGGGCTGCTTCTAGCACCTCTGCTTCACTGATGTTATCTAAACCGTAGGCAATATTACTGTGAACGGTTGAGTTAAAGATAAAAGTGTCTTGACTCACCGTTGCCATCCGATGACGAACCGAATTAATCTCTAGCTCTCGTAGGTCAATTCCATCAAATAGAATTTTGCCTCGCGTGGGGTCATAGAATCGGATAACCAAGTCTGCCAGCGTTGATTTTCCGGCACCCGATGCACCAACCAGAGCAACTGTTTGACCTTTAGGAATGGTTAGCGTGATATCTTTCAACACAGACGATTCAGCATCATAGCCAAAATCAACCCCAACAAACTCAATTGCCTGTTGCAGCCCTCTAAACTGAATGTGTCCAGCCTGTAGGTAAGGCTTGTTTTCAGTGCTTAACAGATTCTCGATACTTTGAATCGGACCTTGGAAGCGGCTGATTGCAGAAAACCGCCCGCTAATTTCTTGAATTGCGGGAGCAGCTCGAATCACAATAAAGATGAAGGTGAGGAGTGAGGCGACTGTCAGGGTTCCATTGTTGACAAAAACGCTGATTCCTAAAACTAGAATTCCGATTAAAACAACACTGGCAATGGCTTCTGCGATCGGCTTCACAACTGCGTAGCGAGTCGTGGCGACCTTCGCCGCCGCCGCTACATTGTCACTCGCCTCGTAAAACCGTCGCCGTTCAAACTCTTGAGTTCCAAAGGCGTGTACCGTCCGAATTCCGTTGATAAACTCCGCTGCGGTGGAAGTTAATCTGCCTCTAGCTCTAGACTCTGGGAAACTAGACTCTCGCACCCAGCCGTTTAGAGATGCTATTCCCGCTGCTGCTAAACCGAAAAGTAGGACTGCCATTACAGTGAGTTCCCAGGAAATGCCCACAGCCAGTATGCTGTAGGCAACCACAACCATCGATCTAACGAATATAGCAGTGAATGTTGAAACAGCTTCTTGAAGCTGAGAAACCTCAGCAGTCATAGTGTTCAACAGTTCACCAGCCTTTGTTTGTCCATAGAAACGCAGGCTGACTGCCTGTAGCTGCTCAAAAACCTGTTTATACAAATTATTGATTAGCTTGATTCTGCCAAAATCCCCATAGATGGCACTAAGATAGCCAAACAGGACACGAAACAGAGTCGAGAGCAAGATTAAGCCTGATATGCGATAAAGACGGCTTAGCGGCGATGCATTAACGCCCAAGATCCAGACATCAATCCACTGAATTCCAGTTTGCAAAGGTTCTGAATTCGGCTCTACCAAGTTTTGCAAGAACGTGAGTAGAAAGCTAATACCAAATCCTTCAAAAACGGCCGTTAGTAAGGAAAAAATAAGAACCAGAAAAATCAGATGCGGAAATTTCTTGATTTCTCGCAAAATCAACTTGTTATCTTTCCAAAAACCGGTTGTTTTGATGATCCGACGCAAAGTTGGAGGAAGTTGGTATTTCATGGAGAAAACTATCTACTTGACTGCACTGAAGATTGGCTGGCGCTGGGGATTGGGAGAGACTAGAAGCCTTGCAGCATTGGTTTATTTGCAGCACTAGTTGATTAGAAGTAACAGGGAAAACCGACCTGAATTCTTATCTGATGAACAGAAGCGTTTGACGTTTGTTCCAGATGGTAATCCTGAATCAAGTTTTCGAGATGTTACAGGCTTTTCCGGATATCTTTACGGAGGAAGAGTGCAACCTGGTGTGTTTCTGCCCTAGAAAACCTTATGTTTTAGCCTTTAGCTGGCTTTAGACAAAGCAACCCCTAAGGAGAGCTGCTCAGCCCTCTGTTAGATCTTTGTGAATTTTGTGAGATTCGTCCGGAGGAGGCGATCGCACTCAAGATAAAAGGTCAAATTAGCCAGAATATTCAGCTTCCTGTAGAAACGGTATCCGTTGCATAGAGCAAACGATGTAGGTTTTTAGCTGCTGGCTGCGCCTTTGCGCTTTGTCCGAGTTGTTCCCGCAACCGTTGATCCTGGCACAACTGACTTAATGTTTTAGAAATTTCAGCCGTAGAGTTGGGATCTACCAACAAACCTGTAACACCGTGAATGACAGCATCTTCTACACCCCCCGCCTTCGAAGCGAGAACAGGTTTACCAAAATAAGCGGCTTCTAGGTAAACAATGCCAAAACCTTCAATACTGTGGGCTTGTTCATCAAAGAAGGTAAGCATCGAAAAGAAATCGCAGGCGGCGTAGTAACCTGCTAGCTGCTGGTCAGTTACATATCCCAAAAAGTGAACGCGATCCTGCACATTTAGTTCTGTGGCGAGGGCTTTTAGCTCTTCCTCCATCCATCCCTGTCCACAAATTAAATAATGAACATCTAGCTGATTTGCTATCAGGTTGGGTAAGTTTTTGATGATGCGATCGAAACCTTTGCGGCGCACTAATCGTCCTACTGACAAAATGACAACTGCTGTTTCAGGAATATTGCAATTCTTCCGCATTTGGCAACGCAAAGCGTGAAGTTGATCTGCGTTTATACAGCCAAACTTCTCAGGTCTAACGGTGGGATGTATCACGTGAATGGATGCATCACAATGAAAATTTGATTTAAGAAAGGCTTGCGTGAAAGAGCTATTACAAACTACTCCTTTAGCCCGCTTGAGTAATAAATTAAAGAGTAGTTTAGACAGTGGTTTTTGAGCAATTTCGAGAACATCATCTCCATGCAAATATACAAAAAATTGAATCGGCAGCAGATAGCTTAGAAACAAAAGCACCGAGAATTCATATCCATGACACCACTCGATGTAGTCATAGCGATAGCGACGAAATAGCTTGACTGCAAACCAACAGGAATAAGTCATTCTCACAACCTGTCGGCAGAAATTAGTCAGACGAACGCTGCCTAAACCACGGGGTGACTGCACCCACTTTGGAACAAGCCAGCGATGAATTGGGAAAGGCTGGAGACGATCGAATGCCTGGTCTCCATCACAAGCCATCGTTGCTACAACAACCCGTTCAGGGTCTTGTAAACAACGGTTATAAGCATATTCCTCGATTCCACCTGCTTGGGGTAAGAAACTACGGCAAACGACAAGGATATTAGGTTTTACCATTGATGGCACGATAACTAAATAAGCAGCCACAGTTAAATATCTTTAATAAAAACCAGGAAGCTATTAACTGAAGCATTCCTTTGGTTTTTAATTTTTTCATTTACTTATGACTAGGGTTGAACTACTAAACGCAAACGCTTTACATCTGCACCTAATTTTATTTTCAAATTAGACAATACCTACGAATAACTTTTAGATGAAGATTCTTTCTAAAAGCACGTTTTTTCTGTGAGTTCACTAATATTTAACATTTGGCTTTTTTCTTTGAGGAATCTATCAAATTCCCTAGCAAAGCGGGGGGAATCAACCGGATACCAGTGTGTATCACTGTAAAGATTAGAAGGTATTCAGATACGTTCGCCTGTCCTAAATCGAGTTGTGAGTCTATCGGAAACACTAAGGCTAGCCCATACGACTATCACAGCAGCATGACTATTGCAACAGCTTCTGCACACTGGACCTACACAAGATTTATGTTGTACACGCGCTCTACAGATTTACTCAGGTGGACAAAGTCTACAGCAGGGCTGATGTTGTTTGCCTTGATGGCGATCGCCCCCATTGCTCCTGCTGCTGCTCAGCTACCATCTCTAAACAACACCAACCGTTCTGCTCTGCCTCCCAACCCCGCTCAAACAGACCAGGGCTACACCTTAGGTCCAGGCGATCGCATCCGCATTGACACCTTTCAGCTTCCCCAATATAGCGGCGAATTTGAAGTTTTAATCGATGGATCGATTAACCTTCCCGTTTCAGGACTCGTTTCAGTTCAAGGGCTAACTGTCAGTCAGGCAGCTGATGTGGTTTCAGCCGCCTATAGCGAATTTCTCAGACGCCCCCTCGTCACGCTTACCCTGCTAGTGCCCCGTCCCTTCCAAATTGGCATTGCTGGTGAAGTCAACCGTCCCGGTTCTTACACCGTTCCGCGTCAAGATACCCAGTTTCCAACGGTCACCCAGGCTTTACAAACGGCTGGAGGACCTACCCTCGCTGCCGACATTGGACGGGTTGAAATTCGCCGCCCTCAACGCTCTGGCACCGAGCAGATTATCAGCGTAGATTTGCGACAGCTATTGGCAACAGGCGATCTGCGTTATGACCTAGCACTGCGTGACGGCGACACCATCTACATCCCTACCGCCGATCAAATCGATCTACAAGAAACCTCTCGCCTCGCCTCTGCTAGCTTTGCCCCAGAAGAAAGTCCTGCCGTCAATATTGCAGTTGTTGGCGAAGTGTTTCGCCCCGGCACCTACACCGTCACGGGTACTGCTAGAACCTCTGAAGCGGGCGTTCCGGGTGGGCTAAACGTCACAGGTCGCCCTCCCACCGTGACCCGCGCCATTCAGGTTGCGGGCGG
Organism: Leptolyngbya sp. FACHB-671; assembly: GCF_014695745.1. Lineage (NCBI taxonomy): Bacteria > Bacillati > Cyanobacteriota > Cyanophyceae > Leptolyngbyales > Leptolyngbyaceae > Leptolyngbya > Leptolyngbya sp. FACHB-671. The sequence goes on along the minus strand of NZ_JACJOV010000150.1, from coordinate 92,480 downwards.
CATCAAATCGATGGCTGACATCGGACGCATCGAAGTTCGCAGACCCACCAGCACAGGTGAAGAACAGGTGTTTGAAATCGACCTGCGAGCGCTGTTGCTCGAAGGGGATTTGCGGCAAGATGCTGTTTTGCAGGAGGGGGACACTATCGTCGTGCCCGTAGCGACTGTCGTAAGCCCAGAAGATGCAGCGCTTTACGGTAGCGCTAGCTTCTCACCAGACAGCATCAGGGTAACAGTTGTGGGTGAGGTTACTGAGGCAGGAGTGGTCGAGATTCCACCAAATACCCCGATGAATCAAGCTATCCTCTCGGCTGGCGGATTTAATACTCGTGCCCGCAGAGGTACCGTGCGACTCGTGCGACTCAACCCCGATGGCACGGTGAGGGAAGAGCGAATTCCCGTCGATTTTGCTCAGGGAATTAGCGAAGAAAACCCGATTTTGCAAAACAACGATGTTGTTATTGTTGGGCGCTCTAACTTAGCCAGCATTTCGGATACGTTAGGCACGATCTTGACACCTCTGGATCGATTTTTCTCTATCCTTGGTGCTCCTTTCAGGATCTTCGATTGATGCGGTTTGGAACTCACTGCTGGCGACACGATTTACTCATTTGCGGGGGCAAAGATGAAGGCTGACCAATATTCTCAACGGATACTTCCGGCTGACGCGATTCAAGCTGATGGTGGGGATGAAGGCGGGTTAGATCTCACTCAGACTGTAGGCGCTCTCCGGCGTAAAGCACTGCTAATTTTGGGTATCGCAGCCGCAATTACAGCCGCAGCCGTGTTCAAGGCTTTAACCGATACCCCCGTCTACCAGGCGGGTATGGAGATTCTAGTCAAGCCTGTGAGTGTAGAGACAGAAGTTCTCTCCAATAATCCTGACTCTTTGAGCCGTCGCAGAACGCGGCCAAACTCTGACCAACCTGCAATAACCGACACTCAACTCAAAGTTCTGCAAAGCCCTAAAGTCATCGCTCCGATTGTTGAAGACCTTGAAGGACAGTTTCCTGGACTAAATTACGGTGCCTTCATCAATAGTCTCAGCATCTCGGTGACGGCAGAAAACATTCTGGTCATTGGCTATCAGCATCCTGATCCTGAGCTAGTGCGAGCCGCACTTACTGAAGTTTCTGAAGCTTATTTGGACTACAGCCTCGAAGAACGGCAGGCAGAAATTCGCACAGGACTAGACTTTATCGAAGCACAGCTTGATCCATTGCAGGAACAGGTAAATCAGCAGCAGCAACGGCTACAGGTTTTGCGGCAGGAGAATAATCTGATTGACCCTGAATCTAGGGGAGGTGAGCTGTCTGGTCAGACGAGCGCATTCACAAACCAACAGTTGGAGACTCGATTAGAGTTACAGCAGGCGCGATCGCTCTATGCAGACTTAGAGCGCGAACTGGCAGAGTCAGCTGACGCAAATGCCTCATCTGCTCTAACTCAAAATGCTCGCTACCAAAAGCTGCTAGACCTGATTTTGGATGTTAATAGCCAGATGGCTCAAGGTTCAGCCTTGTTCCGAGAAAATAGCCAGGAAATGCAGGTACTTGCAGATCAGCGAGAGAGCCTTTATCCGCTACTGCGCCAGGAAGGACAGCGAGTTTTAGAGCAGGTTGGAAGCCGAATTCAGGAACTCGAAGCCCGCGATCAGGCTTTGAGCGAGTCGATCGGCAATATTAATGTGAGAATTGACCAACTGTCTGAAGTGAGTCGCCAGTACACAGACATTCAGCGCGAACTGCAGATCGCCACAGACAACCTAAGCTTATTTTTAGCGCAGCGAGAAGCTCTACGGATTGATGCCGCTCAGGAAGAGATTCCCTGGCAGATATTGACTCCACCTGGCGAACCCAGCCCCGTATCGGCAAGTGTTACTCGGAACGCGGCTCTGGGTATCGTTTTAGGTTTACTGATCGGCATCGGCACGGCTTTACTGCTCGACAAACTGAGTGACTTCCTCTACACACCTAAGCAAATCAAGGATGTCACCAAACTGCCCATTTTGGGGGTCATCCCTCACTACGAAGATTTGGAAGACTCAATTAGCGCAACTCATGTCATCGCTCAGTCGTTGCAGATGAGCCGAGGTGTGCTGAGCAATGGCAATGGGCATCGTCCGATTGACCCAGCTTTTGTGGAAGCGTTTCGCTCGCTGTGGACTAATATTCGCCTGCTTAATCCTGATGCTCCGGTGCGATCGCTCGTCATCGGGTCTGCCGTTCCTAACAGCGGCAAATCCACCATCGCCGTCTTTTTGGCTCAGGCTGCCGCCGCGATGGGGCAGCGAGTTCTCCTGGTTGACACCGATCTGCGGCGTCCCAGCCTACATGAGCAACTGGGCGTAGCCAACACACGAGGGCTAACCGATTTGATTTCTGCTAGCGTCACTCCCTATCAGGCGATTCAGCGATTGTCCAAAGAAGACTACCTGTTTGTCCTGACGGCAGGTTCGGCTCCACCCGACCCACCCAAGTTCTTTGCTTCCCGCCGAATGCAAAGCCTAATGGAAGAATTTCACAAAACATTTGACCTGGTCATTTATGACACACCACCGCTATTAGGCTACTCGGACGCGCTGCTGTTGACCGCTCGGGCTGACGGTATGGTACTCGTCTCGCGCCTCGGCAAGCTCAAGCGTTCTTCGCTGGAGCAGGCTTTAGAAGACTTGAGAATTGCTGGCGTATCAGTTTTAGGCGCAGTGGCAAACGGTTCTAAAGATCGAGTCAAAACACCTTACTCACCAGCATCTTACATCCCACAGGAAGTGGCTGGCGAAATCCTCGAACCATCCCATCCTGGACAGCAAAATTAGGGGAAACTATCACGCTGCACTGGAAAAGTTGTTGTAGAACCTGCAACAGGTGACGCATCAAAATGTTAACTTTAATGAAGTCACTCGACCGCGTTATCTACCTGCCATGCGTTTACAGCATCTTCCTAGACTTGTTCTAACCCTATTAACATTGGTTGCAGTCACACTAGTTGCTCTGTCGCCGATGCCAGCTCTAGCTGCCAGTTCTGCAGCGATTCGGGCTTATGATGATGCCGATGCAACCACCAAAGACTATTCGGGGCAGAGCTTGCTGCAAGCAGAATTCAGCAACGCCAACTTAAAGGAAGCCAACTTTAGCAATGCCGATTTACGAGGCGCAGTGTTTAATGGGTCTGCACTAAATCATGCTAATTTTTATGGCGCAAACTTCAGCGATGGCATTGCCTACATTACCGATTTTGCAGAGGCAGATTTGAGTGATGCAATTTTTGATTCTGCGATGATGCTCAAGTCAAACTTTCGCGGCGCGAAGGTCACGGGGGCTGACTTTAGCTTTGCGCTACTTGACCGAGAGCAGGCGATGGCCCTCTGTGAAACGGCTCGTGGCTCTAATCCAGTAACGGGCGTGGACACGCGAGAGTCTTTGGGCTGTCGCTAAGCCGATTGTCAGGTCTGAGCAAGATTTTTATTGTCCGCAGCAGCGATCGATTCCTAGGCTGTCTAGCAGCAGATCGCTGACTGCATTGGCAACGGCAAATTCGCTGTAAAAACTTTTAGAAAAGTCAAACGCCTGCATTTCTGTCAGGATGGCGATCACTAGGGAGCCGACATCGTTTTCTCCTTCCATCCGCTGACGCACAAACACTTGGGCAGCGCGTTTAGCAATATCTTGATTGACGGGTTCTGGAATAAACTCGTGGTCTAGCCATTGATGCAAAGTTTCCTGGAGCCACTGTCCCTCTTGTTGAGCATCTTGAGGCGGCGGCAGGGTAATGGGTGAAATTGGCTCAGCCATAGTCAAGCAAGTAGTGGAGGGCTTTCCTGCTGAGTTAGAATGACCAGTCAGGATTTGTGATCACTATATAACAATCCTGGGGATGCATTCATCACTCCATCGACAATCAACAGCGTCTAGCAGCAGTTTGGCATGAGTGAGGAATAAACCATGCATTTTGACCTTTCTGCCATTGTTCAAGGATATGCTCAGGGCTGCTTTTTGATGGCAGATGAGACGGGCAGAAACTTGAGCTGGTATTCCAGCCGGGAGCGAGCACTGATTCCGCTGGATGAACGATTTCGATATCCGCGATCGCTCCAGCGTGTGCTTAACCAAAATCGCTTTACTGTTGCTGTCAATCAGGACTTTGAGTCGGTGGTTGACGGTTGTGCCAATCGGGAAACAACCTGGATTTCACCAGAGCTGCGAGAAATTTACTTCGCGCTCTACAAAGCTGGCTACGCCTACAGTTTTGAAACCTGGCAGGGCGATCGCCTGGCAGGGGGTATTCTCGGCATTGTGATCGGTGCGGCTTTTATTGGAGAGTCTATGTTTTTCGCTATTCCTGAAGGCTCTAAGGTGGCAATGGTAAAGCTGGTAGAGAGATTGCGATCGCGTCATTTTCACTTGTTTGACGCTCAAATGATGAACCCTCACCTGGAGAGATTTGGAGCCTACTACATCGGCAATCGAGAGTACAAAAATCTGCTCAAGCAAGCTCTCCCCCATCACTGCTCTCTGGTCTGAATTCTCTAGACCTTCTGCACGAATCACTTTTCCAAGCATGCATGGTAGCGCGGCTGAGCCGCGCTACCATGCATGCAGCAGATTTTCTAATCTGAAATTCCTTACTCCAGCCCTGAGAGCCATTTTCCGATCACTCCAGCGGGAGATGTGAATTGCATAGCACTCTTGTGATGATGAGCACAAGGAATTTTTGTGTTTAAATCCATTTGGCTTAAGACGCTATTAGCCATCAACTTTGAGTGAGGAAAGGGCGATCGCAATGGCAAATCTAGAGCAGCTTGCCTTATTTCAAGAAGACACCATTCTGTGGAATCGCTGGCGAGAAGAAAATCCCCAGGTCAGACCCGATTTTGCTGGCGTTGACTTTAGCGGTCTTGACCTCAGAGGACACAATTTCAGCGGCGTTGACTTAACCGATGCTAATTTCCGGGGCGGCGACTTAATCAAAGCTGACTTTAGCGAAGCCATTCTAGATGAAGCTGACCTCAGCAACAGTGACCTCATCAAAACTGACTTTAGCAACGCTGACCTGTCCAACGCTGACTTGAGTGAGTCAGGTACCCGAGAATCTGACCTGAGCGGGGCAAACCTCAAAGAAGCAAATCTGATTGGCACCGACTTGGCTGGCGCAAATGTCATTGGCGCAAATTTGAGTAACGCTGACTTGATTGGCGCAAACTTAGAAGGCGCCAGTCTAGTTAAAGCTAACCTTAGCCACGCTGACTTGAGTGGCGCAAATCTCAGTCGAGCTAGTCTAATCAAAACTAACTTGGCTGGAGCTAGTCTGATTGGCGCAAACTTGAGCGGTGCAAACCTGAGTGGCGCAAACCTCAATGGTGCCAACCTCAGCGGCGCAAACTTAGAAGGCGCTGTGATGCCTGATGGAAAAGTCAATCAACAATCCATCCAAAAATAGCCCACAGTATAAGGGGCGTTCTAACGTAAGGCAAAGCGACGCACTGCAAACAGGCTACCCATCAGCCCTACGGTGCTTCCCAAAAGTAGTAGTGCTAGGGGCAGCAGGATAGTTTGCTGACGGCTTAGATCCAAACTGTTGGTCAAAAATTGAATAAACTCTGGCTGTTGGGCTAGCAAATGGTTGATAAATTGCTGTACACCCGCAATTAAGCCCCAGGAAATGATGGCTCCAGCAATTCCAAAGGCAATTCCCTGGAGAATGAACGGCAGATAAATCCAGGTTGTGGTTGCACCCACTAATTGCATCACTTCAATTTCACGCCGACGCGCCATCACGATCAGGCGAATGGTTGTGGTGATGACAGCGATCGCCGTCATCGTCAGGATTGCGGTCACGCCAAGGCTGACCCAGTTTAGCCCCTGGTTGAGCTGGGCAATGCGCTTGACTGCCTCATCCACATACTGCACTTCATCGACTCCCTGCATCACAGCCAGCTTTTCAGCCAGAGCAGGCACTTGTTCTGAATCCCTAGCTTTGACTTTGATTTCATCTACAAGCGGGTTGCCGTTTAGCTGCTGGGTAGCTCCTTGGATGTCTGAAACTCCCATATCTTTGACCAGTGCTTCCCAGGCTTGCTCTTTGGAGGTTGTTGCCACTCCAGAAACTTCTGGCATAGCCTCGATCAGGGGTTTTAATGTGTCTGCCTGAACTCCGGTTTCTAAATAAACCGACACCTCAAGCTGACTACCAAACTGGTTGAGCAAACTCTCAAGCTGCCAGGAAGATTGAAGACTCACACCAAACAGAAACAGCAGCACCGTAACCGTGCTAATCGCTGCCCAGTTCATCCAGCCGCCCCGTTTCAACCCCAGTAGGGTTTCACGCAGCAGGTAATCTGATTTAGTGAGAAATTGCAGCACGCAATAGCCTCCGCTTGAGAGTTATGAGGTTTAAATTCAGAAATTGTGAGTTTAAAGGGTCTTCAAAATTCACAACTTAGGATTCGTACCTATTGAACAAATTCATAGAGTAAACCAACTTGACCTTTTCGTAAAACGGTCAAAAATTGTCTCCTAGCAGTACCCGTAAATTGGCTGTACCAATTCTCTTGAAGGTTGCATATTCCAAAATATTCAGCCTTCTGTAGAAACAGGATTAGATTCAGGTAGTGTGATTGAATCCGTCTGTCGAGGAGTGCATTTATGGCTGCTGAAGTGACTGTAATTAACCATCCACTGATCCAGCATAAGCTGACTTTAATGCGACGGGTTGAAACCAGTACAGCCAAATTTCGAGCGCTGCTAAAAGAAATTAGTATGCTACTGGCGTATGAAGTCACCCGTGATTTGCCGCTGAAGACCGAGCGCATTCAAACACCCATGTCACTCATGGATGCCCCGATTTTAGCTCCAGAAAAGAAAATGGTGCTCGTCTCAATTATGCGGGCAGGGCAAGGAATTTTGGACGGCATGTTGGAGTTAATGCCGTCGGCAAGAGTGGGGCACATTGGCTTATATCGCGATCCTCGAACTTTGGTGGTGATTGAGTACTACTTTAAGGTGCCACAAGACATTGAAGAACGAGACATTCTCGTCGTCGATCCGATGCTGGCGACTGGAAACTCAGCAGTCGCAGCCGTGCATCGCTTAAAGGAGACGAATCCCAACTCCATCAAGTTTGTCTGTCTGTTGGCTGCCCCAGAGGGAATTCGCCATTTCCATAGCCAGCACCCAGATGTGCCGATCTACACGGCAGCAATCGACAACAAACTAGACGAGCATGGCTACATTTTGCCTGGGCTGGGGGATGCAGGCGATCGCCTCTTTGGCACCAAGTAGGGGCAGGTTTAGCCATAAAGCGATCGCCTTGGTGCAAAAACTCTGGCAAAACCTGCCCCTACAGGGGGTTAAACCTCCCACAAATCCCCCAATTTAAGCGATCGCCCCAACCGACTTTAGTTCAAAAATCCTCTCGATCGCGTTTGCCACAACGCGGTCGGGAGTCGAAGCCCCAGATGTAACGCCGACCACAATTTTGCCCTCTGGCAGCCAGTTTTCGCAGACCTCCAGATCTCGATGCAGCGGCTTGTGTTCGACCCGATTGCCCGGTCCGATCCGCTCGGCACTATCGATGTGGTACGAGGGAATGCCCCGCTCGACTGCGATTTCCTGGAGGTGAGTCGTGTTAGACGAGTTGTAGCCGCCAATGACTAACATCAGGTCGAGCGGTTCCTCCACCAGCTCAAACATGGCATCTTGCCGTTCCTGGGTTGCGTCACAGATCGTGTTAAAGCTGAGGAAATGCTGGTTGAGTGCCGTAGGGCCATATTTTTTCAGCATGGTGTGTTCAAACAGCTTGCCGATTTGCTCGGTTTCTCCCTTCAACATAGTGGTCTGATTAGCGATGCCAACTCGCTCCAAATCTTTGTCAGGGTCAAATCCGACGGAGCAGGCGCGGCTGAACTTTGCCATGAATTCCTGGCGATCGCCCCCGTTCAGGATGTAATCACAGACATACTGGGCTTCTGCCAAGTTCAGGACAATCAGGTAAGTACTGGCAAAAGAGCTGGTGGCGATCGTTTCTTCGTGGTTGTACTTGCCGTGAATGATCGAGGTGTGGCTAGTTTTTTTGTGCTTCTCAACCGTATTCCAGACCTTGGATACCCAGGGGCAGGTGGTATCGACGATGGTGCAGCCTTTGTCATTGAGCAGCTGCATTTCCTGAACGCTAGCGCCAAAAGCAGGCAAAATCACTACATCGCCCTGATCCACCACCGAGAAATCCTTTTGACCTGCGTTCACCGCAATGAAGCCCACCTGCATATCTCGCAAGCGCTGATTCACAGAAGGGTTGTGAATAATCTCGTTCGTGATCCAGATCCGCTCCGTGGGAAAATGCTGGCGCGTTTCGTAAGCCATTGCCACGGCTCGCTCCACGCCCCAGCAAAAGCCAAACGCCTCGGCTAACCGAATCGTCACATCACCCCGATTTAAGGTGTAGTTGTTGTCGCGAATTTGCTGAATCAGATCGCTCTGATACTCGGTCTGCATTTGACCAGAAACTTCAGCTTCGTGACCAAATCCTTTGCGATGGTATTGCTCCGACGCATTGAGCGATCGCTTAAAAGCTTTTGTATCCATACCATCTCCCTACAAACTACACCTAACGAATAAAGCTACCTCAACTTTAGTGGGCATTGTCCACCTGACACAAGGCAGAATGCCTAGCAACTCACAGTTCCTACACACTCATTTCCAGCATTCGCTGAATTGGACGCAGTGCTGCAGCCTGAATATCGCCTGGAAGAGTAATTTCGGGTGTGCGATTTTTCATGCACAGATAGAGCTTCTCCAGAGTATTCAGTCGCATGTGAGGACACTCGTTGCAAGCGCAGCTATTCATCGGCGGGGCAGGGATGAACTGCTTATCGGGAGCCTGTTTCTGCATCTGGTGAATGATCCCCGATTCTGTCACCACAATAAATGCCTGCTTGGAGCTTTTTTGAGCGTACTTCAACAGCGCAGTCGTCGAGCCAATGTAGGAAGCATGACGCAAAACAGCAGGTTCACATTCTGGGTGAGCGATTACCTCAGCGGCGGGGTGAGCAACTTGAAGCTGCACCATTTTCTTTTCAGAAAAGTTTTCGTGTACCATGCAAGCCCCGTCCCAGAGCACCAGGTCGCGCCCTGTTTCTGCCATGACGTAGCGTCCCAGGTTGCGATCGGGCGCAAAGATAATCGGCTGATCTTTCGGAATTTGGTTAACGATCTGGACGGCATTCGAGCTAGTGCAAATGATGTCACTCATTGCCTTGATTTCGGCCGTGCAGTTGATATAGGAAACCACAAGATGATCAGGATGGGCTGCTTTGAAGGCGGCAAAGGCTTCGGGCGGACAACTATCTGCCAAGGAACAGCCTGCATCTAGGTCAGGCAACAGCACAAGCTTGTTGGGGTTGAGAATTTTGGCGGTTTCTGCCATGAAGTGAACTCCGGCAAAAACAATTACCTCGGCGTTGGTGTTAGCCGCTTGTTGAGACAGCCCTAATGAATCTCCAATGTAGTCTGCGATGTCCTGAATATCGGGGTCTTGATAGTAGTGAGCCAAGACCACAGCATTTAATTCTCGCTTTAGGGTTTGAATTGCCTGAAACAAGTCACGAGGCAAGGCAGACAATTGGTTTTGGTCGAGTTTAGACAGTGCAGTAGTGAACACAGTAAAAAAACGCTGTTAGTAGAGTGAACTCGGAAGCCTCCTGATTATAGTTGTTTTTACCAAAAACAGCATGACTATTCCTGCTCCAAAATCCTGAAGTGAGTCCGCAGAGATCCCAGCCCACACACCAACCGCAGAATGGAAAGGGCTGCTTTACCCATTTCATTGCCCAAAATCCAGTAGATAGGCACCAGTTCGCATTCCTTATCCTTCTACACGCAGCTTAGGTGCAGGAAGAATGAAGGGTGAGGGTTTTGTCTTGAAATACCAATATTCGAGTGCTTTATTCAACAAAACAGCCACGCACATGGCGTGGCTTCAGGAGCATGAATTGCAAGAGGAATCAGCCCTCTAAACTTTTTGCGGGTTCAATCTACGACTTGCAGGAGATCGTGACGCAAGCCATATAGCACTCGATGAATTAACGCTCGCTGCTCTTCTGCTAAAGCATCTTGAGATAAAGCAGAGACAAGACGGCTCTCTTCAACGCGAGTGATTTTGCGGGAAAACAAAATTTGTTCAACCAAATCTTCCAAAGGGATCTGGTAAACGGAGGCTTGAGTCTGCATCTGGCTAGAGATTAAGCGATGTTAAAACTATCGGTCATTCTGAACAAATCAGACGTGATTGAGGTGCAGCTTTTGTGTGATTATTTCTTCCGATAGAGGTGATCTATATCACTGCGTAAAGCTTCATCTTCAAAGCTCAAGTTTTTTGCAAAGACTCAGTGTATAGAAGTTAAGCATTCGCTGTAGAAACTCAAGCTGCTGAGGGAGCGCAACAAGCCAGGACTCAAAATCTAAAGCCGACTTGCCCATTCACTCCTCGAATGGAGTGGTAGCCTGCACCTAAGATGAGATTGTCGGTGGGGTTAATCTGGACTCCACCAGAAACAGCAACTCCCTGGTCTTCTGAGTAAAGTCCTAAACCAACGTAAGGAGAAACCTGATCGATCAGGGGCAGATTCACAAATGCCAGGGCATCAACTCCGGTTGAGTCTTCAGTTCCCAGCCCAAACTCGACTCCCAGGTTTAAGGCTCTTGCACCAATTGAAAAGGTAGTTTCGTCGTTGCGGCTACCGACCGACACCCAGGGTTGAGGAATAAGTTGGGCAGCGGCTTCTCCCGCAGGAATCAACGCAAGGGATGCAATTAAAGTGGTAGAGAAGAGGATAGATTTCATGGCTTAATCAGCACCCTAAGTGCTGTGACGGTTGGTATCTGTCAAGATCGCACTCACCAGTAGAACAATCAGTCAATTACTGGCGCAGAGCTTGCTTGATTTTACGTTTTGTCGCGTAATAACGTTTCTCTAAAAAGAGGCTACAGAGTAAATCTGACGATCGCCTTCTGAATAGGTTGCAGTGGCGCGGTGTGCAGCTAATGACTAAAGTACAAGGCTGAGAATTTCGTGGGCAGCGCGATCGCACACTCCCGGTTCCCCTAACGCCTGACGCATCTTCTGATAGTCTGCTAGCATTTGCTGCCTGGGTTCTGGCTGCAGCAGTTTCAGGGCGGTGTGGGTGACGCTCTCTGGGGTCGCATCGTCCTGCAGTAACTCTGGCACGATGGGCTGCATCTCGACTAGGTTAGGCGGCGACATGAACGGGATTTTGAATTTTAGGATGTTTTGGGCAATCCAGGCGGTAAGAGGACTAACTCGATACAGCACGACCTGCGGAATGTCGAGCAGGGCAAGCTCCAGGTTGACCGTGCCCGATTTGGCGATCGCCAGATCCATTGCAGCAAAGACGGTTTGCACCTGTTCAGTCACTAGAGTTGCTCGTAAACCGTAAGTCTGAATCGCTTGCTCAACCGGACGGCGATATGCCTCAAGCGACAGCGGCACCCAGAACTCTACGTGCGGCAGTTGTGCCTGGATGCGACGAGCGGCTTCAAAGATGACAGGCAGCAGATACTTCACTTCCTGGTGGCGAGAGGCAGGGAGGAGGGCGATCGCCACCTGATCGGGCGCTATTCCCAAGGCTTCTCGCGCCTGCGATCGGCTGGGTGCTGACTGCATCCGGTCAACTAGGGGATGCCCTACCCAGGTAACATCAGCTCCCCACTTTTCGTAGTAGCGGGCTTCTTCTGGAAAAATTGCCAGTAGCCGATCAACCAGTTCTACCACGCGTTTTGTTTTGTTTGCGCCCAACGACCAGACCCACTCCTGCGGGGCAATGTAGTAAACCACAGGAATTTGGGGAAAATGCCGCTTTACGTAGCTGCCAATTCCCAAATTAGGGGCGAGATAGTCAACCATGACCACCAGGTCAGGCGGATTTTGGCGCAAATAGCGCTTCACTCGCCGCTGCATTTGCAGGGTGGGCAAAACGTAGGGTAAAGATTCAAAAATTCCGATCGAGCCAATGGCGCTGGTGTCGCCTAGCAGCGTTGCCCCTGCCGCTGCCATGCGTTTTCCGCCCAATGCGAGAATTTCCAGGTTCAGCCCATTTTGCTTAGCCCGATCTCGCAAAGCTTTTACGAGCAATGCGCCTTGAAGATCTCCAGAGACCTCACCTGTACTGATAAAGATACGGATTTGCCTGTCATCTCTCATCCTTCATCCTTGCCCTTTCCCCCTCGCCCTGGAGTCAGTCCGCGTCGTCCTTTTGCTTGGGCTGCGATCAGAAATTGGCGCAAATGTTGGAGGTGTTCGTTGTCGGGCAGCAGGTCAAATTGTTCGATCGCTTGATTAAGGGTGAGTCCAGAGCGGTAGATCATGCGAAAGGCTTTTTTGAGCGATTGCAAAACTTTACCGTCATCTGCCTCAGCCAATCCTGCCCGCCGTAAGCCGACCTGGTTGAGCGATCGCACGCGCGAGGGGTTTCCCTCAACCAGCATATAGGGAGGCACGTCTCGGTCAACTCGGCTCATGCCACCAACCATAGCGAGACGACCGATGCGGACAAACTGATGAATGCCCAGTACGCCGCTAATTCTGGCTTTAGACTCAATGTAAATGTGACCGGCCAAGGCAACTGCGTTGGCAATGATCACCTGGTCTTCGATGATGCAGTTGTGACCAACATGGACATAGGCCATCAGTAGGGTATCGCTGCCAATAATGGTAGCTTCCCCCGCTCCAGTTGCCCGATTGATGGTGACATATTCTCGAATTCGGTTGCGATCGCCAATCTTGACCAGACTCAGGGAGCCATCATATTTCAAATCCTGCGGCTCAGTCCCAATGACAGCTCCAGGAAAAATCTGATTGTGCTCCCCAATTTCTGTCCAGCCATCCAGGACAACATGTGCCCCAATCACGGTTTCCGCACCAACGATTACCTTTTCCCCAATCACACTGTACGGCCCCACTTTGACAGTGGGGTGCAGCTCGGCACCAGGATGAATTACAGCAGTTGGATGAATCAAAGTAGTCAAGGGCTGGTCTCCAGTCGCTTTCAGCCTATCGCTTTCAGCTTTTTATTCACTTTCTATGTCAATTAATCCACTAGAGAAAACATCAGTTCGCCTTCTGCAACCAACTGACCGTCAACTTCAGCCCGTCCCTGCATTTTGCCAAACCGTCGTCGCTTCACGACAAGCAAATCGACCGTCATGATCAGCTGATCTCCAGGCACAACGGGACGGCGAAAGCGGACTTTATCGATGCCAGCAAACATCAGTAAGCCTTCGGGTACATCCGGAAGCTGAGTGAGAACGATGCCACCTACTTGGGCCATCGCTTCGACAATTAACACTCCGGGCATGATCGGTCGCCCAGGAAAGTGTCCTTGAAAGTGGGGTTCGTTAAAAGTAACGTTTTTGATGCCTACGGCTCGTTCGCCAGGCACATAATCGATGATTCGATCAACCAGAGAAAACGGATAGCGGTGTGGCAGAAGTTGCTGAATTTCTTCTAGGGTAAACACTTTTTTAGGCTGGCGATTTACCACCTCTTGTTCCGCGTCGGTCGTGAGAGGAGTCGGTGTGTGAACGTCAACTAATGTAGACATGGATTCGGTTAGGTCGGTTAAGTAGGGCTTTGTTAGAAGAGAACTGCAAAAGAAAACTGCTCACAACACCGCTAAAACGATGCTAGCTGGGCAGAAGATTTTGGGCCACAAGCCGAGCGAGTTGGGTGTGCAGGCTGTGGCTAGCTTTATAGGCTAGGACATGGACAAGGGGAAAGATTCCCAACAAACTTAAATCCCCTACTAAGTCTAAAAGTTTATGACGCACTGGCTCATTTGAAAATCTTAGGGGTGGGTTTAACCATCCTTCAGTTCCACAAACCAGCGCATTTTCTAGACTACCGCCTTTGATTAACCCATTTTGTTGCAACTGCTCAATTTGGTGCGCCAGTCCAAAAGTGCGGGCAGGGGCGATCGCCTCTGCAAAACTTTCTTGGGCTGGTGTCCAGCTATACCATTGATTGCCGATCGCAGGCAAGTCAAAGTCAATGCCGTAGGTAAAACGCAAGGCTGGAGCAGGTATTGCCGCAACAAATGCGTCGCCCTGGTGAACCCAGATCGGTTCCTTAAGCGTATAGACCGAACGGGGATCAGACTGGGCAACTAGACCAGAGTGGGCGATCGCCTCCACCCACTCTCGGGCTGACCCATCCAATAGCGGCACTTCTGCCCCGTCGATTTCAATCCGAGCATTGTCAACTCCCATCCCAGACAGCGCTGCCAACAAATGCTCCACCGTGCGAACCCTAGCCTCCCCACTAACCAACTCTGTAGAGAGGAGAGTTTGACTTACTGCAGTGATATTTGCCGGAATGCGGGGCAACCCTGCCTGATCGACACGAACGAAATAGCGCCCCTCTCCCACTGGCGCAGGCAAGACCCGGATATGGGTTGACAAACCCGAATGCAAACCGACCCCTGACCGCTCAAACCCGGTCGCCAATGTGTGCTGTAGTGAAGTCTCAACTAACCGCTCAGGATTGCGTTCTAGCTGCTGCACCCGTATTTCCCTCATCCTTCATCCCTCATCGAACGGTAGGGAGCTGGGAAGAGTAGGTGTGAACCCTGCTGGTTCCCTCACCCTACCCTTCATCCTTCATCCCTCATCCTTCCTAAAATCTTTCCCCAATGCCGAAGTGCAGTCTGCTGTCACCCTCGTCATTGAAGCCATAGTCAACTCGGATCGCGCCCAGGGGAGACTGAACCCGAACCCCTACACCATAGCCAAAACCAAACCCAGGTTTGTCTCGAATTTCGGCTGGCTCACCCGGTACATTGTCTCCGGTACCCAGATCAGAGCCAACATCGACAAACAGTGCTCCACCTACAATTGCGAAGATCGGAAAACGGTATTCAGCCGTTGCTTGAACAAAGCTACGACCACTGCCCAATTCCCCTGAATCGTAGCCTCGGACAGAATCAGTGCCGCCCAGAGAGAAAGCTTCATAGGGAGGTAAATCTCCAAAGATAGTTCCTGCCTGAAGGTTAAGCGCTAAGGTTTCTGGTCCTTCGGTAAAGTTGGTGTAGTCTACCGGGATGTAGTAACTGTAGCTCGCCCGCAAGCGGTTAAACAGAATGCCACTGAGAGGGACCGTTTGCTCGGTGCTTAGGCGTAGCAAAGAGCCGCTAGTCGGCTGAAGTGGGTTGTCTCGCAAATCTTGAGCAAGTCCAAGCTGGAAGATCAGCAGATCATCGGTGCCGTCGTCGTTAAAGCTGAGCAAGTTGCCCAACTCGTCTCGCGGAGTAATTTCTCCATCCCCATCGCGAAGTGAGACACGCTGATATTGCAAGCCCGCAGAGGCTCTCCAGTTCTCTAATCCCAGCCATTCATCCAGGGGACGGCTGAAACTAACGCCTCCTCCTAAACGCTGCACACGGGGGCGATCGCCATTCTCTAGCTCAACCTCGTTCTCTCCTCCGTCAAAAATCAGCGAGATCGATCGGCGGTTAAACAAATTGACCGTGTAAGAGGTGCGGTAGGGGTCACCCGCAATCCACGGGTCAGTAAAGTTAAGGTCAAATAATAGAGCGTCCCGTTCTCCAAGCTGAACCTCTGCTCCGAGCCGCTGGTTGTTGCCGCCCAGATTTTGCTCTTGATAGCTGACCGTACCAAACAAACCGCTAGCCGAGCTAAAGCCAACCCCTGCTGCCAAGGAGCCTGTATTGCGCTCAATCACATTGACGACCACATCTACCTTGCGGGGATCATCGCCTGGATTCAGTGAAACCCTGACATCCTCAAAAATTCCTAAGCCAAAAACTCGCTGCAAGTCTGACTGGATCGCAGTCTGGTTAAACACGTCTCCCGATTGCGACTCAAACTCACGAGTAATGATAAATTCTCTGGTTTTGCCTTCAATCGGTTCCCCGTTTTCGTCTTCAGTCTCGCCATCCTCGCCTAGAAAAAGCACTTGAATGTCTTCAATTTCACCCTCAGCAACCAGCAGCGTTACCGTTCCATCGGGCGAAACCTGAGGAGCATCGATGACCTGAGCCAATACATAGCCGTTGTCCTGATACCACTGGTTAAGCTCCTCAATGCCAAACTGAAACTCTCTTAAATTGAGGATGCTGCCGTACTGCTCAGCAAAAATTTCGTCTACTACCGTTTGGGGCAATACCTGATTGCCTTGAACTTGAACTTCCTGTAGGACTGGGTTAGGTGCTACTTCAAACGTGACTCTCACACCCAACGGGGTATCTTGTGGCACGGCTCGCACGTCTGAGAAAAAGCCCGTTGCAAAAATTGAGTTGATGTCTTCCTGCAACTGCGAACGGGTAGTTGTGCGTCCTGGCTGCGTCCGAATCGCTTGATAAACCACGTCTTGCAGCTCGCCCTCAGCACCGGTTACTGCTACTTCTGCGACGAGTACACGCGGCTCAGCGGGTGAAGTTTCTGCGCCGGGGGCAGGAGCGGGCTGACTGCCTGCGGGTGGTGCATCCTCCTCATCTCCAGGTTGGTCATCGGCTGGAGAAACATCAGTAGGAGGGGCATCTTGCTCAGGCTGCGCGTCTTCTGAAGGCACGACAGGAGTCTCTGGGGTGTCATCCGGCGAATCATCGCCCTCCGAAGACGGCGTAATGTCAAACTGAATCTGGTTTGGGGTTTCCTGTACTGGCGTTTGGGTGTTGGGTGGCGGACTGCCTGCGTCTGCCGGGGGATCTGCTATGGGGGGAGATGTGGGAGACTGCGCCCAAAGATTTGCGATGGAGGGTTCTGGGGCGCTCACCGTTGGCAAGGCAGACAGAACGGAAGTAGACAAACCAGACTGATTTGTCTGTGCAATGATCTCAGAACCGTTGCTTTGTCCGGTAGCTGGAGCTACCTCAGACGTTTGCGATTGGGCAGGACGGGATAGACCAAGAGCAGCAGAGGCAGTAAAGACTGCCAGTAAAACTGGAGAGAGACGCATATTGTTTGGGTTTTTTAGCACTTCCACACACCACGACCTGCCATTGCAGGTGAAGGACACAGAGAATCAGGCAGAGGAACCAATCGTTTTAAAGTCGAACGATCTTGAGCAAACGATGCTGAGCAATCGGAGAAATTTTACAGCATTGATGGAACAACATTCGCCTATTCGGGTTGAGGGGCTAAATTTGAGTGGTTTTAGCCAGGATTCTGTCTAAAACTTGCTGATAAGCTGCTTCGACGTTTCCTAAATCGTGACGAAAACGGTCTTTATCCATAACGCGCTGTTTGGGGTCGGGGTCGGATTGGTTCCACAAACGACAGGTATCGGGGCTAATTTCGTCTGCAAGCAGCAAATTTTGAGACGGGTCTAAACCAAACTCTAGTTTGAAGTCCACCAATGTAATTCCACATTGCTGGAAGAAATCAGTAAGGATTTGGTTAATTTTGAGGGCTTTGGCTCGAAGCTGTTCGACTTGTTCTGAGGTTGCCAGGTTTAGGAGAAGCAGGCGATCGCTCGTCAATAGAGGATCACCCAACGCATCATTCTTGTAGTAAAACTCAACCAGCGGCAGCTCCAGGACAGTGCCTAGCTCCAGTCCAGTTTGTTGACAGAGGCTACCAGCGGCAATGTTCCTGACGACAACTTCTAGCGGCAGAATCTTCACCGCTCGAACCCGCATCGTATTTGCAGAAGGACAATCAATGAAGTGGGTGGCGATTCCCTGAGCTTCTAGCAACTGAAATAAATGGCTAGAAATGGCGCAGTTGATTTCACCCTTGCCTTGAATGCTGCCTCGCTTCTGGGCATTGAAAGCAGTCGCATCGTCCTTGAAAGAAGACAGCAAAACGTTGGGATCATCTGTCGCGTAGAGAATCTTCGCTTTGCCTTCGTATAGCTTTTGGTGAGCAGCCATGTAGAGATAGTTGAGATTTTTCTCAAAACAAAAAGTCAGGGAAAGCATTACTTTACCCCAACCTGGTATCACTCGAATGAAGGAACTTAACAATTCTAGCGGACAGGTCTAGCGGACTGCGGTTCCGTAGGGCTGAGCGCTTGCCTTAGCTACCCGTTTGACAGACATCAAGCTATACTGAAAGGATGCAAGGGGCTGTAACGGTTTCGACGTTTTGGCGAACGCTACTTTGTGATACAGGTCGAGAGGGAGTCCACTCTCGTGAATCAAGGCTCAAAAACAAGTAGATGCGAACAACATCGTTTCTTTTGCTCGTAAGCCAGCTCTAGCTGTTGCCTAAAAACCTCTTATAGGTTCGAGCGTCTACGGTTTGACTCCGTTAAGGACTGTAGACTAAACCCCAACGGATGCTCCGGTTAGGTACCTCTGGTTGCCTACTGGCTAAGACTTCACCAGAGAATCCTGTTATCCGGGATAATGGATAATCCCCGCTTCGAGGGCTAGAGAAGCTAAACCTGTGAGTGAGCGAAGTATTAATACCCAGAGCGGACACGGGTTCGACTCCCGTCAGCTCCATTAATTAGCTCATAGTTTTCCTTCCTCCTCTTAGAAGAGGTTAGGTGGCGGAGAAAACTCGTAGGGTTTTCTGGTGCTTTTGCGCTCTAACAAAGTTTTGATGATGCCGTGCAGCACTTCAAAGTCAATTGGCTTTCGCACAAAATCGCTCGCACCCACCGCTAAACCTTTGATGCGGCAAGACTCGATGTGGGCTGTGAACAGCACAACTGGAAGAGCGTGCAGCTTGGGGTCGCGTCGAATTTTTCGGGTTAGCTCATATCCGTTGACTTCGGGCATCATTACGTCTAGCAACACCAGGTCGGGGGGTGAAGCCTGCATTTTGTCGAGGGCGATCGCCCCACTAGGAGCCACGTCAACCGTGTACCCTTCTGACTCCAAAAAGTTTTGTAGCAGAAATAGATTATCTGCTACATCATCCACGATTAAAATCCGATAGCTCTCTGACGATATCACAGCTATCTAACCCATTGAAACGACTGGAGGGGTGTCTTTCAATTTATCGAATTGAATCCCTAAAGTCTATTTCCTAGCATCTTGTTTCCGATTCCGCCAAAATGCTGAATAGCTATTGAGCCATACCAGTCTCTAGGTTAGGTTGCCATTTCAGAGAGAACAACTTTCCCGATCGCCTTTCCTGACTCTAACAAGGCATGAGCTTTTGCCAAGTTAGTAGGATTCAGCGGCCCAAAATTCTCAGTCAGAGTAGTTTTAATTACTTGTTGATCGACCAGAGTTGCGACCTGGTTGAGCAGGTCATGCTGAGATTGCATGTCCGGGGTTCCATACATGGGCTTGGTAAACATTAGCTCCCAAGCAAAGGTGACACTTTTGTTTTTCAGCAAATTCAGATCTAAGGGTTGCTCTGTTTCAACAATGGAGCAAATTTTTCCTTGAGGTTTGATTACATCTGCCATGTTCTGCCAATGTCCGTCTGTGTCATTCAAACACAAGATGTAATCAACCTGCGGAATGCCAAGCTTCTCAAGCTCTGATATAAACTTCTCACGGTGATTAATCGTGTAGTCAGCACCCATCCTTACGCACCAATCAACAGTTTCTGGGCGTGATGCAGTTGCAATTATAGTCAACCCAGCCACTTGTTTTGCTAGTTGAATGGCGATCGAGCCAACGCCTCCTGCCCCACCGATAATCAACAGTTTACTTGCCTCATTTGCTGGAGTTTTTTGTGGCTCAATTCCCAACCGTTCAAACAATGCTTCCCAGGCAGTAATCGTGGTGAGAGGCAGGGCAGCAGCCTCTTCAAAGGAAAGGCTAGCAGGCTTTTTGCCGACGATCCGTTCGTCTACCACCTGGTACTCACTATTACTTCCAGCGCGAATAATGCTGCCTGCGTAATACACCTCATCTCCTGGTTTGAACAGAGTTACTTCACTGCCTACCTGTTCTACAATTCCGGCTGCATCCCAACCTAATACTTTAGGAGCAGACCCAGCTTGAACAGAACGTCTGACTTTGTAATCGACTGGGTTAACGGAAACTGCTTTCACTTTAACCAATAGATCTCTTGGACTCACTGGAGGCAGATCAAGAGTAACTTCAGCAAAACAGTCTGTCTCAGTGGCAGATTTGGCTTGATCAATGGCGATCGCTTTCATAAATGACTCCTAAAAACTGTGGCTGTGCTTGAGTACTATGATTTGATTATGTGAAGTACTTTAAGAATTGCCAAGTACGCACATTTTTGAGCAGTAGTATCAAAAGTTATACTATGAAAAATCGCCAGTATGATTGCAACTACGGCTGTCCCGTTGATGCCACTTTGGATGTAATTGGAGGACGGTGGAAAGGAGTAATTCTATTTCACTTGTTGTCAGGTACTAAGCGATTTAATGAGTTACAGCGCTTATCCCAAGGGTGTACTCAAAGAATGCTGACACTGCAACTACGGGAGCTAGAAGCAGACGGTGTAGTGCGTCGGAAAGTATATGCCGAAGTGCCGCCCAAAGTTGAATATTCACTCACTGAGTTGGGACAAAGCCTGGAGCCAATTGTGCTGCTGATGCGAGATTGGGGGGAGCAATACATCAATCGGCTGAATCAGCAAAAACAATTATCCGGAGATGAGTCTGCGTAGCATTGGATAAATTACACTAATCGGCAAGCCATAGCGTAGGGGCGGTTCGCGAACCGCCCCTACAGGAATTTGTAGTTTATACAAATGGAAATTGCTCTAAACCCCGATGTTAGTAATGCAATGTGCAGCTTTCTCAAACTTCTTATGAAATAGGCATCTTGTCTGTTCAGATCAAGCAGGCAAGATGCTTGAGTTTCTTGGCTTTTAGTTACACATCACGTCACTGGATGTCACTGAAATTGAACGACAAAGCTAGGAGTTGGTGGTGGGGCGATCGCCCTCCTGCTGGCAGTCTGGAACTCCTAGCGCTTCCCTCAATTGTTGTTCAGTTACACCCAATGTTTCTGCGGCAGCAGCAAAATCAGGGCGAGGTGGACGACCTGCTTGCTCGCCCTCCGCTGGTGGATTCTCGGGAATGCCCAAAGCTGCTGTCAGCTCATCTTCAGTCACACCTAATGTTGCAGCGGCAGCGGCAAAATCAGGACGGGGGCGACGGGGTGGAATTCCTAGGGCTTCCACTAAACGTTCTTCTGTCACATTCAGGCGGGTGGCTGCTCCTGGAATGTCCAATCGTTGACGTTGCCCTGGCTCGGTAGATGAATCCGCAGAAATTCCCAAAGCTTCTCGCAGTTCGGCTTCAGAAATGCCAAGCTCAGAAGCGGCAGCGGCAAAATCAATTTGACGACGAGTCCGTCCTTCTCTCGGCTCTTGTGGGGTAGCTTGGGCGATGCGAAGCACTTCCCCCGTTGGGGTAATCGCCTCTGAAGACACCCCCATTTCAAGTGAAGTCGCTGGATTGGCTTGGTACAGCGTTAAACCCATAGTGCCGACTAACAGTGAGGATGCAATGAGTAATCGAATCATGAGAAATACCTTTTTGGTGTGAACGTGATAGGCATATCTGAATCAATTCCTTCAGTGCCTAATTTGATTAACTCCGTTGAAGATGACAAATGAGGGCTCACAAAAATTACAAAACTGTAATTTGAACTCAAGATGGGCAACTTTATACTTGAGAAGTGGCACCGGGCATTTTATGAACGTTTTGTTAGTCGAAGATGAAGTAAAAATTGCAGACTTTGTTCAAGCCGGACTCAAAGAACATGGCTTTGTCGTGGACTATTGCGACAACGGCAATGAAGGATGCGATCGCGCAATTGACCATGAATACGATGTGCTGGTGCTAGACATCATGATTCCTGGCAAGGATGGGCTGTCGATTCTCAAAAGCCTGCGCCGAGCAGGGCGAAATGTGCCCATAATCCTACTAACCGCCCGCAATGAACTCGACGATCGCCTGGAAGGATTGAACTTAGGAGCCGACGACTACATCGCCAAGCCATTTTTTGTAGAAGAACTGGTTGCCCGAATTCATGCCGTCGTACGCCGCAGCATCGGAGAACGCCAAAATTTACTCACGGTTGGGACACTGAAGCTCGATCGCATTAACCGCGAAATCACCTGCGATCAGCAAATTGTTGAACTCACCAGCCGCGAATTTAATCTGTTGGAATATTTGATGCGATCGCCCGGTCGTGTCTTTACCCGAACGCAAATCCTGGAGCATGTTTGGGGCTATAACTTTAATCCCAGCACCAATGTGGTGGATGTTTGCATTCAGCGAATTCGTAAAAAAATTGACCCAACTGGCAACCCAAGCTGGATCGAAAGTGTACGCGGAGTCGGCTATCGGTTCCGTCAACCTGATCCTCAGTCATGAAGCGATCATTTCGCTTACGGCTGGCGCTACTGTTGGTATTGCTGGCAGGTAGTGGGCTGGTTGGATTTAGCGTCGTCTCCTGGAAGCTGATTTACGATACAAAAGTCAGCCGTCTAGATGCCAGCCTTGAAAATCAACTGAGGCGATCTGTGCGTTTACCCGATGGCGATCGCGGTACACCAGAACGAACCCATCACCTGGGAGAAGAAGAACGCTGGCAGTTCTATGAATCGATGCTATCCCGCGAGTTAGGCACTGGTTTAGTGGCTTTGCAGGTTACTCAGGGAAACAGTGTGCTGTACCAGTCGGCAAATTGGACAGCGGATTTGGATGCATCAGCGCTATTTCGACTGTTGCCCGAACCGACTGATTTACCTGAAACAGTACCTCCCAATCAGGATAGAAGAATGAGGGGCGATCGCCCCCTAACTGACCGATTGTCAAACTTTCCCTTTGCAACTCGATACAAAACTAGCGGAGCCTGGCGTATTGGTGCGATTCGATTTCCTCAATCTGAGGTGGCGATCGCGGTGAGTTTGCAAAGTATCGATCAGGAAATGGTCGTTATCCGCAATATTTTTCTGATCTCAATTCCTGTAGTGTTAATTTTGGTAGCGGTAGGAGCCTGGACGCTATCAGGTCAAGCGTTGCGTCCGATTCGCCAACTCACTGATGCAATCCAACATGTTTCCGCAAAAGGACTTGACCAGCGACTTTCCAGTCAGGCGATCGATGTAGAATTTGTGGAATTGATCCAGGTCTTCAATCAGATGTTAGAGCGGCTGGAGCGCAGCTTTAAGCAGGCTTCTCGGTTTAGTGCCGATGCTGCCCACGAGCTAAAAACGCCACTCACGATCTTACAAGGTGAACTCGATCGCACGCTACAACAAGCTGAAGCAGGATCAGAGATGCAGCAGCGGTTGGGCAGTTTGTTTGATGAGGCGCATCGCTTAAGTGAGATTGTGCGAAAACTGCTGTTGCTTTCCCTTGCCGATGCCGGACAGATGAGCCTGTATCAAGCTGAGGTAGATTTGTCTGCAATTCTGGTTGAGATGGTTGATGATTTGGAATTACTTGCACCCGAACTCACTGTGCAGACTGAAATTGCTGATGGTCTAAGGGTTTGGGGCGATCGCGACTTACTCATTCAGGTGCTACAAAACCTTTTGAGCAATGCCATTAAATATAACCTGCCGACTGGCTGGTTGCGGATTGATGCCAAGCAACAGTCCACAATGGTGTTAGTCACATTCAGCAATGCTTCAAAAGAGCTTTCTGCCGCTGACCGTCACCGCATCTTCGATCGCTTTCACCGTGGCGACCCGGCTCACACCCGCAAAGTTGACGGAACCGGACTGGGACTTAGCTTAGCCAGAGAAATTGCCCGCGCTCATGGTGGCGATCTCACGCTTGATCCAGACGCACCGAACCAAACTTCGTTTACATTAAGCTTGGCGATCGCACCGCACGTTACAGAAGTCTCATCCTAACTTTATCCATTCTGAGCTTGAATCTCTTGCAAAAGTGATTGAGTAATAGGATGAGATGATAATTCTTTGGTGCGATCGCTCTCACCCTAAAAGGTCCAGCGTGACTGAAACCAACCCCAAGAAGGTCAAAAAACCGATCGCATCCAGAGTAGTAGTGAGTAACGGGCCACTAATCAAAGCGGGGTCAAGGTTTAACCGCTTGAGTCCCATTGGAAGGAGCGTTCCGGCAGTCGCAGCGACAAATACATTAATCACCATGACAGAGCCTGCGACTGCACCAACCCAGCGTTCTTGGGGAGCAGACCAGATCAAAGATAGAACTGCTAAAGTGAAACCTAATGCTAAAGCAGTTCCCAGTCCTGCCAATAGTTCTTTACGAAGAATACGGACGGTGTCTTTGGGAGTGACTTCGCCAATTCCTAGTCCGCGCACGGTGACGGAAAGCGCTTGAATCGCAACGTTGCCGCTTGTGTTAGAGAGGATGGGCATGATCACCGCTAGCACAGGCACAACGGAGATCACCTGCTGAAAAGGGGCGATCGCACTAGCCGCGCCAATGTATAGCCCAATGTTGCCCAAGAGCCATGGCAGACGTTTGCGAATGGTGACTGCGGGAGGGGAGAGGGCAGCTTCGTCACCACTCACACCTGCGAGTTTTTGGATATCTTCGGTGGCTTCTTCTTCGAGAATGTCGATAACATCGTCGATAGTGATAATGCCCACCAGACGATCTTCTCGGTCAACCACAGGTAGCGCTAGCAAGTCATAGCGCTTCATCAGTTGCGCCACTTCCTCTTGAGGCATAGTGGTGTAGGCTTTAATGACGCGATCGCTTGCCACATCTCGGATCAACGCATCGGGAATGGAGAACAAAAGCTGGCGCAGCGATATCACTCGCACCAGCCGCCGCTCATCATCCGTCACGTAGGCGTAGTAGACCGTTTCCTTATCCTGGTCTGACTGGCGAATTTTGCTCAGTGCCTCGCCTACAGTCAAACCCTGTCGCAACCGCACATATTCCGTCGTCATTGCCCGCCCGGCGGTGCCTTCTGGGTAACCGAGAATCGTGGCGGTTGCCTGGCGTTCTCCAGAACTCATTTGAGCCAACAGCCGCCGCACGATTCTAGCGGGCAGTTCGTCAAACAATTCTGCCCGGTCGTCAGGGCGCATTGCTTCGATGATTTGATGCACCTGCGCGTCTTGAAGAGAGCTAATCAGCGATTCCTGCACCTCTGGCGGCAGGTATTCAAATACCTCAGTTGCCTGGATTTTGTTGAGCAGGCGAAAGGCGATCGCTTGTCGCTCTGGGGGAAGTTCTGTAATGTAGTCGCCCACATCAACAGCGGGTAAATAATTTAGCTCTAGCTTGAGCCGATTAAAATCTTGAATATCCAGCAGCGTATCGCGAGCGTCCTGAGTGAGCATGACACAACCTCCTAAGCCTCCCCCGCGCAGGGAGACTTAGCTCACCAGGTTAGGGGAGATGAACAATAGTACTAAGTGATGGACTTCGGTCCATAAAACTGATTAACTCGGCATCAATGCCTAAAGAGGCATTGCTAATTTTTATGTTACTCTCTCGAATACCCAAATTGGTAGCCCTCATCCGGCAGAAGTTGTTTGTCTCTTCCTTAAGTACTTTAAAGCAGTGGTGAATTTTAATTCGATGGAGCAGTTCAAACCGGAAAGAAGCAAACTTTTGACCGTTCAGCAAGTCTCAGCAGGCGGGGTGGCATTTCGTCCTGGAGCAGCGACGGCTGAAATTGTGATTGTCTCTGTGGGAACTAAATTGCGGTGGCAGCTGCCCAAAGGAATTGTAGATTTAGGCGAAACTCCAGAAATAACGGCTTTGCGAGAAGTGCGAGAGGAAGCGGGAATTCAAACCAAGCTGATTCAGCCCATTGACGTCACTGAATACTGGTACATTGGCGATCTGGAGGGGCAGCGAGTGCGCTTTCATAAGTTCGTTCATTTCTTCCTGCTGGCTTACGAAAGTGGTG
This sequence comes from Leptolyngbya sp. FACHB-671, assembly GCF_014695745.1. Classification (NCBI taxonomy): domain Bacteria; kingdom Bacillati; phylum Cyanobacteriota; class Cyanophyceae; order Leptolyngbyales; family Leptolyngbyaceae; genus Leptolyngbya; species Leptolyngbya sp. FACHB-671. Next base: position 66,694 of record NZ_JACJOV010000150.1, on the reverse strand, counting down.
ATGTCCAGAACCACGATCACGAAGTCCATGAAGCACGATGGGTCAGCCTTGAGCAGGCGTTAGAACTTCTGGCGTTCAAAGGTGAAAAGCAAATTGTGCAGCAGGCAAGCTCGATGATTAATTTGAATGCTTGACCTTGAGACTCTCTGTTAATGAGATACTTGCCACACTTTAATCGTGCCGTCGTAGTTTACACCTGCCAAGATTTCACCATTAGGGCTAAAAGTGAGAGAAGTGCTTGTTCCACCCTCTCGCACAGGTTCTTCTGCCAGTGTTTGAATCAACTCACCGGTTGTCGGATTCCACAGTTTGACTGTGCTATCCAAATCGCTAGTGGCTAAAACCTCTCCATTGGGGCTGTATTGCAGGGAGAGAACAGTTGCCGAATGTCCGGTGAGGGTGTGCAAAAGCTCACCTTCCTGACTCCACAGTTTAACGGTATTATCAGAACTGCCGCTTACCAGCGTCTCACCATCGGGACTGAAAGTGAGTGCATGAATCGGATACTCATGATCAGTTGGAAATGCGAGAATGAGTTCCCCTGTTTCCAGATTCCAGAGCTTGATAATTTTGTCTAATCCTGTAGTAGCGAGTGTTTTACCATCATCACTTAGAGCAATTCTGGAAAGCCTACCGGGAACTTCTACAGAGCGATCGCTTCCCTCAATCACAATTGCCTCATGAGCCGCGTTAAAACTTTGTTTAACTTGCTGGCTCTCTACATCCCACACCTGCACCGTCTGATCGTCTGGATTGGCAGTAATTAATGTTTTCCCATCCTGACTCAAAATGAGTAGTTCAGTCAGATAGCCAATGTTGGGTAGGGTCTGAAGCTTTTCTCCCGTCTCCAGGTTCCAAAGCTGAATGTTGTAAGAGCGATCGCCCACCACCAAGGTTTGGCGATCAGCCCCCACCGTCACAACAGACATTTCATCAAACAGCCCAGGTATTGTAGAAGTAAGTTCACCCGACTCCAAATTCCATATTCTCACTTCGCCGTCATACGATCCCTCCTCGTTCGGTTCGCTGCCACTCATGCCAACGCTGATCAGCGATGAACCATCTGCACTGATCGTCATAGAGCGAACATCAATCAAACGGCTATTAGAATGTCCGGGTAAGGTGTGCAGCAATTGTGCCTCTTGCCAATCCGCCACCATTACGGTAGCCACTGTGCTTTGACCACCATTTTCTCGTGCAGTTGGAATGGCAGTGCAGCTTGCGGTGGCGATCGCCATCAGACCTACCAGACCTGTGAAGAGGAGGGGCGATCGCTTAAAAATTTGTCCTATCATCATTTCAAAGCCGGAACTCGTACTACCTTTAAAGAATCAAAGCCGAGTGTCCAGGTTTCGTGAAACAGTTTAGTGTTGTAAAACTTTTCACACTATTCTCATCTTCCCATCGCCTTTTCTTCCCGCAAAGTCATAACACTAGACCTCCTGCATGAATCACTGTTTGAAGCGTGAATGGTAGCGCGGCGGAGCCGTGCTACCATTCACGCAGGAAGTCTACTGTTGAGCACTATTTGCTGTTAAACGTTCAGCAGTCCCCTGCCACTCACTAATGCGAAGCGCGTCCTGCCACGAAACCCCAATCCCTTGCGGAGGGGGTTTGGGGGACGAGCACGTCCCCTGCTGGGGGGTTGGGGGAACCCCCCAAGGCCGTCCCTCCAACATGGAAGAAACTTCGGCTTAAGAACCAAGTAAAAACAAAAAAAGGGAGGCAGGGCTTTACCCTGCCTCCCTTTTTTTACCCCGCATGGCTAACGGCGCGAAGAAAGTGACATCACAATTTGCAGGATGTACCAGAACAACAACGCAACAGACGCAAACAGTTCTAACGACGCAGCAACATATTGATGAGTGGCATAGTGATGCATTACTTTAGACGTGTCATACAAAATCGCAGCCGACGCAAAAACTACCATCACCACTGAAAAGAACAGCCCCAAGTTAAAGCCAAAAATCACGCTACACACAATTAGCCCGATCGCCACCAGTCCACCAATCTTGAGAATGCCGCCCAGAAAAGTAAAGTCGGTGCGTGTCGTAAAGGCAATCAGCGTCAAACCTGCAAACAGGAACAGTGTCAAAATTGCAGCCGTTGGCAAAACAGTCGGATCAGCAAAGAAGGCAGCAAGGTAGAGAATTGGCGCAAAGATTAGGGCTTCTGCTACGACATAGATTCCCAAACCTGTGTACTGCGTGCTAATGGAATCAGCTTTGGCTGCCAGACTGCGCGAAAACCAGCCCAACAGCGCAAACCCACCCAAAATCAGCAGCCAGCTAAAGCGACTAGATGCAACCAGATTGGTAATGGCTCCAGCAATTCCAAGCTGAAATAGCAAGAACTCTACGAGAATGAACGCTCCGACTGCTCCCGCAAGATGCAGATAAGTTTGCTGAATAAATTTGGCTCTTTCATTAGGTCGTGCCTGAGCAACAGTCAGCATGACAAGTCTCCTGTGCGAGGAAAGATACTGAAAATTTACTCTGAGTTTAGCAAAACAGAACTGGACTACTGGCTGATTTTGAACTGAGCCACACCTTCCTGCAACGCCTGAGCAACTTGGCGGAGCTGGTCAAAAACTGACAGTAGTACCATACTTTTAGGTTAAAAAGAACAGCAGCGTCGATAATCATTACACATCTGTCAGTTCTACCAAGCTGAACCTGAATTCTGGGCAGCTTTTCCCCGATACTAGTACTTGTTGCAATCCGGCATCCCTTTGGGCATGGAATTGTTTGACCAACAGCGCCAGCAGCTGATCGAAACCGAAGCCCCTCTAGCCGCCCGGATGCGTCCCCGGACGCTAGATCAGTTTGTCGGGCAGGATCACATCATCGGGCAGGGGCGACTGCTGCGACGGGCAATTCAGGCAGACCAGCTTTCCTCACTCATCTTTTATGGTCCGCCAGGAACGGGAAAGACTACTTTGGCGCGGATTATTGCCAACACGACTCAGGCTCACTTCATCTCAATCAATGCAGTGCTGGCAGGCGTGAAGGAGATTCGAGAGGCGATCGCCACAGCCCAAGAGAAACGCGGCATGTATGCCCAGAAAACAATTCTGTTTGTGGACGAAGTGCATCGGTTTAACAAGTCGCAGCAGGATGCCCTGTTGCCGTGGGTGGAAAACGGCACAGTGATTTTGATTGGCGCAACCACAGAAAATCCTTACTTTGAGGTAAACAAGGCACTGGTGAGCCGATCGCGCATCTTTCAGCTTAAGCCGCTGGATGAGAATGACTTGAGGCAAGTTGTGATGCAAGCGTTACAGGATGGCGATCGCGGCTACGGCAAACTCACGATTCAGCTTCACCCCGATGCGATTGATCACTTGGTTAACGTAGCTAACGGCGATGCCCGTGCCCTGCTGAATGCACTGGAACTGGCAGTTGAAACCACGCCTGCCGATGAAAATGGCGTGATTCCCATTAGCCTATCGGTAGCCGAGGAGTCGATTCAGCAGCGAGCAGTCCTCTACGACAAAGAAGGGGATGCTCACTTTGATACGATCAGCGCCTTCATCAAAAGCCTGCGCGGTTCTGACCCAGATGCAGCACTGTATTGGTTAGCACGCATGGTTTACGCCGGAGAAGATCCGCGTTTTATCTTTCGGCGGATGCTAATTCTTGCTAGCGAAGATGTCGGACTGGCAGCTCCTGACGCAGTGGCGATCGTGAATGCCTGTGCCCAAGCGTTTGATCGGGTGGGAATGCCCGAGGGACGCTATCCGTTAGCGCAGGCGACACTGTATCTAGCAACGGTACCCAAATCCAACAGTGTCATGGGATTTTTTGATGCCCTTGCTGCGGTTGAGCGAGAGCGGGAAGAGGATGTGCCGCTGCATCTGCGAGACGCAAACCAGGATAAGCACAGCTTTGGGCACGGGTCTGGGTACCTCTATCCTCACTCCTATCGAGAACATTGGGTAGCGCAGCAATATTTGCCCAACAGCCTCCAAGGACAGGTGTTTTACCAGCCCTCTAACCAGGGCTATGAGGAGGACATTCAGCAGCAGGTAGCCCGACGACGAGAAGAACAGCTTGCCTCACTGGTAGAAGGAATTGGCGTAGCGTTACCCGAAGTTCTCACTTTTAGCCCGACAAACTCTACCCAGGATCGTTGGCTACAGCGGACTTTGAGCCAAGTGGGAGAACAGTTAGGATTGGTGCGCGATCGCCTCTTTCATCTCGCTCAACCCCAACGCCATCACCTGATCCTAGACTTGAACGCAGGTAGCGGATTACTCACCTGGGAAGCCCTGCGCCGAGTGCCCGAAGGCGGCGTATATGCTTGCGTTCGCACCATTAACGATGCTGAAGCACTGCAAGAACAGGCATCTATTTTACCCGAACTCTCACGTCCGATTGTGCTGCAATCTTCATTAGCTGACCTGCCGCGGGCGCTAGAAAAGTATGCCGATATTCGGTTTGACCATATTCTTGGACGTAATGCTCTTTTGCAAGAGAGCGATCGCCCCTTCATTCTCAACTCACTGGTAGAACGACTTCAACCTGCTGGGTCACTCACTTTAGCAGAAACCATTCCCCGCCATACCCAGCGGCTTTACCGCTTGCTAGAGCCTGAACGGTTCACTAAAAAACTGTTGAATCGACTGATTAAAGCAGAAGAAAGTATTTACACTAACCCATCTGATCCAATGGTGAATTGGGATGTGGATGAGTTGCGAGCGCTCTTTCACACCGCAAACCTAACTGTTGACATCCAGGTCGAACAAACCCAAACCGACATCCGCATTACCTCTCACTTACTGGAACGCTGGTTTCGACCGGGAGAATCACGCCCCAGCTATGCAGATCACCTTTCTAATTCTTTAAGTGAGTCCGAAGTGAGAACCGTGCGTGAGTTATTTACAAAATATTTACTCAATCAAGTGGTGAAGTGGGAAGGGGCGATCGCCTTTATTCAAGCTAGCCATTAGTTTTTAAAGCAGTTGGTTTTTCCACCTTAAACCTAAAATCCCCAGACTCTTTGAGAATCTGGGGATTTTAGGTTCTATTTCTAATTGGTACAGCACTGCTAGGTTTAAGCTTTGTGCTTTAGCTTGTCCTGTGCAGCTTCAAGCTGTTTTACTGAAAGGAAACTACCAGCTAGACTTGACCACACCGGGTAACAAACCCTGGTGAGCCATTTCCCGAATCACGTGACGAGAAAGCCCAAAATCACGGTAATAGCCTCTAGGACGGCCTGTGAGCCAGCAGCGATTGCGAAGGCGGTTGGGGGCACTGTTGCGCGGAAGCTGCTGGATTTGACGATGAATTGCGACTCTTTCTTGCTGAGTAGCCGCGCTGTCAAACTGTTCTTTTAGTTCTTGTCTCTTTTGAGCGTATTTTTCGATCAGCTTTTTGCGCTTCTTCTCCCGCTCAATCATGCTCTTTTTAGCCATGAAAAATTCTGTTATCCCCGTTTAAGACAGTATTTCTTATCATATACCAATTTTTTCCAAGACCGCATATTTTTAGGGTGTGCCCCATTCACCCTAAAAATAGCAATTTAGCTACTCGGTATTTGTCCAGTTGAGTAAGGGGCTCAGCTACGAGAATGCACTAGCGCCCGCAGCGCAAATTTAGGCAAAGCCATCATGCGCCGCCAGCGCCAGGGTTCTTGATACAGCCGATAAACCCATTCCAGGTGATTTTCTCGCAGCCATTTTGGGGCGCGGGTTTTGGTGCCTGACCAAATATCAAAACTGCCACCAACGCCAATCCATACCGCTTCAGGGCAAAGATGGCGGTGTTCAGCAATCCACATTTCCTGGCGTGGCACACCTAACCCAACCAAAATGATGTCAGGCTGCAAGTCCTTGAGCGTTTGGCGAAATTGGGACTGTTCTTCGGGCGTAAGGTAGCCGTGTTGAGTGCCTACGAGCGCTAAACCCGGCACTCGCTGTTGCCAAACTTCAGCAGCAGACTGACACACACCGGGCGCGCCGCCATAGAAAAAGACTTTGAGTGGGCGAGAAGGCGAGCATGAATCAGCTGGAGTAGGAAGCGATCGCCGCAACAAAGCCTCTGCCAGCTCAATTCCTGGAAGACGGCGTACTCGCTTACCCCGAAGCCCCAGGTAAAACACCACTCCAGCCCCATCGGGGATCACCAAATCAGCCTGTCGAATTACCGTTGCCAGAGCAGCATTTTGCTCTGCTATCATCGACATTTCTGCGTTTAGCGTCACCACATGTACGCCCTTTCGCAGGTTTAGCCGCTGAATTAACCAACCTGGATAATCGTCCAACAAATGCACGGGTAGCCCCAGCACCGTTAACTGCTTGGGCATTTGAAACGACTCAGGCATACCCATTCCTTTTCACCTTGCGATCGCCACTACAAATTGCCAATTCGCAGCTTATCACCATTGCCCGGGATTTTAAGGCAGAAAATCGCGAAAAAAAGCAGGGCGGTTTACACTGCCCTGGGGAGATAGACACTTTGTAAAGATCTAAAGATGCTAAGGGAATGAACTTGGAAACTGAATGTTGCTTTCTCAGTCGTCAAGCTCAACCCTGGATTGCCTATGCGCTGCGCTGTAGAGTGCCGTCAGCGTATAGCTCTAGCGGAACGAGTTCAACTTTGCCGTTCACTTCAACTTTAGAGTAGACAATTTTGACTAGCGGAGCCTGGTTATCGTTGTAGCGGCGAGACATGGCGATCACCTGCGTTCTAAAATTCTCAGAAGTAAGCTTCTGAAGCTGAGCTAGAGTTGCTCCAGCAGTCTGCTCTGACCGATTGCTTCAACAAATCTTTTGCCCAGAGATTTACTTTCTCAGCCTATCAACCTTTCCGTAAAGATACAGGCAAATTGGGCAGCCTTAAATAAAGATCTGAAGAATTAATTAAGCTCGGCGTAGCATTTATCTTTCGCGTCCGTCTTAAGTAGTGAATGAAGCTTAAACGAGGGCTTAAACAAGCCATAATCATGAGGAATGTTTTTGTAGCAATAGAGGGCGATCGCCCTTTGCCTCCGAGCATTCGCCTACTGACCACTTCATCACACGTAGGACGTGGTTTAACCCTGATTGAGAGAGCTGGTTTTTGTGCGCTTCGCGAACGAAAACTCAACCCTTAAACCAGGGCTTAAGCTCCACCTCTAAATATCAGAATATGCAAACTACAACCTCCCAGCCTGCTCAAACCACTCAGCCAGCCGTTTTTGGGTCCCTCAAAACCCGCTTAGAAGGGTATTACCAGGAGGTTAAAGCCGTTATTTTGTCCCGCCAAAACCCAGTATCCGGGCTGCTGCCTGCAAGCACAGCAGTCAACATTCACGGGGATTATACGGATGCCTGGGTCCGAGATAACGTCTACAGCATTCTGGCAGTTTGGGGGTTGGCGCTAGCCTACCGCAAAGTGGACGAAGACCAGGGGCACACTTACGAGCTAGAACACAGTGTTGTCAAGCTGATGCGCGGCTTGCTGTTTGCCATGATGCGGCAGGCTGACAAAGTAGAGCGATTCAAACAGACTCAGGCAACGTTAGACTCCCTTCACGCCAAATACGACACGGCAACGGGTGACACGGTGGTTGGCGATGACGAATGGGGACATTTGCAACTGGATGCGACCTCGCTATACCTGCTGATGCTGGCGCAAATGACAGCTTCTGGGCTGAAAATTATTTTCACCCTGGATGAGGTCAACTTTATTCAAAACCTAGTCTATTACATCGGTCGCGCCTACCGGACTCCCGACTATGGCATTTGGGAGCGGGGCAACAAAATTAATCATGGCAAGGCTGAACTCAACGCTAGCTCGGTCGGTATGGCAAAAGCCGCACTGGAAGCGATGAACGGGCTGAATCTGTTTGGTGTTCAGGGGAGTCAGGCATCGGTCATCCACGTTTTGCCTGACGAGATCGCCCGCGCCCGGATCACGCTGGAGTCATTGCTGCCCAGAGAGTCCAATTCTAAAGAAGTGGATGCAGCGCTGTTGAGCGTGATTGGGTTTCCGGCTTTCGCAGTTGAGAATGTCGCATTGGTAGAGCGGACTCGTAATCAAGTCGTCAGCAAGCTTCAGGGCAAGTACGGCTGCAAGCGGTTTTTGCGAGACGGACACCAGACTGTGCTAGAAGATGTCAGTCGTCTGCACTACGAACCCTGGGAACTGAAGCAGTTTGAAAATATTGAGTGTGAGTGGCCGCTATTTTTTACGTACCTGCTGCTGGATGCGCTGTTTCGGGGCGATCGCCAACAGTCCGAAGATTACCAAAAACGACTAGAAGGATTACTGGTCAACGTGGACGGGATACAGCTATTGCCAGAGCTATATTATGTGCCCGCCGACAACATTGCCGCCGAACGCGCTATTCCCCATAGCCAACCTCGCCAGCCTAACGAAAACCTGCCGCTGGTCTGGGCCCAGAGCCTGTATCTGCTGGGGCAGTTTTTGCGAGAAGGGTTACTGGCGATCGGCGATATTGACCCGCTAGGACGGCACCTGCGCCTGGAAGAACACCGCGAACCGCTGGTGCAAATTGCGCTGCTCGCTGAGGACGAATCCTTACAACAAGAACTGGCTGCCTATGGCATTGCCACTCAAACCCCCAAGCAGGTAGAGCCAGTTCAGGTGCGTCAAGCGGAAGACTTGTCTATGATTTACGCCCAAGTAGGGCGCAACGACCCGTTGGGGTTGAGCGGTCGCCCAGTACGCCGTCTTCGCAGCCTGACCACTTCTAGAATTTTTCGCCTCCAGGGCGAGACAGCCGTGTTTTTGCCTGCTTTTCTCGATCAGCAGCAGTTTTACCTAACTCTGGACTACCACTTTCTAGTTGCCCAAATTAAAGGGGAACTGGCTTACATCAAGCGCCACTGGTATCAGTTAGGTCGTCCGGTTGTAACCCTGTTGCTGACCCATGACATGTTTGAGATTGGTCAAGAATCAATCGACGAAGCCCCACTACTAGAGCTAATCAAGGAGTTGCGTGACGGGGAATGTAATGGCGTTGCAGTCAAACTAGGGCACCTGCGACAGCTTATGCTGACGGCTGGCACAGAACGAGTGGACTACGTCCACAGCCTTGAATTGATGCAATCACCCGTGCAGGATGCCTTGCCTCTCGCTCAGTATTTGATTTTTCATCCAGACCGAAACTGGCTGCTGAACAGCACTCAGGAATTTACGCTGGAGTGCGAAACGAACATTCAGCTTTTGATTAGCAGCCTGCGCCAAGCAACTAATTTGTACGAACAAATCGAACTGCTGGATAGTTTGACGCAACTGCGAGGCTTAGAGTTTGATACAGGGTTTGCGGGTCCGGGTCAGCCAGTCACAGTCGCCGATCTGCTTAACGAGGTTTACACCAAAGCTGGACAGGTACAGCTTTGGGCGATCATTCGGCGGGCAGCGGGCTTGCTCAACAAAGTAGATATTGGGTTGTCGGATGCCGTGACGGATATCGTCGTTCGGCAAAAGCAAATTACGGTCGGCAAAGCTTACAGTGAAGCATCGCTGATCGCTCGCCCCATGTCGCACACCGAGGTGATGGACAAGATTCGGGAGTTTTGCGGGAAAGATGTGCGCGATCGCTCAATCACCCAAGAAATCTTGATCTACCTGGGCATCTTGATCAAAACTGATCCCCATCTATTCAATGGGCTGCTGACCCTGCGAGTCGGCTACCTGATTTTGCTGATCACCAGCGAACTGGCGCGAGAGCTAAACATGACTCAGGACGAGGCATACGAGCATCTAATGCAGCTTAGCCCGTTTGAGGTCAAAACCCGTTTACGTCAAGTCCTGGAAGGATACGCCGGGTTAAACCAAACCTTGTTTCAGCGAGAGTCGCTGCACGTCAGGCAGCAAAGCGATATTCAGTGGGTCGTTTCTCCAGAAACCAAGGAAGTGGAGCCACCCACCGATAGCTGGTGGCGACAGCGACAGCGTGATGGCGCACTTAACCGCGTTCCCCGAAACTTTTACCCCAAGGTGTGGCAGGTCCTACAACACTCAAAGGGACTCGTTATCGGCGATAAGCTCGATCGGCGGAATCGCCTGGATAGCGAACTGATTCTGGCTGAAATGACACCCGGGGAAAAGAACTTTGCCCTACGGATTGAACATCTGCTCAACAAGATGGAGGCTCCCGAATATCGTCACGTCAATATTGAGGCGCTGATGGAACTGGCAGCGATCGCCGACCGCAACCCCGACCTGCAAATTGAGGAGTATGTCGTCCTGGATGTGCTGATTGGACACGCAGTTCGCCTGGCCTGGCTGGACAAAAACCCGGAACAGACCGATCGCTATGACGAAAACAAAGGAAGTGCCTGGCGATCGTTCTATGAAAGCTCGCCTTACCTTTGTGCCAGCTACGTTGCCAAGGCCTTACGGTTCCTGACTGAGTTAGGGCAGAAGCAGTAATACAGCGCCAGTCACTTAAGTTAGGACAGAAGGAAGGGCACCCCGCGAAGCGGGGTGCCCTTCCTTCTGTCCTAACCAATATGGCTACAGCTATACAGCCAAAACACTAAAAAATGCGAAAGGCGCATCCTCTGAAGAGATACGCCTTTCGCACCTGATTTGGAGTTTCATCACAAGCAAAAATGGTTAACGAGTAAACCGGCGTTTGCGTCTTCTGGCGATCGCCTTGCGCTTGCGTTTCTCGATGGGAGTTTCAAAATGGCGCAATCTTCTGATATCTGAAAAAATTCCTGCCTTAGAAACTTGCCGCTTAAATCGACGTAGAGCAGACTCGATCCCTTCATTTTCACCAACAATAACTTGAGTCATGCCGTCTCCTTCTGCGTATGGGTTAGTCGCCTGGCTCACCTAAAGTCCATCTCAATGGAAAACAGATAGGATCTCGCAAAGGCTTAAAAATTTAAAGCGGGGTAGAACAAGAAGCCTACCCCGCTTGCTCAAACAGCTTAGAGCTAGCGCCTTAAAAGGCGAATAGCATTAGTCGAAAGGACTTAGAACTTAGTAGCGACGAGAAAACCCATCCCGGTTGTTGTTTCTACGGTTGCCACCTGCGGGGCTTCTTTCTTCACGAGGCTTAGCTTTGTTGACTTTCAGGTCACGCCCCATCCACTCAGCACCATCTAGAGCCTCGATTGCAGCTGCCTCTTCTGCATCAGAAGACATTTCGACAAAGCCAAAACCACGCATGCGCCCGGTTTCACGGTCAGTGGGCAGCTGAACGCGCTTAACAGTTCCGTATTCGGCAAAAACCGCACTTACATCCTCAGAAGTTACTTCGTAAGAAAGGTTGCCAACGTAAATAGACATGGAAAATCTCCAAATCGAGTGTGTAGAGATTGAGATTCGGAGATATGAAAACGAGCCTTATCAACCGAACTTAATGCTCGATGTAACTCTAGCACAGGATCAAGCCGGATGCAGGCATAACTATATAGATATGTAAAGCTCTGTGTCCTTTAATTGACAGGCCGTGTGAGCAATTTTAATGAGCAGCATCCGTAGATTTGAGCAGTCAGTTTGCTGTTCTCTAAGACTGTCCGCTGACCAAGAGCTTGATCTTTAAGCTGAAAAGCTACCTTTACCCTTCTTTGTTTCCCTCAATAGCTAGAGCGAGGTGAAATATCGGAGTATAAAAGCAGCGAGATAGAATTCACAAACCATAACATGTTTCAAGCCACTCGTCGTCGTCTTGCGCTCTGGTATACCGCAGTTACAGCTGTACTACTGCTGCTGTTTGCCAGCGGATTTTATCTCTATGTCCGCAGTACGCTGGTAGAACGGGTAGACGATACGCTCAACCACGTCGTGGAGGTAGTACAGCGATCGCTGGTGATTGAGCGATCGCCCTGGGACGGGACAACCCTTGAAGCACCCTTACGAATCAACATCGAAGCCAGCTTTCGCGACAATGCAGCGACGGTTGAGGACGACCACATTGATCTGGAATGGTTTAGCCCAACTGGAGAACTACTCTGGTCTACCCTCTCCAGCCCGCTTGACATTCCACTGCATCCTAGCGATGGCGAAACGATCCACCTGACGGCTGACCATCTGTTGCGTCAGTTGACTCAGCGAGTGCAAATCGGGCGGCAGGTGTTGGGCTATCTGCGGGTCAGCCATCCCTGGTTTGAAGTCACAAAACCAAGTCGGCAACTCATCATCGATTTAAGCCTGGGAACAGCGCTGATGGTGGGGGCAGTGGCAGCAATTGGCTGGTTGCTATCAGGGTTGGCGATCGCTCCCGTGCGCGACTCCTACCAGCGGCTTAAGCAGTTTACCGCTGATGCATCCCATGAATTACGGAATCCGATCGCGGTGATTCAAACCAACGTGCAGGTTGCCTTGACCGATCCCGACCCCGACCCGCATCTGCTCCAAAGTCAGTTACGAGTGGTTGAACGGTTGACTCGCCGCCTGGGACGGCTCGTAGATGACCTGCTGTTTCTGGCTCGACAAGATGGGGGAATGACTCAACGCACTGATCCCATCGCTTTGGACGAGCTAATCGAAGAAGTTTTGGAAGAACAGGGGGCGATCGCCAGTGAAAAAGCGATTGCGCTCTCATTCCAGATTGCTGACGAAGGAACTTCAGGATACAAAACTCAGGGCGATCGCGATCAGTTTACTCGGCTATTTACCAACCTGGTCAGCAATGCCGTTCAGTACACCCCATCAGGCGGCGAAGTCCAGGTTAGGCTTCAGCACGCAAAGCACCACGGACTAAATCAACTTCAAATTCAAGTCACAGATACAGGCGTTGGCATTCCTGAGGAAGCGCTACCCCATTTGTTCGATCGCTTCTATCGAGTTGACCCAGCGCGAACCCACGCTAAACCCTCGGTTGGGTATCAAGTTGCAAAAACGACGGGTTCCGGGCTGGGATTGGCGATCGCCAAAGTCATCGTAGAAAATCACCAGGGACAAATCCAGGTCGAAAGCAAACCTAGCCAGGGCACCACTTTCACCGTCACCCTCCCCAACGGCAGTTATCCTACTTCCAAAAATTAGAGCTACAGATGGAAGGGCATCCCGCTTCGCGGGATGCCCTTCCATCTGTAGCTTGTTTCTGTAGAAACGGTATTAGCGTAACGGCGTCTAATTTAGTTGGAGATTTCTGCCATCTCGATCACGCGGCCATCTATATCTTTAACCAAAAAGTTAAGCGGCTTTTCTCGCCGAATTTTGTACCTCACGCCCCGTGACTGCACCCGCAGCAACACCTGCTCCAGACAATCGTGGTCAAAGCAAACGTGACGCTGACGGTCCTTTTGTCCTAAGCTGGCTCCGCTAATGATGTGTAGCTGCGTATTTTTCTTGAGCTGATACCACAAGCCATCTGGGCTGTTTGCCTGCTGCGTTGCAGGCTGACCCATCGCCCCAGCAGACATGTAAAAAGGGTCAATTCCAGCCGTTCCTAACGTTTGCTCGTAGTTGTAGTAGTAGTGCAGCGGCACATCAGCAACCGCCAGGTCAAGCAGCCCTTCATAAAATTGCTTTGCCAGTTCCAAGTCGGACACCATCACCGTGTGAACCTTGGGCGCACTGGTTAAAAACATCCACATCGCCCCAGCATAGGCAACCAACAGCATCACCATGATGCCTTGAGTGGACATCAGGCTATCTAACGGCAAAGACCAGAGCGCAGCAAGGGCTGAGGGCAAAAGTGGCATAACACTAAAAGATAGAACCATGAACAGATTAGGAGTAAATAGGATCAACGGGTTAAAGCTGAAACCCTAAACAGGTGGCCTTGATTTATCGTAGGATGCGTTAGCAGTAGCGTAGCGCATCTTTCCGTAGCCTTGAAGGACGGGTGCGTTGTAGACTCGCCTAACACACCCTACAACTTCGTTCAGTGATGACCACTTGCCTAGCAGCTTGATTGGGTAAATCAATTTTGCCTTCTTCTAGTTTACCAATGTCATCTTTAATCTCATCCGATCCGGATCGCTAGCATTCTTGGAAGGATGAATAGTTAAGCAGCTAAAAACCTTCTAAAAAGCCAGATTTGGTATAGGTTTTAACCGTTTCTAATATGCTTTGGGGTGACTTTTGAAAAGGTTCTGAAAATTATGGTCATAAAACCAGAACCTACTGTCAAGTTTTCATGAAGTAATTCTTTAAGTTTTCATGAAGTGTGAGTTTGGACACAGGATAGAGTTCGATTTCAGTCGTTATACTTCATAGGTAATAGCAAGGACTAGGAAACCCATAAATGTGAAAAGTTAGAACAGCATGAATTGATGCGCTGGGTGTGAATTTGGAACTTAAGGGAAAACAAACCCGTCAATTCAAGTAAGCGACTTTTCAACCTCCTATCTTTTTCATCTGCTATCAAATCTAGAGCAAGCATCTTTAATGAGATGCTGTTAGTCACAGGACATCTACCTGAATCAAGCAAAAAATCCATCGGTAAAGACCGATTAGCTATCACGATTCTGCGTAGTGTAGGAGTTGCTAAATGCAAGCCAATAATTTGAAGTTGCTAGGAGACTATAGCTCTACATTACTGCCCTTACAGCGAGTATGTGACCCGATTGTAGCGATCGCTTTACTGTCCATTTGGAATCAGTTGTATGGTGTACCATTCACCACGCCTTACATTCTGCTAGCGGCTTTGACATTTCTGCTAGCACCTTCCATTTTCAAAGCAACAGGGCTCTATCGCGCCGATCAAAAAGATGAGCTAATCGCTAAATCTTCCCGGATTTTGCTGGGTTGGGGAATCATTTTAGCGTTGCTATTTCTGTTAGGGTATCTAACCCATAGCTCAAATTACTTTTCTCGCGAACTGTTGCTAGCCTGGGCATTATCTGTTCCAATTGGGTTGTATGTCTTTCACCTAAACTTGGAGGCACTTTTACATCAGCTTCCAACCTTGGGTTGCAACACACGAACAGCGGTAATCGCGGGCATTAGCGAATCAGGGCTAGATTTAGCGGCACAAATTCGCAACTCCCCCAAACTGGGGATCAACTTGCATGGCTTCTTTGACCAGGTCATATCCTCTCAGCCAAAACTTACGAACAGTAAGCTAATTGGCACTCTAGAGGAACTGCCAGAGTACGTTCGCAAGCATCACATTGACGTAGTTTACATCGCCACGTCGATGAAGAATGAGGAAATGCTTAACACCTTGATGCGCGAACTACAGGACACAACTGCCTGCGTTTATTTTGTGCCAAATGTTCTCAAATTTAGTTTGATGCGAGACAGAACGCACGAGATTAATGGCATTCCTTTAATCGCAGCCTGGACAATTCCTTTTTCAGGAGTACAGTCTGTTTTGAAGCGGGCGATCGACATTATTGTTGCAAGTTTGGCGATCGCCCTTCTGTCACCCTTAATGCTGACCATTGCGATTGGCGTAAAGCTTTCTTCACCGGGACCCGTGTTGTTTAAGCAGTGGCGCTATGGCTTAAATGGACAAGAAATTACCGTCTACAAATTCCGCTCAATGACGGTCATGGAGAATGGCGAAAACGTCGTTCAAGCAAAGCAGAATGATCCCAGAATCACAAAGTTTGGAGGATTTTTGCGCCGCACCTCACTAGATGAACTGCCCCAGTTCATCAATGTCCTGCAAGGGAGAATGAGCATCGTTGGACCGCGTCCTCATGCGATTTATCACAACGAGCAGTATCGCAAGTTGATTAATGGCTACATGCTGCGCCATAAAGTCAAACCTGGTATTACCGGATTGGCACAGATCAACGGCTTTCGAGGAGAGACAGATACGCTCGATAAGATGAAACAGCGAGTTGAATACGACTTGCAATATCTAAAGAATTGGTCTTTAGGGCTAGATTTGAGCATCATCTTTAGAACTGCTTTCGTCTTTTTTAACAGCCGTAACGCCTACTAAAGCGATTAGTAGAAATAGCGGTTCTGTTGAGCCTCCCAAAACAATCTGTTGCTCTATGCCCAAAGACAGATTTAATGCAGGTTCTCCCTTAAAAAGCTAAGCTCTTGTGCTCCCTGTTAGATACATTACATCTCTTAACATTTTCCACTGCTATAGTCTGCTTCATTACTACCTCTAAAGAGGTAACGGCTATGGCATCGAGCCCACACAAATCCATCCACGGAGTTGAATGACGAACCTATGATTGACACCCTAAAGCAATCCTACAAGGAACAATTAATCAAGGCAGGCGTCGAACCTCAAAAGGCTGTAAAAGCCGCTGAAAAAATCACTCGCGAAGAGTTGAATCTGATTGGTGAAATTTGGACAGACTGGGCTAATGCCGCACGCCGAATTGAGTTATCGTCTCGTGCAGTCGGCTTAGCTGAAGTGACTCAGTAACATTTCGGAGGGTTGAATGGTCAGGAGTTTGGAGCGAACAACGCAATTTATGGGCATAGCCCTGAGCAGTTTAGTTGTGTTGAGCCAGGTTCCCTCAGCGATCGCCCAAATCCCTTCAAACAGCGGGATTGCTCCTAACCCAACCCCTCCTGCCGCTGTCCCACAGGAATCAGGTGCGCCTGCTCCGGCTGATCCAGCTCAATCATTGCAAGACTACACGCTGGGTTCTGGCGATCGCGTCCGGCTAGACCTTTTTGAAGTACCTGAATACAGCGGTGAATATCAGGTTTTGTCAGACGGGACGTTGAGTCTGCCTCGAATTGGCGTTGTGCCGGTGCGTGGATTGACCATCGACCAGGCTTCTGCTGAAATTTCAAATCGCTATGCAGTCTATGTGCGCCGTCCCTTTGTGACGATCACGTTGCTGGAAGCGGGGGCAATCAATATTGCGATCGCCGGACAGGTGCAGCGTCCTGGCACCTACGTCGTTTCTGAGGAAGAGATTGCAGGCATTCCAACCGTGACGCAGGTGATCAAGCTTGCGGGCGGCATTACCCAAGATGCCAATGTGCGTGAAGTGCTGGTGCGTCGTCCTGCCCCTCGTTTGGGCGGTTCCAGCCAGGAACTAGAGGTAGATCTGTGGGAACTGCTGAGAACGGGTGACATCAGCCAAGATTTAGTCGTGCGAGACGGTGACACTATTGTCATTCCCACGGCAACTGCTCTCAGCCCTGCTGAAGCCACAGAAATTTCCTCTGCTAGCTTTTCGCCTGACACAATTACGGTGAATGTGGTTGGTGAAGTGGCTGAGCCGGGGGCGATCGCCGTTCCGCCTAACACACCGCTAAACCAGGCGATTTTAGCAGCAGGCGGATTCAACAATCGCGCCAGTGAAGGCGACGTTGAGCTGGTTCGGCTAAACCCCAATGGCACCGTTGCCCGTGAAACGATCGAAGTTGACTTAGCTCAGGCGGCTGACCCGGAAGCAAATCCGCCCCTTCGCAGCAATGACACAGTAATTGTAGAGCGTTCTAGCTTAGCCTCTTTCTCCGATACCGCAGGCTTCTTACTCTCGCCCCTCACAGGCATCGTTAGAATTCTGGAAGCAATATTCTAAGGCAAGCTAGCAAAAGGAATGGGGAAGGGCTAAGCCCTTCCCCATTCCTTTTGCTTAACCTGTATGGTTGCCGCTGTACCCAATTTCAAACGGAGAGGGAGGGATTCGAACCCTCGGTAGGGCATTACTGTTCCTACAACAGATTAGCAATCTGCCGCTTTCGACCACTCAGCCACCTCTCCAGGTGACGAAACATCATAATAACAGATTTGCGAAAAGAACTGGTAGGTCTTCTTCATCCTTAGTCAAAAGATTGCTCGACCCAGGCGGGAATGTAGCGCCAAGCCTTGTTTAGTTCAGCATCCAGCGCTCTATAGTTAGGCTCTTTTTTTTCTACGAGTGCCCAGAATTTGGCGGAATGGTTGAGATGAACCGTGTGGCACAGTTCATGGATGAACACGTACCGCACCAGATCAGGCGGCAGAAACAGCAGTTTGTGGTTGAGGCTAACTGACTTTTGGCTAGAACAGCTTGCCCAGCGGGTCTTTTGTCCCCGCACAGAAACGCGGCTGTAAGGCAGGCTGATCTCCTTGCTAGTTCGTTTTAACCAGGGAGCCAGATGAAAGTAGGACTGGCGGGTGAGCCATTGTCTCAGGGCTTGCCTACAGGCTTCTAGATGATGGGTTGGCCCACGTAGTATGAGTTGATGGGACGCTTTTTGAGTCGTGAGTGATAGGTTGGGTGCGTCAGACGGAAGATAGGCAACCGTCCAGGTCAAGGGGGGCGATCGCCACTCAATTTGGTCGGGCAATGCTCCAGTTGGCTCAGCCGGAGTAGCCTGCCGTTCCGTCGCAATTCGTTCGGTCGTTTTAGCGATCCAGTCTTGCCGCCGCTGAAGGATTTCAGGAACACGTCGCTGGTCAAATCCTTTTGGGACAACGATCTCTACTTCACCCCGTAGGGAAATCTTGATCGAAACGTGTTTGGCTCTAACGCTTTCCCGGATACTATACGCAAGTTCCACAATTTTAAGAATTTAACAAGGCTAACGTTTGAGGAAATCTAATAGAATTTGCTGATGGGGTTTTCCTAAGGGGCGCACTTGCCCAGCGCGTTCTGAGTAGCGATCGCCCCTCACAATATCCTCTACGGTAAACAACCCCAAATCCCACCCTTCATTTAGCTCCAGGGTCTCGACAGGTACCGTGAGAGGCGCGTGATAGACATGCCGAATCGCATGAGCATCCGCATAATCCTTGAATTCTTCCACACTGGGGGGACTGTAGCCAATTTCTTCTAGCAATTCGCGCCGCATTGCCACCTCAGGTGACTCTCCTGGCTCCAGGTGTCCACCAAAAAAAGCCCAGTGACCAGGGTAAATGATCTCTGGAATATTGTCGCGAAGCTGCATGAGAAACTGATGGTCTTGATAGAGAATGGCGATCGCTACAGCCGGACGGCTATCTTTTTCAGCTTGCATCATAAAGCAGTAAGGATTGAAGGGTGAGGATCAAAGCTACGAGAACCCGCTGCGCTGCGTTCGAGTTGGCTTAATTCTTCAACATAAAATTCTCCCTGCTCCCGCCCAGCGAGAGGAATACTTTGATATCGGACCCGTCCTCGAATTAAAACTTGATCCCCAGTTTCCAGGGTTGTATCAGAAGTCAAAACCCAGACTGTTCCTGTGCTGTCTTGAAGCTGGTAGACTTGCCCGTTTAGCAAAGGAGCGCGATCGCCCACGGTGCCCTGCAGCCGCACAAGCTGGTTAGTTGCAGAGCAAGTTTGAATCCGCTCGATCGGTCTAACTTGTCCTGGCTGCAGTCCATTCAAGCAAACTGCCTCTGACCAGCCCGCACAACCCGACAGCCCAATTAACCCCAACAGAATGCTAAATTGCCAAACTCGTACTCTAACCAACCGTATCACCTGCTTAGAAATTCTCTTTATCAGCAACCGCATCTGCGAAACATTATGCCTGCATTGCTAAAAACCCAAAAATAAACTGAATACCGCTTCTACATGAAACCGCATATTTTGAAACAGGCTCCACCTATGCGGGACACGTTCCAAAATATGCGGACTTAAAGAAAATTGGTATGAGAGCTAACAATTTGAAACACGGTTTCTGAGAAACTTCTATCTACCCAGGGCATGTTTTTTTAAGCAGCTTCTATCTACGAACGTAAAATTACTACGGTGAAGGATTTAAGCTGTAAACCTTGAGCGTCTAGTTGTATCAACTTGCACGACTGTTCCCATTCACAATGACACTGAGCTAAGACATGACTGGTAGAGCTGGCATATTAGATGGCAAAGCACTTGCCGCACAGTTACACATTGAGTTAACTCAACAGATCGAAACCTTGCAGCCCCAGATGGGCCGTCCCCCGGCGCTAGCAGTGCTAATGGTAGGAGATAACCCTGCTAGCCTATCCTACGTGCGAGGCAAAGAGCGGGCTTGTGAAAAAGTTGGCATTGCCTCCGTAGGCAAACATCTGCCAGCAGAAACGACTCAACTGGAGCTAGAAAAACTTATCCACGACTTTAATCAAGATGAAACGGTAGACGGCATTTTGATTCAGCTTCCCTTGCCCACTCATCTTGATGCTGTTGCACTGCTGAGTCAGATTGATTCTGATAAAGATGTCGATGGGCTGCACCCGCTCAACCTGGGACGACTGGTACGCGCTGAAGTCGGTTTGCGAAGCTGTACCCCAGCCGGGATTATGCGTTTGCTGGCAGCGTATGAAATCGACCCGACAGGCAAACACGCCGTGATTATTGGACGCAGTACGCTGGTTGGCAAACCTTTGGCACTGATGATGCTGAATGCGAATGCAACAGTAACAGTTGCCCACTCGCGTACCCAAAATCTGGAGGCGATCGCCCGTGGTGCAGACATTCTCATTGCAGCCGCCGGTCATCCCAATCTCGTCACAGCAGACATGGTTATGCCCAGTGCAACAGTGATCGACGTGGGCACCAATCGGATTGTAGACGAGACTGGCAAAGCCCGATTGGTAGGTGACGTAGATTTTGACAACGTCCAGAAGGTAGCCAAGTGGCTGTCGCCCGTTCCCGGTGGAGTTGGGCCAATGACGGTTGCCATGCTGTTATACAACACCGTATGGAGCTACCGCCGCAAGTTACACCCCTGAGATTAAGCGGAGATTAATCTCTAGCTATATCCTTGCAGACACTTGCAATCGTAAAATCTTCCTAAGTGGCTGCTACGACCATCAGAACTTACGCAGACAGAATTCCAGATTCGAGCAGTCCAAACGCTAACTAGGAGTTTAAGCCCCTATTTTTCGTGAATGCGTAAGTTCTGATAATTTTGAGCGCAAACTGTGCAAAACTTTCGTAGCACAAACGGAAATTTTAAGTTGAATCAGAAGTGTGAGGAATCAAGGGCTAGCCGTGACTAACGCCATGAATTTATCTCAGTCAGAGTTTAACCTTTCTACTTACCTATCCGCCCAACAAGCTCGTGTAGAATCCGCCCTGGACCAGTCCATTGCAGTCGTCTATCCGGAAAAGATTTATGAAGCAATGCGCTACTCTCTCATGGCAGGGGGCAAGCGTCTGCGCCCAATTCTTTGTCTGGCAACCTGTGAACTGCTGGGCGGGAGTGCTGCAATGGCAATGCCAACGGCTTGTGCCCTAGAAATGATCCACACGATGTCTCTGATTCATGACGATTTGCCTGCGATGGATAACGATGACTATCGCCGGGGCAAGCTGACCAATCACAAGGTCTATGGGGAAGACGTTGCGATCTTAGCGGGAGACGGTTTGTTAGCTTATGCATTTGAGTTCATTGCGCTGCAAACTCAGGGAGTACCTGCTGAGCAAGTTCTGCAAGTCATTTCACGGCTAGGGCGAGCGGTGGGTGCAGCCGGACTGGTTGGGGGTCAAGTGGTTGACCTGGAGTCTGAAGGCAAGGTCGATGTCGCGTTGGAAACGCTTGATTTTATTCATCGCCACAAAACAGGAGCGCTGCTCGAAGCCGCTGTAGTGTGCGGGGCAGTGTTGGCAGGTGGGTCAGAAGCTAACGTTCAAAGGCTTTCCAGCTATGCTCAAGACATTGGGCTAGCCTTTCAAATCGTGGATGATGTGCTGGATATTACGGCAACCCAAGAGGAATTGGGCAAATCAGTGGGCAAAGATTTGCAGGCTCAAAAAGTGACCTATCCCAGCATTTGGGGCATTGAGGAGTCAAAGCGTCAGGCAGAACAGCGAATCGCTCATGCTAAAGCGCAGCTAGAGCCTTTTGGAGAAAGCGCTCGGCCTTTGATGGCGATCGCCGACTACATTACTGCCCGAACTTATTAAGGACTCACTAAGGGAGGGATGCCGTCATGCAGGACATTAGTGCAATTTTGGATAATCACGTACTGCTGATCGCAGTCATCGCCTGTTTAATCGCTCAGGTGCTCAAGTTAGTCTTTGAGTTTGCTCGACACGGCAAGGTTAACTTTCGCACGCTTGTTGAAACTGGCGGAATGCCCAGCGCCCATTCTGCTCTGGTGTCGTCCTTGGCAACTGGGGTAGGACAATTAATGGGGTGGGAGAGCAGCGAATTTGCGATCGCTCTAATCTTTGCCATCATCGTCATGTACGATGCAACCGGAGTCCGTCAGGCTGCTGGCAAACAGGCACGAATCCTCAACCAGATCGTGGACGAACTGTTTCGGGGCGACACTGAATTTGCCGAAGAACGCCTCAAGGAACTGCTAGGACATACTCCCGTTCAGGTAATTGTCGGCTGCTTGTTAGGCATCACGATTTCCTGGTTAGCTGGCCCGGCTTGATTCTATTAAACCTCCTGCATGAAGGAGCGCGGCTCCGCTGCGCTACCTTCATGCTTCAAAATCTATTAGGACAAAAAAGAAGGCAGGGCTAAGCTCTGCCTTCTTTTTTGTCCTCACTGAGGTGACTAGTGCTGTCTACCGCTAATCAACCGAGGCGACCGCTGGGGTCAACAAAATGACGCGACGGCTATCAACAACTAATGCTAAGAAGTTGCGATCGCTCAATCGCTGCAATACAGAATTTGCTACAGCCGCATCGGAGGTATGCAACGCTAACAGGTAAGGACGCTGCCCATAGGAAACTAGCCCTACTTGACTACCTAATACCTGCTGCACATCAGTTGCTGCTTCTGGACGGTTGAAGTAGTCAACCAGCACCGCATAGCCTGCGGCTAGAGGCTGGGGATTGTAAGACAGTGTCTCAGTGGATGGAGCGGGCTGTGTGTTAGGAGCTTGCGCCTGAGTTGAAGTCGCTTCAGATGGACGGGCAACAAATGCTTGCATTCCGCCAAGGTCACTCAGATACTGCGCCCACGAGTTGGCAACTTCAGCATCAGTAAAGCCACCGACGCGAGTAACTGTGTTGTCCAAATAGCGGCAAACCGTTGTGGAGGCGTTAGGCGGTAAGGTACGCCGAAGCTGTTCTGGTGTTTGGCCAGACTCGCTGACCACTAGAAGCAGATATTCTCCTGCCGCAGGCGGCTCACAGGCAGGAGCAGACTGGGCGATCGCTCTCTGCCCCATGATCCCCGTGATATTGATCCCCGTGATAGTGATCCCCGCAACTACAGCAGCAAGCGCCACCTTCACTGAGAAGACACACAGCTTGATTGGCAACTTTATTGGAGTTTGGCGCATGATTGGGTCGCCCATGGCGGTTTAAGACACAGAAGCCAGAGAAGCCAGCGGATCAGGAATCGTCGCAGAGGGAGCCTGAAACTCACCCGTTGCTACATACTCTAGTCGCAACTTCAGCCAAGTAACCAACTGCGGGTTGGTTGAAACAACTGCGGCAGCAGGTTTTGGGCACTTAGCAGCGATCGCTGCCATCTCAGGTGCTTGCAAAAAGGCAGGCTGGTGAACCAGCCAAAAATCGATTTCTTTCCCCTGATCCTGATAGTTGCGTGTCCGCTCCCGCAACACCTCATCAATGGGTTCTTCCAACAAAAACTTTTGACTGGCTAAAGCGTAATAGTAAGTCTGCATACCTAAATCTCAGTACCACTCATTCAGTAATCAACCCGGGTGATTTTGTTACGGTATCTGCCCTATTCAACCTTTTCACCCTAAAAAGCAAACTTTTAAGAAAGCAGTGCCGAACCTTGCTTCCTCAAGAACAACCCACCTTTAGAAGATTATCAAAATCGGCTGCTTTCAGATCATCCCTCACACCCCTAATCGCAGCATAAGCAAAACTCCAAGTGTCTGTGGAAAAGCAATAATCCCTCTCTCTGAGGAAATGCAAGGTAAAGCACAAGCAACAAAAGCTAGCAAATTGCTTCAGCTAGCAAAGCTCCGAAAGGAGCGAACACTCGCTCGCCTCTGCGCGGACAGAATTTTTCTCAGAAATGTCCTTTGCCAATCGCAATCCTTGTAGATCAAGTGTTCTATTTCAGCATAGACACAACAGAACACTTGATCTATTCTAGGAGCATTCCTCGCTTGCAGATTGGGTTTTAGCAGAAGCAAGGAACACGGACAAGATTCAGCAACTTCTGACTTTTCAACTTTTTGCAATTCTTATCTTTTGGCTTGATTTTCCCCACGCATTCCACACTGTTTCCACAAGTGGGTTGAGGTTTTTCCACAGATTAGCTGAGGTTTTCCACAGCCCTTAACGAGAGCATAAGGACTTGCCGTGTTGTTGGGGATTTCAGTCTTAAAAAGCAGCTTTCTCATAAACCACCGTCTTATGATGAAGTTATGTAACAAGAAATGCCCTGAAACCCTGATTCTCTCGTAAACCTTATTTTTATCTGAAGAGGATCGCAACATTTTGCAGCATTGACAAGCCTACCCCCCTCTAGCGCACAATGATGCGACCTACCTAAAAAGCGCTCCGATTTGAGCCGGTCTGGATCTGCCTGTGGATTATCTGTGGATTATTTGCGGGAAAGTTTCAAACTTAGCTTAGAGTCGCGTTGGCGCTGATTTTAGCTGCAACTATGGCGGCGATCGCGCCACAGGCAGGTGTTTTTGTCCATTCGCCCATTTACCAGAGGTTTCCATGAACGCAACCGTCAGCATCTTGGCAGAAATCCCTGAAGAGTTACATGAATCGCTCCAAGGCTACCTGGAAACCCATCCCGACTGGGATCAAGACCGGGTGTTTTCTGCTGCTCTCTCACTGTTTCTGTTACAGAATGGCAATAGCGACAGCGTCGAGTCGTCTCGGAGCTACCGTCGTGCTGCCAGAGTTTATCTAGATACGCTGTTTAAGCACGCTGTCTGAGGCGTAGCTTAAGGCATTCTGACTGAATGCTTGTCTGAGTGCTTCTCTCGTTAAGCTTATTTAAGGCATTGGCGCTGCCCCTTAAAAGACTGCAATTGACTCGATACAATTAGGTCTTGGCTGTAGCAGCTATAGAGGATCTGACCCATGAATTATCTCTGGTTCAAAGCATTTCATATTGTTGGCGTTGTGGTTTGGTTTGCTGGCTTATTCTATTTGGTGCGTCTGTTTGTCTATCACGTCGAAGCAAATGAGCAGCCAGAGCCAGCCCGTAGCATTCTTCAACAGCAATACCAGATCATGGAGAAGCGGCTCTATAAGCTGATTACTACGCCAGGTATGGTGTTAACGGTAGTGATGGCGATCGCCATGCTAGTCACTGCCCCTGAACTCCTCAGAGATACCTGGCTCCATGTCAAAATGGGTCTTGTCGCTGTGCTGATTGGCTACCACCACTACTGCGCTCGTTTGATGAAACAAATGGCCGCAGACAAGTTTGCTCTAGGTAGTCAGCAAATGCGATGGCTCAATGAAGTTCCCACAGTGTTTTTGGTAGTGATTGTGCTGCTTGCGGTATTTAAGAATAATTTGCCTACGGATGTGACGGCTTGGGGTGTTCTGGCTCTGATCGTGGCAATGGCGGCAATTATTCAGCTTTACGCCCGCAAGCGGCGGCTAGACAAGGAGAAGCTAGATGCTACGGCTGATGCAAGCATGAGCAGCATGGCTAACGTCAGCGCAAACAACGGTCATGCATCAGAAGTGCAGGCTGGCTAACCTTTTACGATGAGCTAGAGCGCATCTACCAACACTCAAATCGCTGAAAAAGCTGAGGCAGTTAATTAAACCCAATCAAAAGATTTAAGGGGGAAATGGTTTTACCATTTCCCCCTTAAATCTTTGATCTGGAGTGAGGCTACTGAGGCTCTACAGGTTATTCCGTCATGTGTGTTTCCCCATATCCTGTTGTCTAGCTAAGCAAAACTCTTCATCACACTTGCTAGGACAGTAAGGATAGAAATGAACAAAATCAAACGGGTGTTAATTGCAGGTGGAACGCACGGCAACGAGCTAAATGGGATTTATGCAGTTAGAAAGTACGAGCGACGTCCCGAACTGATCCATAGACCAAGCTTTGAGACATTAACTGTATTAGGCAATCCCAGAGCTATAGAAGCAGGGGTACGCTACATCGATAAAGATTTGAATCGATGTTTTGATATTCCAGAGGGGAAGGAAACGGATCTTGACTATGAGGTTCGACGAGCCAGAGAGATCAAGAACCAGTTTGGACAAGCAGGACAAATGCCTGTGGACTTTGCCATTGATCAGCACGGCACTGACTCTAATGCAGGGTTGATGCTGATTTTAGATAATCTTGACTGCTTCACTTTAAAGCTGGCAGCTTACCTGAGCTACAGACAGCCTGAGCTCAAAGTTTACAGTTCTGCTGCTTCGGGTCGCAGTCAAGATTCACTGCGATCAATTGCTAGATATGGAGTCGGGATTGAAGTCGGACCCGTTGCCCACGGAACACTACACGCAGAACTGTTTCAAAAAACTGAAGTATTAGTTTGTGCAATTTTGGATTACTTAGAACAGTACAACAGCAACACAGTTTCACTAGAAGAAACATCATTAACGGTTTACCAACATGCCAATGCAGTCGATTATCCTAAGGGCAAAAACGGTGAGATTCAAGCGATGATTCATCCTCGGCTTCAGTTCAAAGACTATGAGGCCTTGAATCCTGGTGACCCAATGTTTTTAACATTTGACGGAGATGCGATCGCCTATCAAGGCAGCACAACCGTCTACCCTATTTTCATTAACGAAGCTGCCTATTACGAGAAGGGAATTGCAATGTACCTAACCCAAAAACAGCAATTCCAAGTTAGCTAAGCAGCTGGTGGTATTTATATTGGTTAAAAAACCTTGCCATGCGCTCCACAGCAGATTCTAAAATCGCTGGTTCATGCACCAGGGCAAATCGGACATACCCCTCACCCGACTTACCAAAACCTGCCCCAGGAGAAGCGGCAACGCCTGTTTCTTCCACTAAACGGGTGCAGAATTGGATGGAGTCTTGCACCCAGGGTTCTGGCAGTCTTGCCCAGATGTACATCGTCGCGTCAGGACACGGCACCTGCCAGCCAATTTGGTGCAGGGCAGCGATGAAGGCATTCCGACGCTGACGGAAAGTTTCAACTGCGACATTCACCCCGGCTTGCGGTCCAGTGAGAGCAGCGATCGCCCCATTCAAAATGCCGCGATACTGATTGAAATCCACAGCCGCTTTTACCTGTCGGAGCGCCAGAATTAATTCCTTATTACCGATCGCATAGCCCACTCGAAAGCCCCCCATGTTATAGGACTTTGACATGGTAAAGAATTCAATCGAGCAAGTCTTATTCAGGTCAGCCTGGAGAACAGAAGGGGGAGCGCTGCCGTCAAAATACAGGTCAACATAAGGAAAGTCGTGAACCAGTACCAGGTTGTGTTGCTGACAAAAGGCAACCGCTTTTTGAAAAAATGAGAGGGGAGCGATCGCCGTCGTCGGATTATGCGGATAGCTCAATACCATCATCCGCGCCTGGCTTAGCACGGGTTCAGGAATATCTTCTAAAACTGGTAAAAATCCGTTTTCTGCCAACAACGGCATCGTGTATATCTGACCGCTCGCCAAATATACACCTCCAGCATGGGAAGGATAGCCAGGATCTTGCAGCAGCGCAAAATCACCTGGATTTAAGATCGCTAGCGGCAGGTGCGCCGTCCCTTCTTGCGAACCAATCAGCGGTAAAACTTCGGTTTCTGGATCTACAGCGATGCCAAATTTCTGGGTATACCACTGTGCCGCAGCTTGCCGAAACGCCCGAGTCCCATGAAACAACAGATAGCCATGAGTGTCAGGATCGCGCAGGGAAGTGGCGATCGCCTCCAATACATGCTCTGATGCAGGCAAGTCAGAAGACCCCAACGACAGATCAATCACATCTTGACCCGCGGACTTAGCTCTAGCTTTAGCCCGGTCCATGTCTGCAAACACATTGGCTTGCAGCGGCTCCAAACGTTTGGCAAATTGCATGGTCTTGTTGTAGCCCAGATTGATAGCGTAGGAGGATGGGCAAGTCCGGACCTATACGGACTGGCTTATTACTTAAGCCGCTGTGGGTAAGTAAGGCGTGAGAAACGCTTCTAGTTTTTGCTTACTCATTGCCCCTTCTGTCGAAGTAAGGACTTCGCCCTGCTTTAGCAGAACCAGAAAAGGAACTCCCTGAACCTGGTACTTTGCTACAGTTTCCGGGTTGGGATCGACTTCCATCTTGACGACCTTGAGGCGATCGCCATAGGTTTGGGCGGCCCAATCTGCTACTGGCGACATCAAGCGGCAGGGTCCGCACCACGAAGCCCAGAAGTAAACCAACACAGGCTGTGTGGCGCTTAAAACTTCTGCGTCAAACTCAGGATCTGTGATCGAAAGGACAGTGTTGCTCATGCTAGGTCACAATAATTCAATCACCACCTGATCTAGGTTAACCGTCAGACCGTCGTTTCGGGTCAAAACTGGGACTAAATCGATAAAAAACTTCTACGTTGTACCGCTTTTACCCGTACACTAAGGCATCTTTATTACACCCCCTCACCCAGACTGGAAGCTCTCCTGCTGAATGTTCAAAACACTATAGAAACTATTGGTAACTGACGTGACTCAAACTAGTACTTCATCCAAGGCTGTTCAAGTTCGAGCGATCGCCACCCCAGAAGAAATCGAGCAGTTTTTAGACGTTCCTGCAAAAGTCTATGCTGACGACACAAACTGGGTGCCCCCCCTCCGCAGTAGCGTTGCCAAGCAGCTTGCCCCAGACAATCCGTTTCTTCAGTACGGCAAACTGCAAGCTTTTATTGCGGTGAAGGGCGAATCCGGTGAGGAAGTCGTTGGCCGCATCGTGGCATCTGTGAACCAGCGTTTGATCGAGCGGGAAGGCAAGAACGTTGGACTGTTTGGCTTTTTTGAGTGCGTAGAAGATTCGGCAGTTGCCCAGGCTCTTTTGCAAGCTGCCTGCCAGTGGCTCCGAGAGCAAGGGATGACCAAAGCGAGAGGACCGATCGACCTCTCCACCCACAACAATTGCCTGCTGCTGGTGAATGGCTTTGACTCACCGCCGACGATCATGATGCCCTACAACCCGCCCTACTACCCCCAATTCATTGAGCAGGATGGTTGGCAAAAAGCGATCGATGCCTATTCCTATCACTTGCCCCTCGATCGCCCCCTTCCGACTGAGTATGAAAAAGGCCATCGTATTGCTGCTAAGTCAGGAGTGAGCTTTCGTCGGGTCAATCTTAAAGGCGAAGCGTTCGATCAGGATGTCGAGGGAATTTATTATCTGTTCAACAAAGCCTTTGCCAACAACTACAGTTCCACGCCCCGGACATTAGAAGAATTCAGGGAAGAGGCAGAAGACCTCAAAACCGTAGTTGATCCCGACATCTTTTGGATTGCTGAATACGAAGGGGAAATGGTCGGCTTCTTCATGGCGCTGCCTGACTACAACATTGCGCTCAAGCACGTTGGCGGCAGGCTCAACTGGCTAGGCATTCTCAAACTGCTCTGGTATCGCCGTCAGATCAACCAGGCACGAGTCATCGTCATTTGCGCTCTACCGGAACACCGCCGCCGAATGGTGCCTCTAGCTTTGATCCATCTGGGAATGCAGAGTGGCGTGCAAAAAGGCAAACCTTACAAGCAAGCAGAACTAGGATACGTCTACGAAGATAATTCTCCTTCTCGTAAAGTCGTTGAAGCGACCGGAGCAAAAGTCTACAAAACCTACCGAATCTATGAGAAAACACTGGTGTAAACAGCCGTAGGTTGGGTGAAGCAAAGCGTAACCCAACTTCTTCAAGCAGGTTGTGGAGCAGGTTAATTCTCAGGGTTAGTAATGGGGACGCAGAGAATGAAAGCATTGGTCACAGGAGCCAATGGCTTTACCGGATCGCATTTGGTGAAGGCATTGGAACAGCGAGGAGATACCGTCATAGGCTGGGTACGCAAATCTAGCGATTTGTCTCGTCTGTCCGACTGTAAAGTGCAATTGGCTTATGGCGATCTGACTGACTCTCAAGCACTGCAAGCCGCAATGCAGGGCGTTGATGCTGTATTTCACACGGCTGCCTATGTAGAACTGGGCGTAGTCGATGAAGCCAAAATGCAGCAGGTCAACGTAGAAGGAACTCGTGCTGTGATGCAGGCAGCCCAGCAAGCTGGCGTGTCTAAAGTCGTCTATTGCAGCACGATTGGCATTTACGGTGACACTCAGGGGCGAGTGATCGACGAAACGTTCCAGCGTACCCAAAAGGGGTTTTCGTCAGGCTACGATCGCACTAAATATCAGGCTCAGCAGCTAGTCGATCAGTTTGCGGCTGAGGGTCTGCCTGTCGTTAGCGTCATGCCGTCAGGCATTTTTGGGGCAGATGATCCCCACTTTGGCCCAGTAATCGACCAGTTTCTCAAAGGGCGGCTGAAGCTGTGGGCGGGGAGCGATCGCATCACCGGGATCGTCCACGTAGACGATCTGGTAGAAGCAATGCTGCTGGCTGCCGATAAAGCCCAGCCAGGTTCCCACTACATCCTTTCTGCTGGGGAAATGACGACTCGTGAAATGTTTCAATTCCTCAGTCAAGAAACTGGGATCGCGCCACCTGGGGAAGCGCCAAAAGCGATCGTCCGGGTTTTAGGAAATTTGCTTGATCCGGTAGGACGGCTACTTTCCTGGCAACCTCCACTGAGCCGAGAAAGGGTTCACTACATCTACGATCGCTGCGTTCGGGTAGACGCAACTAAAGCGGTTCAAGAACTGGGCTGGCAACCTCGCTCGGTCGAAGCAACACTCCGAGAAGTTTTGAAGCGGTAGATGTCTATTACCGCTTCAAAATCCCGTCTTCTAAGTACGCAACCCGATCAGCGACATCAATGATGCGAGAGTCGTGAGTCACCATCAGCACACTGCGTCCGCCTTCTTTTGCCAAGTTTCGCAACAGCGCAATCACAGCATGACCACTTTGAGAATCAAGCGCAGCTGTAGGTTCATCTGCCATGATGAGTTGGGGATCACCAGCCAGGGCACGGGCGATCGCCACCCGTTGCTTTTGTCCACCTGACAAATCTTGCGGCAAATTCTTTGCCTTGTTTCCCAACCCGACCTGCTCCAACAGAAATAAGGCTTCTTCATGAGCCGCCCCTACTCGGTAGCCCTTTAGTTTTAGGATGACCTCGATATTCTCGACTGCCGTCAGTGCCGGAAACAGGTTAAATCCCTGAAAAATAAAGCCAATGTTCCTTAGCCGGAACCGAGAAAGCTGCTGCCGAGACATACGTGTAATCTCTTCGCCCAGCAGGAACACGCTGCCACTGGTTGGGGTTAGAATTCCTGCCAGGATTGACAGCAAAGTTGTCTTTCCTGATCCGGATGGACCCATCAGCAGTTGAATATTTCCTTTAGCGATTTCTAAATTGATATCTTGAAGCGCATGAAAGCTTTGGGTACCCGCTTGGTATACCATTTCTATGCCTTTTGCGGCGATCGCAGGCTCGTTGATTAGCCTTGGAGCCGTAGAACCTCTTTGAAACCGGGTACCTAACTCGGTGAAATTAATTTGAGAAGCTGCCATGCGTTTCAGTAGTTGAGATGTGAATTTTAAAGTAGTAGAGACAAATCGCAATCGAATCGCCAGAATGTTAGATCCGCATCGAAGTCGCCCTAATCCAGATTAAGTAGATTGTTTTTTCAAGTTTCAGCCACATACGACTTTATTTTTAGTGTACCTAGACACCCTAGCTAGCTTGATTAAGCTTTCATTAGAAACTCTTTACACTCAACCCCAGCCTTGAAGGACTAAGCTTTGAAAACGATTGCAGGATCAACATGAGTCACCTTCTGGATAGCAAATAGAGCAGAGCCACCGCACATGGCGATCGTGATTCCTAAAATGCCGATGGCAGAGAGCGGAGTAATGAGAATCGTGATCCCCTGAGTTGCAAAAGTCCACGCTCCCAACCCTAAGCAAAAAGCCATGCTAGGGACATAGCCTAAAACTGCCATCCACAAGGCTTGCTCAATGATGATGCTGTAAATGACTCGATCAGACGCTCCCATCGCTTTAAGGGTGCCAAATTCCTTCATGTGGTCAGAGACAGACGCATATAGAATCTGTCCGACGACAACCATCCCAACAACGACTCCTACAGCTGCTCCCAGTCTCAAGACAAAACCAATGCCCGTCCGCTTTTCCCAATAGCTACGAGTGTGGTCCGCCATTTCTGTCTGGGTGTAAGCCTGCGTACCCACTAGCTCATCTTCTAGTTGCTGCTTTAGGATCTCGATATTTTGCCCCGCTTCTGCCCGCACCAACACATATGAAATTGGGTCGGTCGAAGTTAGGGTCCGAGGCTGCGAAGCAGCGGGGTCAGCAGGGGAGTCAGAGCGTTCATACACCGTGCTGCACTCCAGCGCACCGCCCGGCTGCACGTCGCAGAGAACATTAGAAGTCAAGCCTGCGCTGACATAGTTCATCGTATTTTCTAGGGACGTGAAGATGAAGGCACTCGTGGCAATCGATTGCGTTCCCTGAGTTTGCCCTACAACACGGGCTGGAATGGAGTTGATTGAGCCGCGTCCGTTTTCCGGATCTAGCTGAAGCGATCGCAAATTTGTCTCATCCACCATGATCGTGTTGGGTTCATTCAGGTCGCTCTGATTGCCCTGTGTTATGTCCCACAACCTAAATAGCCGCCCATCTGGGTCATAACCAATCAGCCTGACAGGAGCAATCTCGCCAGAAGTGCTGCGCCACCTGCCGCTTTGAATCATCAGCGCCTCTGCCCGATTAACTCCTGCCAACTGCTGTGCCTGTGCAACTTGCCCTAGAGTCAACGGTTGAGTCAACTCAAAGTGAACCATCTCCTCAGCTGCAACCCAGATATCAGCGTTTGAATTTTCGATTAGCTGTACGGTAGAGCGTGTAAATCCTTCTAAAATGCCCGTTTGAATTGTCACAAGGCTGACTGCAAAAACGATCCCCGCCTGGGCAACCAGGAAGCGAGGGATGTCTTCAAACAAATTTTTGCGGGCAATAGAAGCCATGATTTGGAGACGCTAAGAGGCTTTCTTGTGCCCCGATAAAGTTTTACTGTAGGCACTTAATTTAATGTTACTTTGCTCTTGCCCTACTTCACTGGAGAGATGTGCCAGTGAAGTAAGTGGGCTGCCTGGCTCAGATTTGTAGCAGCGGTAACAGCAACCCCAAGATGTGGTTGATAGCCAAGCTCAGTAACTTTCACCTCACAGAATTACTAGTTTCCAATTCAATCGCTGATTCAAAAAGTATTTCTTCTTAAGTAGAAACACGATAACAGCGTATTTCTACTTGGAGAGAGTATGCGTTTTATTGAATTCATGAGTTTCACAAAGTTGTGTTTAAGTAAACCTACAGAATTGCTTTAGGAAATATACCGATATGGCAAAAGGTCGTTTTGATATTATTACTTAGGCTTTAAGGTAAAAATTATACTTTATGGCGATCGCCTCCCAAACTTTTAAGTCCACTTAACAAATTCTTGTTCATGAACAGGAATACCTTATAAACGTCCTCAGTATAAGCCACTAAATTGTCTAACTACAGCTAGGAAGTAACATCCTTGCAGTATTTACCCTGGAAACAACATAAGTATTAGCAGCAAAATTCCAGTATAAATTCGGACAAAAAACATGATTTTTCCCGTGTTCTAGATGTCGATTTTGGGCAAATTATGACCAAGCGACTCAATAAGAGAACACAATTATGGCTGCTGATTACGCTGGCAATACGCCCAAGCAAGCGAGACAAATTAGCCTTACTTCTACACCAAGAACCTATAAAGATCGAGTTGGCTCTCTTGATACCAACGACTACTACAGCTTTACATTGGGCAAGCGCAGCAGCGTTAAACTCGCCTTAAAAGGTTTGAATGCTAACGCTGATATGGCGTTAATTAGTAAGTCTAGAAGTCAACCTACAAGGCGATCGACGCGTAGCAGTAATCAAGGTGAAGCAATCAATCAAGTATTAGATGCAGGGACCTATTACGTTCGGGTTTATCCCCGTAGCGGCAACGTTGGATATCAATTGAGTGTGTCTGCTTCTGCGGTAAAGAGCTATCAGCGCTATACGTTCAAATACAGCTATGGCAATGGCGATTACTACACAGGCTATGGCTACAGCACAAGCGATCGCTACAGCAGTGGACAACAAATTACTCACAGCAATTTAGACAGTTCAGGTTATACCGGCTCCTATCAAATCATCTCAGCCGTTAACTACA
This sequence comes from Leptolyngbya sp. FACHB-671, assembly GCF_014695745.1. NCBI lineage: Bacteria > Bacillati > Cyanobacteriota > Cyanophyceae > Leptolyngbyales > Leptolyngbyaceae > Leptolyngbya > Leptolyngbya sp. FACHB-671. The sequence goes on along the minus strand of NZ_JACJOV010000150.1, from coordinate 32,756 downwards.
CAGGTACCACTCAAAATTTAGACAAGCTACGGGTTAACAGTTACTACGACAGCGAAAGGAATGATAGCTATCCGCCCTTTTTCGGCTATGGCAGTAGCGGACTAGGTAGCGAATCAGGCTATATCACTAAAACCAGCAATTTCTTTGATAACAAAACTGAAGCTGGCCCTACAGAGGATTGGTTTGGTAATACGCTTCGAGATGCTGGACTGCGATTTGCTACACGATCTCGCTTCCTTGATAGCAAGCTCGATCGGAATGACATGATCACTATCTTTCGTGATGCAAAAGATGGAGGAGCAATTGACTCCACTGAACTCAATGATCTCCGCACTCTAACTAGCGACAAATCTTATGTCGCAATGGACGATCATGTCCGAGTTCTATCTAGCAAAGTTGTGAATAGCAATGAGGCAAACTCACAGTATCAGGGGAAAGCACTGGGGAATTTGTTTGCAGGTAGCAGTGATGTTCATCTTGAGAAGATGGTGAATAAGTGGTTTTTAGGAAGCGATCGCCCCGCTGCCGCCAACACCTATCGCTATGCAAACGGTTCCCTATTTCAAAATGGTGTGAGCTACCAGGACATCAAACAGGGCAAAGCTAGCAACTGCTATTTCTTAGGAGGTTTAGCTGCAACAGCGATACGATCTCCCAATTCGATTCAAGATATGTTTATTGATAATGGCGATAACACTTACACCGTTCGCTTCTTTAATCAAGGTGTTGCTGACTACGTCACAGTAGACCAATATTTGCCCGTCGCTTCGTCAGGCCAGTTCACATACGCTAGCCAAGGTGGATACTACAATCGCACCTCCACTGAATTGTGGGTTGCTCTAGCAGAAAAAGCTTACGCTCAAGTCAACTCTTCAGGCTGGACGTATCGCTGGAATAATGACCACTCCAACTCTTATCAGGGCATCAACAACGGTTGGTTTGGAGATGCGATTCGTGACATCACAGCAAAGAGTTCTTCTATCCGCAATTCGCTAAACTTTGATACTTTGGTCAGCGCCTTTGCAGCCGGCAAGATGATCGGTGTCAATTCAAAAGCAAGTGGCCAAATTTCGTCCACAGTCGTCTACAACCACGTTTATGTATTAACCGACTACAACTCATCCACCCAAAAATTCACCTTGTTCAATCCCTGGGGAGTCAGTGGTGGATATGAAAATGGTTCCTCCAAGCCTGGAACATTGAATATAACCTGGAACGAATTGACTGCAAACTTCAGCAGTTGGGATTCTTCCGTAAGTTAATAGCTGTATAGCGCCAGTCACTCAATAAAAAAGGAGGAGGGCTTGACCCTCCTCCTTTTTTCTGAGACACAACTTAACTGTTAGTGAGATGGTAGGTGATTAGCGGCATTGTTTTCTGAGATATAGCGTTCACATCCTGTTCAAAATCTCCAAGCAACATCTTAATTTGTTCAAGATGTTTAGGCTGAATTGTTCGCTGTCCTTTTAGCCAACGAGTAACCAGAGAACGATCTACTTGTAGAGCATCTGCCAGTTGCGCTTTAGTCATACCTTTTGCATCGAGTGCTGCCTGAATTGCATCACTTGTTAGCATTGGCGACTGAACACGAGTCCGTTCAGGCTTTAACGAAACAGGGGCATGGGCACCGAGCTTTTCCTGAATTTTTACTGAAGGCTTGATGATGACGATCGCCTTCAACCAAGTTGCTAACCAGTTACGGGGACGATACCCAGACCCAGACTCAGACTCATCACTCAACGACCAAGCAGGTCGGATACTTTCTGGATAAGTTGCTGGATCAAAATCGATTTCCCAGCCTAACTCTTTGAGAGTGAGTAAAGCACTATCCCACTGATCGATCAACTTAACGCGGCGTAGTCGGTCTTTCTGAACATTCTCCAAGAGTTCTTTTGGCTCTAGCCGTTCTAGTAGAGTCTGCACTTCATAGCGACCATCGTCTCGAATCCGACTCATGATTGTCAGGAAAATGGCAAGTTTTGAAGCTAACCGTTGGCGATAAGGATTAATTTGAAGCGTACTTTTTGCCAAATAGCCATATTGGAAGAGCGCTTCCTTGGCACTACCATCGCTGGCATTGAGAAACTTTTCGGTCCAAACTCCAGGACGTACCTTGATATATAACTCATCTGGGTCGCCTGCCTCGTAGGTTGGGGAATCTGGCTGGTTAATATCCATTGTCAGCGCTAACTGACCCGCATAGCCTAACCCTTCTAAAATCCACATTGCGCCCCGCTCAACGTTGTATCGTTTTGCGCCAATGTTGATGTTTTTGACTAATACGGAGAGGCTACAGACTAGTTCTACGAGATGTCCAATCTTTTTGAGTTTTTGGGCGATCGTGATATCTGTGCGCTTATCCCAACCAAAGAGCCGGATCAGGTCAGTTCCCTTTAAGCGAATTTGCTCTGCCCACGGCTCGTCTGAATCGGTCGCATAGGAGGAAAAAATGAGAAATACATAGGCAGCTTCCGGTCCAAACTGCTGAATAATCTCCCATGCAGCTTTGCCTGGAACTAGCTCAATTTGTTGACTAGAGGGGCTTTGACGAACAATCTGATGCTGAATAAACCCTTCCCCAACGAGCTTCTGCCAATAGGGATATTCTCCATCTTCCCATTGCGAATTAATCAGGGCTTGGGCACCTGTGAGAATAGGATAACCCGTTGCTACGCGTTCAAATTCTGTATCTTGAAATAAAGGCTCACGTATAACAGCATCAACAGATTGAACACCCAGCAATTTATCAATTTCAACTGTATTTTGCCCTGATAGATCTAAGTAACGTAACCATTGACTCGCTGTGTGAAAAGCACAGGCACTCACGACTAATGATTCACGCCATTCATCACTATCGGTCAAGTTAACCCCAGCTTCTAGTGATAACATTCCTGCGACTGAGCAGTCGGATGGGATTAACCCTTCTCGCTGCCACTGGGCAAGCCGGATTAAAATCCAGCTTGCTGTTTGGTTCCAAAACTCATCCGTTCTCAGCACTGAGCGGAATCGGCGCTCAATCCTCAGGAGTGTTTGTTTTTGCAGAACGCCAAGCTTTTCCGTCTCGCTGTAGAGGTTCCGTGCATCTGCTCTATCTTTGGCCCGTGTGTTTGCTAGATGCAGTCTGAATTGATTGATTCCAGTAGCAACATTAACCAGGACTAGATTTAGAAACGATTTGTCTGCTTTTAATTTTGCAGCAAGATCTAGCACCTGTTTCTGATCTGGAGAAACTGACGTGAGGTTGGGAGAAAGAGGCTCTGCCAAGACAGGAGTAGAGGCTAGGGCAAGGTTATCAAGCTGATTCACAGGTGCTACACAGAACCGATTCACATCGGCATAGTATAACCCTGAACGCGGAAGATCAAAATCGGTGGTTGCAATTGACAATACAGAGAAACTTACTTCAAGCCCACGTTGTCCAGTCTCAATTGGTTAACCCGCTCACCCGTAAGAGTATGGCGATCGCCCCATTATTTCTTAATTGCCGCACGAGACTAGAATCATACAACTTTGTCTCTAGGATCTATCAACATCAAACAAACGTACTAGCAGTCGTATGCTTTTATCAAATGCCGCGCTATGTAGGAAATGGTTCGATCAGCAGGATCGTTTATAGGCTAATTTCTCCGATTCATTCCGATAAAAATCTGCGAGAAGTTTAAATTGCTTAACAATTGACAAAATTGACACAAATTCTAGAATCCAGTTACGTTGTCTGGTTTGGTTAGGTCTATCTCACGTGAATCTAGGTAGACTTAACAGCATGAAACTCCTTCCCCGCTTTATTTTTAGCGGTTTAGGGATTCACTTCATCCGACCTGTCACTTATCTAAGTGATGAAGAGTTGACAAATTGACGCTAGATTCTAGAATTGAGTAACAAAATTTTTAGCTTAAAGTAGTCGTCACTAGATATAGCGTAGCTAAGAACCTAGAGAGGGCTTTGTTTCAACCCAAGCAACTAGGGATAGATAAGCAGTAAAGAATTGACAAATTGACAAAGAATTCTCGAATTAAGCAACAAACATTTGGTGAAACGAAGTTGACAAAGTTGACAGGTTGCCTAGTATCTCAAAACATTATTGCCAGTTGAGTCTAGATTAGCGAAACAAAATGTGTTGACAAGGTTGACAGGCTTTCTAGAGTGGCGAAACAAAGCTATGAAAGGGCGATCGCCATTGCTCTAGTATGACACTACGAAAAAAAGTGTTGCTAAATTTTTGTGCCTAGAATCAACTAACAATCTGATCCTGGAAATAAGGCAGCTAAATCATTTCAGCTATTGTTGCCAAGTCTAAAGGGGAGTTTGAGCAAACGGTGTTGACTCAACTGATGGTGGACAAAAACAGGTTGTTTAATGATCAGACGCAATACCTATCAAGAGAATCTTTAGGGTTGTAGACCTCTAATCATTCGCAGCTTTCACCAAATTGTGAGAGCAACATTTGTGGGCAAATTCAAAGTTCAGAGTTTGGTATGAAAGAAACCAGCACAATCCGCTTTGAAAGCGTATGTGAGTGGGAAGACACATTTCTATCGCTGTTTCCTCACCGCTTTGACTACATTTGGGCAAGACATCCTGATTTAGATGCACCTGTCGAGTGGAAAACGGAGAGCCGTCACCCTTTATCAGATCGTTTGATTCGTCAGGGTGCTTATCTTTATGGTGTTCGCTTTGGAGCTGAGACTAACTATTGTCTACTGGACATTGACGCGGGTAGCCTCTATCATCCCAAACGAGATCCTCTGGCAGTTTCGCGAATTGTGGCTGCCTTGGAGCCCCTTGGTTTGGTCAGGTCTGTTGCCTGTACCTCTAGCTATAGTGGCGGTTTGCATCTCTATTTTCCGTTTCAACAGGTTCAAAGCTCTTGGCAGTTGGCGATTGCCCTTGCCTGTTCGCTTGAAAATGCTGGCTTTAAGCTTCAACCTGGACAATTGGAAGTTTTTCCAAACCCAAAGCCCTATGCAGCAGATGGCAATCTAAGTTTGTTTAACGCTCACCGATTACCGCTACAAATCGGTTCTTATTTATTAAATGAGGCATGGCAGCCCGTTTGGACTGATTCTCAAGCCTTTGTAAACCAATGGGTATTTGCTCAGCAGTACAACGACATTGATGAAAAAACACTCAAACAAATCCTTAAACAGGCAAAGCGAAAACATTTCGGCATCTCTGGTAAAGCTGAGAAATTTATCAATGATCTAAATGCTGAAATCGAATTGGGTTGGACAGGACATGGACAAACTAATCGATTGCTGGGACGTATCACTATGAGAGCTTATATTTTTCATCACGTTCTCTCAGGTGGAGAACCACTGAGAGGAGAAGCTCTTGTGGGTGAAATTGTTGAAATAGCTCGATCCTTACCTGGCTATCAGGAATGGTGTCGTCATCAGCATGAGATTGAACACCGCGCAGAGGAATGGGCACGGTGTATTGAAAGTAGTCATTACTTCCATTTTGGAGATCAGAGTAAAAAGGTTTCTACTACTTTGCACGATCCAGAGCTAGTGAGTGCAGTTGATCAGTCTCCATCCTGGAATCAACGTCAGTCTGCTGCAACCAGAGATCGAATTAGAAGGGCGATCGCAGACTTGCTTGAGAAAAATAGTTTGCCTGTAAAGGCGACAGCTCGATTTCAAACTTTGCTGCAATACGGTGTAGGTGGGGCATCTCTCTATCGCCACCGAGACCTGTGGCATCCTACTTATTTTGATGTTAGCTGTTTTGATATTGATTACTCGGATGGATCTCCTGTAGAAAATGAGTCTTCATATGAGTCACCTGTGGAAAACCCCCCAGACCCCCAAAACTTCAATACGGACAGCCAGTTAGATAGCGTTAGTTACGCATCTAACTGGCTCAGTCCTTCAAGCTTATTATCTATGGATGGCGGTAATAGTGAGTCTGGACAGGGATTGGGCGATCGCGTTGCCTCTAGTACTCCTTTAGATGACAGTAATGGTGATACCAAGGTTGACAACGCTGCCTCTGCCAAATTTGCTCCTCTCACCACCTCAGACTCACTTTTGGGAGTGCAATATATCCAGCAAGCGTTATCTAACGTTAAAGCGGTTCAAGCAGCGTTTCAGGAGACTGCTTGTCTGGCTCAAGGACAACATCAGCGTCTTAAAGCGGAAGCGGCAGAACAACGACATATTGCCCGGATGCAGCAGTTTCTTGACTCTGGCGACCCGATTTTGGTTGCAGAAGCGATGGCATGGGTACGGGCTAATCCAGGAGTCTTGCAACTGAAATGATTTCAGTGCTCTCTTTAACTAGACTTCCTGCATGAATCGTTTTTTGAGGCGTGAATGGTAGCGTAGAAGATCTATTCTTTAGAGTTTCTTCCCAGGAGAAAGATAAGGGGAAATGATAGATTTGGGTGTTTGATTTCGCAAAAGTTTTTTAACTATTGAGAGTTCGCTTGATTGAACCTGGCTATTTGCCTCAAAGCAGATGTCTTTTAACAGCAATCACCCATGACAAAATTAACTCGTTTGGTACCGATTTCAAAAGTTGCGATCGCTCTCACTTTGGCTGTGTTTGGAGTCCAAGCTTCTCCTGCTAGAGCAGGCTCTTTGGTACTCGTGGGTGGAGAATGGGCTTTTCCTGGCAGTGGTGGTAGTGAGGAAACCTACGGGGTTTCTATCTACCAAAAGATTGTTGATTTAGCAGGAGGAACTGCCGATGCCAAAATTGGCATTATTTCTACTGCCAGTTCTAACCCACCTCGTTCGGCAGGCTTTTATCTTGAAGATTTTGAGATTTTGTATGGCGATTCTGTAGATGTAGAGTACATTCCAATCACGCGGGATACTTGCAGTGATTATAAGAATGACTCCAGTTCTTCAGTTGTGAGTCAGATTAGTGATCGCAACGCCTTTATTTTTACGGGTGGGGATCAGTCTTTTATTACTGACTGCTTCTTCAATGAAGATGCAGAGACTCAGACTCGTACTGATACTGCGTTGATTGAGTCATTGCGACAACAGTTCGATAAGGGTGCAGTGATTGCGGGCACTAGTGCTGGAACGGCTGTGCAGCCTAGCGAACCAATGGTGACAAACGGAGAAAGCTACGAGGGATTGCGGGATGGTCCAGTCAGTCTTGTAGGCAGTCCACCGTTCGATAACACGCTGTACTATAACCCGCTGGGAGGGTTGGGCTTCTTTGAATATGGTTTGTTAGATAGCCACTTTAGCGAACGTGGACGGCAGGGACGGATCATTCGTCTAGCGTCTGATCTGGGTGTTAACAAAGCCTATGGTGTAGATGAGAACACCGCTCTGGTCGTAACTGATGCGGGAACTGACGCAGTCAATTTCTCGGTTTTAGGGCAGGGAGGAGTGTCTATCTTTGACCTATCCGAAGCCAACGTAGGCGAAAAAAATAGTTATTGGACAATCGGTGGAGTTACAGAAACTTACCTGAATGAGGGTGATCAGTTCAATCCCCTGACGAACGAGCCTGCTTTTGGCAATAAAACGCCGATTACAAACGAGCAATCCGGTGAGGTTCCACTAGAAAGAAATATTTTCAGCTATTTCGATGATGAACTAGGTACCTGGACTGATCCACGAGCCTTCACGGAAACGGCGATCGCCCTGTTTAACAGTACCGAAACTCAAGCCTTTGGTCAGAGTCTTGAGTCTAATCCAACCTATGGTGTAACTCTGACTAAATCTCCTGGGGCAATTGGGTTTTCTGGCACCGATAGCCAGGGAAATGTGCGCTATTCCTTTGAAGATTTGGAAATTGCGATCGCTCCTGTCCCTGAGCCTGGAACACTGTTGGGTTTATTTAGCATTGGCGTGCTAGGACTGGGATATCGGCTTCCGCAAAAGCGTTAGTCGCAAGTGTGATTCTTAAGGGGGAAGGCTTCGGTCTATCCTCTTTTTTGTTCTCATCGCTTCTATGACACTGATCTACACCAAACACTCACCTGTCTCGTTGGCATTATAGAGGAATGATTTGACTCACATGACCTGCTATGATTTGCCAGCGATTTTGTCGTTGCATCCAGACACGAGTAAAGCGATAAGTTTCTGAGAAAGCTTGACCGTTAAGAACCCCATCAATTTCTGCTTTAAGGGTGACGACGACGCAATCGCTACTGTAAGGGTGAAATTGGCGATCGCTAATCTCCAACTTTGTGAACCGAAAAACTCCGGAGCGGTATGCGTCCAAATCGGATTGCTTGTTACTTACAAAACCAGTGTGCATTGTCCAAACCAGGTTGTCGGCAATCAACTCATCCAGTACAGCAACATTGCTAGTGAGCATAGCTTGCTGCAATTTTTCTTCCAAATTTTCGATAGTTCTATTATCCATCGCTGGTTTCCCCTCTATGGGTTGAGGAACGTTTAAGTTTTACTGAGATTAACTGCAATAACTTCGCTACTGAGAACAGTAATCTTCATTTTAGGATAGCGATCGCTCTGGCTTGCTCTCATCTCACAGCAAAGGGTGAACTGATTCCTGTATGTTCTGCATTTTCCTCTGTAGTTAGGTTTTCCTAAAGATAAATTGCAGGAGTGAGTAAAATTGATAAACAATAGTACAATTGAACTATTGTGCGGGATAGCTCTATCACTTTAGGCGATCGCAATTCTTGATTATTCTTTAGCCAAAGGAGCGTACCATGAAGTTGAATTCTTACTTGATGTTTAATGGTCAGTGTGAAGCAGCGTTTAAGTTCTACGAACGGTGCTTAAACGGGAAAATCATAGATATGATGACCTATGCACAGTCTCCAGACCCATCTATGATTGCGCAGGTGTCTTCAGAGTGGCGCGATCAGATCATGCATGTTGCCCTGATGATAGACGATCAGGAATTAATGGGTTCTGACAATCCACCTGGATATACGGAAGAGCCAAAAGGGTTCTCCGTATCGATTGGGCTGGACAATCCATCGGAAGCAGAGTGCATCTTTCACGCATTGGCAGAAAATGGAACGGTCCGGATGCCGCTCCAACAGACATTTTGGGCTTACCGTTTTGGGATGTTAGTCGATCAATTCGGCATTCCCTGGATGATTAATTGTGATCAAGCTGCTTGATGCCCAGATCAAGAAATACTGTGATTCCTTGAAAGAATAAGGAGATAAAGTAATGGAGACTAATACAGCTCAACAGGAGTCAATGATGCATTCTGAACCTCAAAAAGAACATCATTGGCTCCAGAGATTAGTTGGTGAATGGACATATGAAACTGAAGCATCAATGGGTCCAGATCAGCCGCCAGCCAAATGTATGGGAAACGAAAGTGTGCGATCGCTCGGCGAACTTTGGGTTGTGGCAGAAGGATACGGTGAGATGCCCGATGGTGATACCGCAACAACCATGATGACGCTTGGCTATGACTCCCAAAAACAACAGTATGTAGGCACTTGGGTTGGGTCAATGATGACCTACCTGTGGACATACAAGGGTGAGATGAATACCACTGAAACGGTGCTGTCACTCCACAGCGAGGGTCCTGCAATGTCTGGTGAAGGGAAGATGGCAGAGTATAAGGACGTGATTGAGTTTAAGGGCGATGACCACCGAGTGATGACTTCTCACCTCTTGAAGGACGATGGACAGTGGCAACAGTTCATGACTGTGAATTATCATCGCAAGTAATCTGAACCTTGTCTAATCAGTGCTTTGATGAGCTCTCTCGATCACACAATTCTTTGGCAGAGATTGGATCTGCCTGGACACGACATCTGCCGACTCTGGAAATCTACTGCTGGCTGGCAATTATCCGGTACAGCGATCTTCCTGTTCGAGCAGATGCCGTGCCTCCTTGCTTATGAGGTGAGTGTTAATAACAGTTGGCAGACCTGTGCTGCCAGTGTTTCGGGTTTCGTTGGTCAATCAGACGTTGCGCTAGCGATCGCTCCTACTTCGAACGGACATTGGAGTATCAACGGAATAGAGTTCCAGGAAGCAGCAGGCTGTATGGACCTTGACCTCGGCTTTACGCCAGCCACTAACTTGATCGCAATCCGTCGCATGGCGTTGAGAGTTGAGGAACAATCGCAAGCCCCCGCAGCATGGCTGGACTTTCTAGACTTCAAACTAAAACAACTTGAGCAGTACTACCGTCGTGTCTCAAGCTATGAATATGAGTATGCAGCCCCCGACGTAGACTATGCTGCAACATTAGAAGTTGATCGTTTTGTGGCACGCCTACAAGTGAAAGCCACGGAACCATCAGTACCGGATGACTTCATCTAATTACTAATTCCAAAAATTAGGGATACAGAGGGTCGGCGGAGTGCCCTTCCCTCTGTATCCTCTTTGTAGAGAAACGGTATAACTCTCCTATCAATTGCATCCGTTACGTGTTGCAAGTGTTGCAGGTGTTGCAGTAGAATTGCCCTAACTCGTAGAATTTACACATTAGGAAAAAGTACCAAAGTCCTATCAGTGTAAACTTTGTTTAAGTTTCAACATAACCGTATTGCGAGGTGGTTCAGGCAGCTCAATTGATTTTCTTGTTGCCCAGCGTACCTTTGCGGAAATACGGTTGAGATTACATTAATCTAGGGCTCAAGATTCAAGGAATCTTCATACAAATCGCTAGTCTTTGAGGCAGCGAGAGGATATTGTGTTGGGAGTAATGCTCGGCATCTGCATCAAAAGTTGCGCAAAATCACGAATTGCATCTAGCTTCTGTGTAGGTCAATACCTTTTGTGCAGCGAACAGACTGTTTTGCCTTCTACCTGCTCTGACTATAATGTAATGCAACGAGCCAAGCTAGAACTGTACTAGTCACAGAGTATTTCAGGTCATCGCCACAGCTTAGGGTGTAAGCTTTCCAGGTTCCAACGTAATGCAGTTAACACTAAGTGTTGCTATTCGCCTAGCTGATTGTGCTTCTATCGCTGCTAATTGTGCCTCTACCTGTAGTCATATTTTGGGAAAAATCGTCTTGCTTAGTTTGACGTTGTTTCACTAGCTGATTGGTTGTCTTGCTGTCAGTTCTACATCAATTGTTCAACCCTTCCCTTGAAGGGCTGTTTTGCTTATCTCAATGGCACAAAGTGACTGTCTACTCAATACATTCCCTGTTGATTCGTCATGGTCATACCGGCAATTTATAACTTTGCGTTTCAAGCGCAAGAGTTGCCCCAAAAACTGAACCACGCAACTCAAGATTTGCTTGAGGGCACGCATACGGGCTATTGGCTTTGTGAATTTCCTGCTGCTCCTAAAAACAGTCAAGTCAATCCGTTATATATTGCTTTACTAGAAGGACGGGTTGTCTTCTCAGGGAAACAACAGTTCTCCTGGCCGAGCTTGCTTGAAACACTGCAGCGTTATATCCCTCGTCTCCGCCACAGCAGCGTCAGGCAAACGATTCTCACTTTAGAGCGGAAACTCACTTCAACGCAGCATAATGCAAAACGCATTATTATTCCCAGGCTGTTGAACGAACTGCGTAAGCTGAGCCTGGTCGAGCAGTCAGAAATTACCCAAGCATTGCGCCTGAAGATATTGTCAGACCTAGACCTGTGTTTGTTTGACTGTTCAGGACAAGCTCAGTTTTTGCCATCCCCTCAGTTACATGTGGAATCTCCAATTCCCGGTTTTGAACTAGAAAGCTTGCTTTCTGATGTTCAAAAGCGACAGGCGTTATGGCGCAAACTCCAGGCTCAAATTTCTTCTATGGAGAGCGTTCCGATTCTCAACACTGAGGCGGTATCCCGCTCAAATTTGTCAATTGAGCAAAAACGACGCTTGGAAAATCTGGTTTTACATGGCAAAACCTTGAATGAGATTGCTGAAACGCTAGCTCAAGATTCATTAGAAATTGCTAAAGGGTTTGCCAAACTGGTCAACGAAGGATTAGTTACGCTTGACACATCTACCGCTGCTATTGTTCCAGAGATTGTCATTGTTGACGATTCTCCAATCATTTTGAATCAGTTCAAGCGTTTGGTTACGACTTGGGGCTATCAGGTGAAGCTCTCTCAAAACCCTGCTACTGCGCTTAAAACAATCCTGTACTCCAACCCGGCAATTATCTTTTTGGATATCAATATGCCGGAGATCACGGGCTTTGATCTGGTTAAGCAAATTCGTCGTCAGCCTAAGTTGGCTTCGGTTCCTTTAGTGATGTTAACGGCTGAGAAAACGCTTTCCAATAACTGGCGGGCACAGTGGGGTGGCTGTAAGTTCTTGTCAAAACCGGTGGTGATGCAGGAGGTACCACGATTTCAGGTTGAGCTTCGAGAATTGTTAGGAGAATTAGCGCCGCTACAAGCCTCAAATCAGGTTGAGACGCATTTAGTCCAGGAGAAGTGATCATGAGATTTCTAATTGTTGATGATAGCGCTGTAGATCGGCATTTCTTAACATCCTTACTTGAGGGAATGGGGCATCAGGTTGAGTCTTGCGAAAGTACGGCAGGGGTGATTGATAAGATTGCGACTGGCAATTACACCGCTGTATTTCTGGACATTGTCATGCCTGAACAGGATGGCTATAAGTTTTTGCGGGAGTTGCGTTCTAACCAGAACACGGCAAAGCAGCATGTCATCTTTTATTCCAGCAAGAAGACTGCTGTGGAAATCAATTATGGAATTAAACGAGCTGGGGCAAATGACTATTTGCCGAAACCCATGACTCGCGAACGTCTCGAACAAACCTTGCAAAAGTTCTAAAGTTTGAGGCCAGATATGATAGACGCTGCGGCAGAGGGTCTTATGCAGGGAGAGACGGAGTTAACAACGTCGCCGTCTCTGCAAGATCGCTATATTCTCACTCAAGTTGGAGATCAACAATTTGCTTTTCCGTCGGTGTGTGTGGCTGAGATTTTGTTGATTGAGCGATCGCAAATCTTAGCGTTGCCCTTTTACGATGCGGCCATTCTGGGAGTGGTTCATAATCATGGACGGATTGTGCCGCTGGTTGAAATTCAGCGGTTGTTTAAGAAAACATCCGGATTAATGCGAGAAACCGTGAATGTGGTACAGCTAAGCCAGGAGACTGAACATCTGGCAGGTATTGGGATTGTAGTTGATCAGATTTTGGATAACCGTTCGCCTGGGCAACTTCCCGATGACATGTTGAGTGTTGCTGCATCTAAGCTTTCTGGAACTGTATCGCCGCCTGTTCAGGGATCAATTCAGCTTTTTCGTCCTGAACTGTTGAGCGATCGCCTTTGGACACCTCAATACTGGCATTAAATCCCGAGGAACCAATCGTATTGCTGTAGGGGTGGGTACCACTCACGCTTGGCGAAGACCTGAATGACTAGGGACGTGAACTGTGAGAGTTAGTGATACCGATTTGAATAGATTTCGCAACACATCAATTTCTGTAAGGGCGCACTGCGGTGCGCCCCTACACGCCTCTGCAACGTCCTCAAATTAAATCGGTATGAGTACTGCCTACCCTGCAAAAGATGGTATATGAACTGGACCGTTTTGCTTGAAACTTCATTCACCCTTAAACGAGAAGAACTGTGAAACGTAGACATTTACTTCGTCAACTCACCATTGGCACCGCTACAGCAGGCACTCTAGCTGCGTGCAGCAATCAACCCCAATTTTTTGGCTCTCAAGTTCAATCAGGTTCTCAGCCCCGAGTTGAATGGCGAATGGCAACCAGTTGGCCCGAAAACTTGGATATTGTGTTTGGGATAGCAAAACTGATTTGCGATCGCGTTAATGAGTTAACGGGTGGAAATTTTCTGATCACGGCCTTTCCTGCTGGTGGAATTGCCCCTCCTTTGGAAATTTTGGATACCATCCAGGCGGGCACTGCCGAATGTGGTCACACGGCTGGCTATTACTACACTTCCAAAAATCCAGCTTTTGCCTTTGCGACCAGTGTGCCGTTTGGGCTAAGTCCTAACCAACATCTAGCCTGGATGTATGGGGCAGGTGGGTTAGACCTGCTGCGGGAAGTGTATGCCGACTACAACGCAATCAACTTTCCCGCAGGCAGTACAGGCAACCAAATGGGAGGTTGGTTTAAGCGAAAAGTAAACACCCTGGCTGACTTGAAGGGGCTAAAAATTCGGATGCCGGGTTTGGGTGGAGAGGTGATGAAGCGTTTAGGGGCAGCCGCCCAAACTCTCCCGCCTGAAGAAATTCCCCCTGCTCTTGAGCGAAATGATATTGAGGCGGCAGAGTGGGTTGGCCCTTACGAAGATGAGAAATTAGGACTAAACAAAGTTGCTCCATTCTACTACTACCCAGGATGGCATGAGCCTGGAACCACTTATGAACTGATTGTGAATCGGGGCTCCTGGGATCAGTTGCCTACCGGCTATCAGCAAGCTCTGCAAGCTGCTGCTGCTGAGGCTCAGATTATGATGCTCTCTCAATATGATGCAGCCAATCGCGAGGCATTGCAGCGATTAGTGAGTAGTGGAACGGAGTTGACCCCTTACTCTAGCGAAATTATCAATGGCGCACAAGCCGCAGCCTTGGAGCTATACGAAGGATTTGCTAGCCAGGATGGCAGTTTTCGTAGGATTTATGACAACTGGAAAGGATTCCGCCAGGGAATTTATCAATGGAATCGAATTAACGAACAGAGTCTGGGTGAGTTTATATCTCCTAGTTAGATATCTTTCGCTTTCATGCAACTTAAATAACGTAGGAACCTATCGTTATGCCTGCCCAACATCAGAACGTATCAGATTCCCAACAGAATACTCCTAAAAATACAGCGAATTCAGCCCCATCTGCTCAAACTTCGCCTTCTCCTGGAGGTCCAGCAATGATGGATATCGCTACCTCAAAGTTAAAACAATCGCTTAGAAGATCGGGTCTGAATCTCTCGAAAGACTACCTGCTAGGCAGGGGGTTGAGCATCGGTGTTAAAGCGACTATTTTGGCAACTGTGTTTGGTGTGCTGCCTGTATCGATGGTGGGTTGGTATGCCTATCGTTCTGGAGACAGTGCGATTACTCAACAGATTGCTGAGGAAAAGTTGCTTGAGGCAAATCAGCTTTCTGACCAGGTGAGTCGCTTCCTGGAAGAACGATTGGCTAACATCAAAACGGTCGCCACGATCGCCCATCACCTCATTGAAGATGAGGGAGTGGGTAATCTTAGTGTCACTTCTCCACAGCGGGCTGTGCTGGAGCAAGCTGCATCAGAGGAATTTACTACATTTGTTCAAGACTATCGAACCTACTCAAGTATTGCTTTATACGATCTCCAGGGTGAGGTGATTGCCCAATCTCAAGGTTCTGCGCGGGAACTGAATCAGAAAGATGCGGCTTACTTTCAGCAAGTTCTCAGCACAGAGCAAGCCGTTGTGAGTGAACCGAATACAACGACGGGTGTAGATGGCACAGAGAGGCTCTCCATTTATGTAGCGGCTCCGGTCGCAGATGAGTCTGGAAGAACAATCGCGGTCGTTGCAGCCAGGATTCCGGTAGAGTATGTGGGAAACGCAGTTCTCAGAACAGCGAGCTTGCGCGAGGGAACAACCTACCGGCTGGTGGATAGTTCAGGCAATGTGTTCCAAGACTTACCTGATACTGACAGTAATGCACTAGGTGGGGCGATCGCTGAGGCGGTGCCCCTTTTCCCTGAAGTGAGTGCCGAAAAACGGCAGCAAGCCTGGTTAGCAGAGTCCGCAACGGGTGAACAGCTAAATGCCTATGCCCCCATCAGAACGGCTGCAAACCTGGATTGGAGCGTTGTCACCTCAGTTGAATCTAATGTTGCTTTTGTGCCTCAGGGGCAGTTGTTGCGAGCGATCGCCCTGGGTACAGTCCTAACTGCTCTCGTCGCGGCTGCGTTGGGTGCGTTTTTAGCAAAACGGGCCACTGACCCGATTCAGCGAGTCACCAAAACGGTTGAAAAGTTGGGACAAGGTGAGTTAGAAGCCCGAATCCCAGTGCGAGGTAGTGATGAGTTTGCAATTTTGGGTGCCAACGTCAACCAGATGGCGGCCCAGATTCAAAACCTGCTGCAAACCTTGCGCCAAAACTCGGAGCAGTTAAGCCATCAAAACGATATGTTGGCAAGTCTGGCTCAAAATGAAGCGCTGATTCAAGGAGATGCTCAAGAGGTGGCTAAAGCCTTTACTGAGACGATCGCCCAAACCATTCAGGTGGATTGCGTCAGCATTTGGGTGTATACGAGCGATCGCACTGGACTTACCTGTCTGGATCAGTATGACCATTCCACCAAACAGCATAAAGATGCAGATATCTTGACCGCGATTTATGCGAAGGAGTATTTCCAGGCGATTGATACGGTGATTGCCACCACAAATGCTATTGCTAACCCTGCAATTTATAACCTCTTTGCAAATGAGAAAATTGCATCTGGTATTCAGTCGGTCTTAAACATTCCAATTCAGATTGGGGGGCAAACGGCTGGCGTGATTCGCTGCGACCGCAACGCTGAGCGGGCATGGCAGGCAGATGAACAAACATTCGTCACCTCAGTCGCAAACCTGGCGTCGATTGCGATAGAAAGTGAGATTCTGCAGCAAGAAGTGAGTCATTTGCTAGACGTCGTATCTGAAGTAGAAGAAGGAGATTTGACCACTCAGGCAAGAGTGAGCGATCGCACCACAGGACTAGTTGCAGATACCTTTAACCGTTTGATTGAGCGACTCACAGCTGTAGTGACTCAGGTGGTTGAGGCGGCTCAGCAGGTTTCAGAAGGAGCCAACCAGCAAAAGGCAATGGCTGAAGTCGTGGCGACTAACACCGAACAGCAGGCACAGGCGGTTACTCAGGTTTTGCAATTGACCGAGCAAGTTGAGCAAATGGCGCAAAGCTCGGCTGAGAAAGCCAGAGCAACCACCACTTCGCTGGAAAGTGTGCGGTTCACTGTGGAACAAGGACAGGGAGCGATCGCTACTTTGACGCAAGGAATTGAGGTCTTGCAAGAAGGTACCAACCGAATCGTGCAACAGATGAAAACGCTAGGCGAATTCGTCGGACTTGCTGACCAGTTTGTGCAGGAACAAAGCCAGATTGCTTCCCTGACTCAAACACTGGCACTCAACGCTTCGCTGGTCGCCGCTCGCGCCTCTGAGCAACGCGACCCCAGACAATTTGCCGTTGTTGCCCGTGAGTTTGATTCGATCGCCAATCAGGTGGGTCGATTGGCGCAGCAAACCAATGAAGGACTGGTGACACTAGAGCAACGCAGTACCCAAATTCATAGTGTAGTTTCGATCATTGATGCCAACATTCAGAACCTGGGAGGCTTGGTGAGAGGCTTCACTGAAGGGGTTGATCAATCCAGTCAGGTATTTAGCAGTGTCCAAGTGGTGACAGAGGAAACTGTAAATGCAGGTGAGGCAGTAACTCAATCCAGTCAGGCAATCGTAAATGCGGCTCAGTCTGCGGCTCAAGTGGTTCGAGACATTGCCGAAATTGCTACCCAAACGGCGGGCTTGTCTCAACGCACCCGCACTCAGTCCGAGAAAATGAATCTGCTGTCTAATCAACTGCTGCAAAGTATTGAATTCTTCCAGTTGCCAACCTTAAAAGGCGACAAAACGGTAATTCAAACACCCGTAGATCTCTCTCAGGCAAAAGTTCCAACCGTGGACATCTCTGCTAACACATCGGACAGGGTTGAAACGCATCTCTCGGCTCAAACTGTTCCTAAGCGATCGCTCTAAACAATTTCAAGCAGGTTTCATGTTGGTCTAAACAGGACAGGGTGTGCGGTTTGAAGTGTTTTGTATCGATTCGGCAACTTTCATATTCCTGAACTTTATTCAGATCGTTTATGTCATTCACACCCCACACTCCCCGACCTTCCACCCCTAACTCTGCTAGTAGAATGAGTTTTCTCAGAGCGATCAATCAGCTTCCACTCATTCAACGGTTTCGTCTCAACTCGATTGGCACCAAATTGTTCATCTCAGTTGTGGGAGGTGCTTTGGTGGGAGTGGGTGGCATTACTTTTCTGTTTGGTGAAATTGTCAAATACCAGGCAGAAGCACAAATCCAACAAGCTGTGAGTGATAAAGTACAGCTCTTAGATGGTCGTTTGGAACAAGCCGAGCTCTTTGCAGAGAGCCTGAGAACCAGCATCCTGGCGCTGCATCTTCGCAATACCAATTCAGCCGAAACCTATCGACAACTGCTATTTGAATTGTTTAAAGACCGCCCCAGTTTTGTTAGGGGTTTAGGTGTTGGTCAAAGTCAAAATGGCATTTTGCCTCAGCAACAGTGGTTTTCTGCCTACTACTATCTTGATTCGGGGGAGCCAGATGCGGCTGGAACGTTATTGTCTCCGCCTTACAATGACGTTCGTTATGTAGACGGAACTCAAGCCAACAGCTTCTATCCTGAAAGCGATCGCTACCGCACCTTTTTTGTCCCTCAAGAGGATGTTTGGTCATCCCCTGCCTTAGAGGAGCAACACAAGACCACCTACTATGCTCAGATTCTAAAAGATGGTGCAGGTTGGCTAGGAACGGTGTTTGTCGAACTAGACCCCACTGCATTCAATGATGTAATCGAGACACCCGTAACGCAAGGAGCCGGATATACAGCGCTGCTGACTAGAACCGGGCAGGTGATTGCCAATCCATCTGCTGCCACTGAGACAGACCCGGTAGCCACCTATCAATCAGTTCCGGGGCTAGAACCCGTTTGGTCAGAGATGACCGGTCAAGCCGGAATTTTAGAAGGTGAGGAGGGGTACTGGGCCTACGAACAGATTCCTGAAAGAGAGTGGATTGCAGTTGCCTTTGTGCCCTATGAAGCAGTGTTTGATCGGGTTGCACTAATCACAGTGGGTGGAACGCTTGCCGTCGGGTTGGCTTTAGCACTGGTGGTGGCTTTGTCGGTGCGATCGCTCAATCACCGCCTGCGGCCCATGTTGGCTGAGTGTCATCGGATAGCCGGTACGGATGCAGAAAAGACTGCCCTAGAGCAGCAAGACGAAGTAGAACAAATCTCCACTGCTTTCTTTAAAGCCCTAGAGCAACTCAAACTTGACCAGGAACAAATTCAGCAAGATCTGGTTAATCGCGTCCAAACCGAAGAACAATTAAAGCAGATGGCGATCGCCGAGCAAGCCAATCAAAAGCTGCAAACCGAAGTTGAGCAGCTTTTGAGAATGGTTGCGGCGCTCGAATCAGGTGACTTGACGGTAGAAGCCCGCAGCAGCACTGGAGTGACTGGCTCAATCGCGAATACCTTAAATCGTCTGGTCGAGCGGTTAGGACACGTCATTGCGATCGTTTTGGGCACTACGGAATACGTTGCTCAAGGAGCAAACCAGTTAGAAAAATCGGCAGTCTCGGTTTCAAATAACGCTGAACAGCAAACAGAGTCCATCATCCAGGTGCAAAACCTGATCGAGACGGTGGATGACTTATCTCAAGAGGCTGCACAACAAATAACTGCTACTAGTGAAGCAGTTCGGTTAACTCAATCCGCAACGCTCCAAGGACAGCAAGAAATCACCACTATTTCTGAAGGAATGAGTAGCCTTCAGCAAAACACAAACCAGATCACCAAACGGGTCGAAATGCTCACCAGTTATGTGGAACTGGCGGCCCAATTTGCTAAGGACCAAAAACGAATTGCCTCCATGACTCGGATTTTGGCGGTAAATGCGTCTATGTTGGCAAACCGGGCCGCAATGCAACAAGATCCACAACAGTTTGCCAGCATTACCCGTGAGTTTGAAACGGTCGCGGCTCAGGTAGACGACCTCGCATCTCAAACCAACCAAAGTTTGATTTTGCTGCAACAGAGAACCGACCAAATTCAAACTACGGTATCTGGATTGGACTATGACGTTCAAGAAATTAGTCAGCAGGTGAGTGACTTTACCGTTGGGGTAGACCAGTCTTTGCAGGTGTTTGACACGATTCAAACGGCGAGTGAGCAAGTCGATCAAACGTGGCAGCAGATGGTGCAGTCCAGTCAGGCGATCGCCACTGCCGTGCAAACTGCTTTGCAGTCTATTCGTACTATTGCGGCGATTGCCGTTGAAACATCCGAGCAGGCAAGTTTGACAAAGGCACAGACTCAAGAAATAGAGCAACTAGCTCAAATGTTGCTCCAGACGGTTGACTTCTTTAAGTTGCGACCTGGTACTATCCCCAATTCATCTCACGAACCTGCATTTCCTACCTTTCACAGTCAAACTCGCCAAAACGGACACTCTGCTTTAGAGGAGCCCCATCCGAGTACTGTGAATGTTGCAGTGAGTCAGCCTGATGTGGGTCAACTGATGAACTGATTGGTATTGCCTCGATTCAACCCATGAATTTTGTTCAAGGACGCTCACAAATTAGTCATCATGTCGATTTCAGACGTTGATCCTTCAAGAGATCCAGAAGCACTCGCCGAAGCCCAGTTGCAGCAAGAGCTACTTACCCTATTTATCGTAGATACTCAAGACTGTCTGCAACGCTATAACCAAATCACTAAGCGGCTCCATGCCGAGTCCTGGACGAGTGACGTTCGGGAACTTTATCGGTGTATCCACACGATCAAAGGTGGCGCGGTAACGGTCACGGCTGAAGCGATTCTAAAGCTCGCAACTGTGGTAGAAGATTTGCTGTCCGACCTCCGCTACCTCGAACTGGCTCCTCCCCTGACAGACGGCTACCTGCAGCAAACATTACTAGAAACAGGTGAACTGTTAGCCAGTGCCTTAGATTTACCCACTTCAGATGAGTCTGCTGTTGCTCAAATTGCGCCGATTTTAACTCGGGTCCAATTCCTGCATGGAGAGGTGCGGGAGCGATATCTACCCACCTGGAATGAGCAAAAGCAACTGCATCAGGAGTTTGCCGATCAGGGCTTTGACATGATCGTGCTGGACTTAGAGATTGCGCTGGAACAAGCCCCAGCCCAAGGTTCTGTACTGGAAATGACGCGCACTCTGGCGCAGCAAACGCTGACTCAACTTCAACAGGTAGGGCAAGATTTGCAGTTTGCGGTGGGGTGGTTTCAACTGCTTGATCAGGCTCAGCAACTGTTTGAGCGTCCAGAAAACTCAATTTGGCGATCGCAATGGCTGCGTCTCTTTCACGTCCTAAAAACTTGTGCCAAGCAAAGTGGTGCTCCGATCGCTTTTGAGCTGAACTGGACAGAAGTACCTGAAGAAGACTGGACAGCAAACAGAGAAGTGAATTTAGATGTAACTTTAGAATATGCTCCTGTACAACATCAGTTTGACTCACTCAATTTACTGGATAGTGAGTTGATCAGCGAGTTAGACAATACATCAGAAGTCTTTTCAGAAAACCTTTTAGATAGTTCTTCAGATGATGCATTGCTTGATTTCAGTCAACCCCTCTCCTTCCTGGATGAGCCAGAGGAATCCGACGACCTGACTGATACCAGCCTCTTCCTAGATGATGCGAATCTTGCCGAAGGGCTGGTCCTCGAAGAAGATTCCCTCGATTTTCTCAGCCCTGCGTCTGACCAACCCGACCTAACGACAACAGCAGAAGTTGGATTCTTAGATAGGTTTGGGGATGAATCTAACCTGTTAGATTTTAAGGTTGATTCAGGCTCAGATGACCTGGACTGGGCAGCAGACTGGAGCGATCGCCCCTCTGATGCAGCCTCTGACCAGCTTGAGCAGGTTGACATCACGGTTGACCTGACACAAGTAGAGGATTTACCAGAGTCGCCGAATCAATCTACTGACTCCACTGCTCCAGATTCAGCACAAGCGCAAAACCTTTCAGGTGCTCAAGCTCCGTCTGCTGCTTCTCCCCGGCATATCTTTCAAGCTCCGTCCGATCGCTCTAACGACCTTGCAGATAAAATTCAGATTCCTGTTCCTCTAGAAAAACTAGATCAATCAGCTCAATATTTAATAGAAACCTTACTTACGGCTCGTACAGCCCGTGGATTTTATCAAACGCTAAAAACTCAAATCAATCAGCTAGTGGCTCTGGCTCAGGAAGGTGCCCAACATATCACTTATCTTCGCCAAATTCAGGATGACTATGCCCTTTTAGATAACCTGAGACGCAATACGCAAGGTCCGACGCCCGAACGCTATCGGCAGGGTTACACAACCATTAACCGACTGCTAGAAACAAACTTAAGGCTATCTGAATTAGGCAGAGAAACAGAACGGGTGATTCGTCAGACGGCTGAGAGTTTGCAGAACTTAGATAGTAACCTGCTCAAGCTTCAAGATACGGTTGAAGATAGTCGCCTCGTTCCATTTGAAAATCTCAGCTTCCGGGCGAGAGCAGTCCTTCGAGATCTGACAACTCGCTACGGCAAACCCGCGCAACTGGTCGTACAAGGAGAGCAGATTGAACTGGATGTCAGCACTGCCCGAAACTTGGAGCCAGCTCTGCTGCACCTGATCCGCAATGCCTGTGCTCACGGATTAGAGCCTGTCGATCAACGCCTCATTCAAGGTAAGCCTGAGCAAGGTACGATTTCTTTGTCCCTTCAACGACGTGGCAACACATTTCAACTATCCTTTCAAGATGATGGTCGAGGTATTGACGCAGAAGCAATCCGGCTCAAGGCTGAAGCATTGGGCTTGCCACTAACCCAGACTCAAACCTCGGCTGAACTGCTATCCGTGATTTGTCAACCAGGATTTAGTTCCGAGGCTGACCCGAATGATATTTCGGGGCGTGGAGTGGGTATGGATGTGGTTTCGGCTCAGATTTCTCGAATTGGCGGAAAGTTAAATCTTGACACTACGCTAGGAGTTGGCACAACCTTTCACCTTCAGTTTCCGGTGCCTCATCTGTTGGTTCCCTGTCTCCTGCTTCAGGCGGGCGATCGCATTTTCGCAATTCCTACAGAATCGATCAGGACGACTGCTCTACTCGATTCCTTAAACATCACTTTTCTGAAAGAAACAAATTCTGTTTACTCTCGCGTGGTTGAGAGCGAAACTGAAGCAGTTCCTGCACTAGATCTACTGGAATACTGGCGACCTCAGACTCACGCCCGCCCATTACCTGACACGGCAGTTTGTCTCCACATTCGTCCTCAAGACAGCTTGCAAGGCATCTGGCTGATTGCTGATGAGCTTTTAGAACAAGCCGACTTACTGATCAATCCGCTCCCTAGTCCTCTTGTTGGACCCGACGGTTTAATGGGAGTCAGCTTGCAAACCAATGGCACCCTGATTCCTGTTTTAGAAGCAACTGCTTTACTAGAACAACTTTTAACGGCTCCAGCCAAGCTCCCCCAACCCACTGAAGTTCCGCCTTCAGAACCTGATGTTCCAGACCCAGAAGAGACAACGCCAACCATTCTCATCGTTGATGATGCGGCACTGATTCGACGAAGGCTGGAGATTAGCCTGCACGCCTATGGCTATTCCACTCATACCTGTGTGGATGGACTGGAAGCCTGGAATTGGCTGCAAAAACATACTCCTACTCTGATCATCACAGACATTGAAATGCCAAATATGGATGGTTTCACGCTAACCGATCGGTGCCGACAAGCAAAAGTCACAGCTCCTATTCTGGTAATCTCTTCGCGATTGTCGGAGGAATGGTTCACCGAAGCAAAACGTTTAGGAGCAACGGACTATCTGACAAAAGGCTTTTCTACCTTGGAACTGATCAACAAAGTCAAGTTTCTGTTGGATGCGGCGATGGTATCCACCCACTAGCCCAGAAGCTTTCCAGGCTGAATGAATTTTCTGCTCAGGTAGCAGAAAATTCGCATCTTGAAAGATTTTATAAAGATTTGAACTTAGCTTCAATAAAGTTACGGGTGAGATACAAATCAAAGTGAAAAAAAAAGTGTTGCACGTATGACAGGATGTACACTCGCCTGTTGAACTGCCAGCTCACCCAACGCTGTTTGCTTGATGAAATTAGAAGGAAGCCCACAAATCGCTACATTGAATGAGTCACAGTAGATGTATCTTAAAATACTAAAATCCACTTTTTGTTTTGGTGTTTTCACAGCTGCTTGGTGAAGTAACACCAGTCGCCAACTAATAGAAAAATCTAAGGTTCTAAGTTTGAACTTAAAGGGATATTTGTCTGTCATTGTAGTGTGACTGGTCTATATATCGAACCTATTGAAGGCGATCGCATTGTCCTCATCCCTAACCTCAAAGACACACCATTTGGTTTAGTTGCAAATGATCCCAAGTCAGCTAACAGAAGAATTACAAAAATTAGGTCGAGATGAGAGTGACGGAGAGCTGATTTTAAACAGCCGTAAAGACATCTGGTGCCTTCATATCTTTCACGGCAAATTGCTTTATGCAACTAATGAATATCATCGTGCAAGACGGTGGGATAGAGCCTTAAGACAGCATTGTCCCAAATGGAATTGGGGAGCCGATTTTGCTCAATTAATGGATCATCAGCATTGGGAATATCAACTCCTTGACCTAGGCATTAACCATAAGCGACTGAGCTTAATTCAAGCGAAGCTGATAGTTCGCAGCATTATCCAGGAATGTTTATTTGAACTGAGCAATCAGGCAGACTTTAAAGAGACTTGGAAAACTTGCTCAAGAGATGTGTCACCGCTCTGTAATCTCATTGCTCTGTCTTCTCCCGAAACGTATACGATCTTCAACAAAGTCGCAAAGATGCAGGAGAAATGGCACGCGGCTGGATTAGGTTATCTGAGCCCAACCCTTGGCCCAACCCTCAAGCAAGAATCTAACCTGCAAGCGACTGCTCCTAACGTAAAACAGGAAATAGATCCTCAAGCGCTGCCAATTTCGGATAAATACCTTAACGCTAACTTTACCCTGTGGGATATTGCTTTTCTGGTAGATAAATCGGTGATTGAGGTGACCCTTTCCCTCATCTCTCTTGTAGAGAAAGGAGTTTTACAATTTCAAAGAGTACCCGACCTACCCATCTCAGCGTTTGTTCAGCCCCTTGCGGGCGTCTCTGTACAACGGGCTTCAACAGCACAGCCATCCTCAGCACAGTTAGCTCAGTTCAACCAGAAACAGCCGTTAATCGCTTGTATTGATGACAGTCCTGTATTAACTCATACGTTAAGGAAAATTCTCGCATCAGCAGGCTATCAGGTATTAAGTATTCCAGAACCGATGCGAGGATTTTCTCAACTCATTGAGCATAAGCCTGATCTGATTTTGCTAGATTTACTGCTGCCCAACGCAGATGGCTACAGTATCTGCAAGTTTTTACGAGATACTCCTGCATTTAAGGAGACACCCATTGTGATCCTAACGGCTAAAAGTGGTTCGATTGATCGAACTCGTGCTCAGCTAGCCGGGGCAACTGAATTTTTGACTAAACCTCCTCGGGCTGAAGAGCTACTGCAAATTGTACGAAAGTATCTCTAGATGAGTAGAGCGGAGGATGGAAGCAAAGCTAGAAGCAGCAAAGGCTTGAGTGAAAAAGGCACGGCATACAGCAGTGGCGCACCGCGCCACTGCTGTATGCCGTGCCTTTGAAAATTGCTATAGAAATTGGTACAAGGTTCTTCAACGTATGCCGTAGCAATAATCACTAATTACTGCTACGACACAATCTCATGACCCGGCAATTAAATAGCTTCGTCAATGATTAATCCGCTGTTAAAGAAAATCCTTTCCATATCCAGAATAGTCATGGCTTTCGCATGGTAAGAAGCAATTCCCTGGAGGTATTTCTTATTGAGGTTGATGGAGTCACTCACGTTGGGACCCTTCATGACTTCCCGTTGATCCAGGAGAAACATCGTATCGCCAATCTCTTTGACCATTACCCCAACGACCACATTTCTGACCTCGATCACCATCGCTTTAGAACCCTCAATTGTTTTGACTGAACGCTTAGCGGGGTCTAAGAATTCATGCAAATCAATTAGAGTTAGAATCTCACCGCGCAAGTTCATGTTGCCAACGATGTAGCTTGGGCAACAAGGAACAGGCGTTACCTTGCGAACATCTACAAATTCACGCACGACTTCTACATCAATGCCAAAAAAGTCATCACCTAAAGCAACCACGACAAGAGGCTTTAGGTCTTTTGAGTCTTGCGGTTGAACTGAAACTTTTAAGTTGTTGGCTCGCTTTCGGAAAATTTCCCTTTCCTGAGGCGTTGCATTGGGAAATAGGGTTGTTTGTTGTGCTAGTGGTGCCTCATATCCGTTAACTTGCGGTTGATCTGTGTGCAAGTTGGTTTGAAATTCTGCTGGAAAATCTTTTGTAGATAGCAGATCTTGAATTTCTGCGTACCAGAGCCAGTTGCCTGGATTGCTCAAGATAATGATGTTTTCGTCACTAATAATTCCAGCAATGATTTTTTTCCGCTCAACGTCTATCCATTCCCGATCGTGAAAAATTTCAGTGTTGATTTCTTGAGCAGGTATAGTTCTGATGTCGTCAATTTGATTCACAATGATGCCAACACGCAAGTCTTCCCACTTTAAGATTACTAAGCTATCCGTCAATCGATAGTTGAGTGGAGAATGACCTAGCGTCAGGTTCAGATCCATGACCGGCACGGACTCCCCTTGAAAATTGATGATACCAACAATATCGCGAGAAGCTTTTTGAGTGGGAGTGATGTCGGGTAGGGCAAAGACTTCTTCGACATACATTGTATCGATGCCGCAGCGCTGTTGATTAACGCTAAAGGTAAAGTAAGACTGTTGGCTCATGATAGTTCCTGGTCAAGACTTTTGAGTTCTGTTTCTAGCTGTAGAATCAGTTCGGCAGCAGTTAAGTTTCCTAATTTTTGAATGGTCGTATCGGGCGGAAGCTGTCTGAGCAAGTTGAGTGCAATTTGCTGCATTCTGATGCTTCTTCCGACGTGAGGATTGTCACCCAGGTCATCGTCGGTATCAGAGGATAAATTTTCTGGATAATAGCTCTGCTGTTCATCTAGTGTTGATGAAAGGGATGCAGTCGTTGAATCGTTTGCTGTACGCTGATAAATAAGTGATTCTGTAAATACTTTAATTTGGAATGGATTGAGATTTTGATTGGAGAGTTCGGCATGCCCGGTCAGCAAATATCCAAGCGGTTTAAGAGTGCGGTGGAACTTGCTTATAACTTTGGCGATCGCCGCTCTTTCAAAATAAATAAAAACATTACGACAAATAATTAAATCCATATCCCTCAATTCAGAATCCTGTTGAGGAAACTCGTCTTTGATCAAATTTAGAATCTGAAAATTCACCATCTCTTTGATGCTTTGATCAAGCTTATAGCGATCATGAATGAGTTGAAAATATTGCTGCTTAACGTCGGGGTCGACATTTCTAAACGACCATGGGCTATAAATTGCTTTTTTTGCTTTCTCTAAAGCGAGCTGATTAATATCTACACCTAAAATCAGTAAATTCCATTGCTCTAAGTCAGGAATAAGCTCTTTTAACAGGATAGCGATTGAGTAAGGTTCTTCTCCTGAAGAGCATCCTGCACTACAGATGCGAATCGTTTTACTATCTTGATTTTGCTGAATCAGTTCAGGCAGAATTTGGTTCCGTAAAAGCGAAAACTGTTCTGTGTCACGAAAAAAATAACTTTCACCATTGGTCAACAGTGTAACCAGATCTAGCCATTCCTGATGGCTATCGGCATTAGAAGATTCTAATAGCTGATAGTATGCCGTTGATGAATCTAATTTAAGCGCCTTCATTCTTGAAGAAATTTTTGTGCTTAAATTTGCCTGATCTCTTGCTCTAATTTCTATGCCAGTGTGCTTGGCAATGAGCCGAACAAATGCTTCTCTTCGCTCTGCGCTCAAAGGTTCTGTTGGTGACACGTTCAGTTTCCTAACACTCCTCATTAAAATCTTGCAAACTTGATCCAACGGCATTTATCGATTTACAGTATTTTGTGATTCGCTATTGTTAGTCTCTACGACTAGCTAGATAAGAGGAATTAATGTGTAGTAAGGATAATAAAGTCGGGGCGATCGCCTGAATCGGCAAAACCTGTTTTGCGGCTCCCAAACTAATTGCTTCTTTAGGCATTCCAAATACAACAGAAGTCGCCTCATCTTGAGCGATCGTAAAACCACCTGCTTCGGCGATCGCCTGCATCCCATCTGCGCCATCTCTGCCCATACCCGTCAACAAAATTCCTACCGTTGATTTCCCATAGGCCTTAGCAGCAGAGACGAAAGTAACCGTTACCGAAGGACGATGTCCTCCCAAAGGCAAAGCGTCAGAGCAGATAAATCGCCCTCTAGAGTCCAGCTCTAAATGTCGCTGCTCAGGTGGAAAATAAATTTTTCCTGGCTTTGGCAGCTCTCCTGGCTGAGCAATTTGAATGGGTAGAGAGCAACTGTTGGCAAGCCAATCAATTAAGCCTTGCAAGAAGCCTAGACAAATGTGTTGGACACAAATGATTGGAAGTGGAAAATCGGATGGCAATTGAGTAAACACATCGTGAAGAGCTTGAGGTCCCCCCGTTGATGCTCCCACAACCACAATTTTAGGTTTGTGACTAAGTTTGTGATAGAAATCTGACTGAAAGACAGAAACTTTATCTGATTCTAGTTTTTTGAGTTTACTGTTAATTTTTCGTTTTCTAGTGAGTACTCTAACTCCAGAAAGGATCTGAATTTTGTTGATTAACTCTTTCCCAAACGCCTGATTATCAATCGTTAAGCCAGCAAGAGGTTTAGGAAAAATATCAACGGCTCCCGCCTCCAAAAGCTGAAAAACTTGCTGAGTATCCTCGTCTTGGACAGAAGCACTGATCACTAATATGGGACGGGGGTAAAGTGCCATTACCTCAGAGGTAAAAGTGAGTCCATCCATGCGGGGCATGTGGAGGTCTGTGCAAATCACATCAGGTTTTACCTCCGGAATCATCGCCAAAGCCTCTAGACCAGATTTAGCTTCTCCTACGACTTCAATGTCAGGAGATGAGTTTAAAATCCGTTTTAGAATAGTGAGAGCAATCTGAGAATCTTCAACCAGCAACACTCGAATGGGCATTTTAATTAACCAATCTTTCTAAGATTTCTAGAAGCACATCCTGGTTAAACTTCCCTTTAATGACGTAGGCATCGGCACCCGCATCAGCGCCCCTCTTCTTGTCTGCATCTGAATCTAGCGTCGTGACCAGAATAATAGGTAAGTTCTTATATTCTTGCTGTTGACGAATTTTTGCAGTGAGAGATAATCCATCCATGTTGGGCATCTCTACGTCAGATAGCACCGCATCAAACGAACGAGTTTGCAGCACATTGTAGCCTTCCAATCCATCAACAGCAATGACCACTTCGTATCCTGCTCTCTCCAGAAGCCGCTTTTCCTGCGTGCGAACTGGAACGGAGTCTTCTACCAGCAAAATAGTCGGTTTTCGTCGAACGGTTTTGGGTTTGAGTGCAATCGCAGGAGTGTTTTGCTCCTTCAACGATTTAATCAAGTCAGGAGCATTCAAAATGGTGCAAACTTCTCCGGTTGGCAGAATGGTGGCTCCTGCGACGTGGCGTACCCGCTTCAGCACTTGGCTTTGAGGCTTAATTACAATTTCCTGGGCATCAAACAGGCGATCAATGAAAAATCCGGCTCGCTCTTCCCCAACTTTGAGTAAAACGCATTGCTGCAAATTACTTTTTCGTCGATTTGTGGTGATGGGTGGAGTGTAAGCGTGAGATTCCCACAGCTTCAGCATTTCGCTCAAATCTGCGACCGGGATATCTTGTCCATTCCAGCTAATAGTGGCTTTGTCTTCAGTTGTAGAGATCTGACTTTCAGAGATTAAGAGTGTTGTCTCAAGGTATTCAATCGGCAACGCATGAATGAGTCCCTGTACGTCTAGAAGAACAGTATCAATCGTTGTTAAAGTCGTGTTGAGCTGAATTCGGAAGGTGCATCCCTGCCCGGGGTTTGATTCAATTTGAATTTCTCCCTTCAACCGCTCAATGTTGTTTCTAACAACGTCTAAGCCAATGCCTCTCCCGGAGATTTCTGTAATGAAGCTGCGAGTTGAAAACCCAGGCACAAAGATGAGTGAATGAATCTGACTGGGAGACATTGCCGCCAGTTCTTCTGAGTCATACAATCCGCGTTTAAGGGCAGTTTGTTTAATCTTCTCAAGATCTAACCCACGTCCATCATCGGCAACCTCAATGACGATTTTATTGTCAGTTTGATAACCCTTTAACCAAATCTTGGCAGTAGTGGATTTGCCCAGGGCTTGCCGCTCGCTGGGAGTCTCAATGCCGTGGTCAATAGCGTTGCGAACCAGGTGCAGCAAGGAGTCTTTGATTTCTTCAAGAATACTTTTATCAGCGGTGGTGTCACCCCCTTCAATGATTAACTCTACGTCCTTAGATTGCTGTTTGGCTAAATCTCTAATGGTGCGAGGAAGGGTTTGAAACACCGTAGAAAGAGGAAGCAGTCGCAGGGTGCGAATTTTTTCTCTGAGTTCTCCAGAAATCTTGTCGAGTCGAGTGCTGCTTTCTTGAGTGGAGATTCTAAGAGAATTAATGGTTCTCTCTAGCTGTTCCTGATAAGTAATGGACTTAGAGGAGGCTTTAGAGGACAATCCCTGGTTTCTGCTACTGCTTCTCCAATCCCTCCAAAGGTTAGACATCTCCTCAATCACCGCAGCGATTTGACCTACGCTGGTTTTGGTAACGGTGAGTTCTTCAGCTTGGGTCATTAAAGCATCGAGATCACGAGTTGGAACGCGAATAGTATCGATGCGGTAGAGTTCGCTAATTTCAGAGGAAATTTCGGAGGAAAGAGAAAGGAGGGTTTGCTCGCCAGGAGTAGGGGGTTGAGTGGGGGTTTGAGTGAGGGCAACTGTTTCTGGAGCGAGTACCTGAGTTTCTGGAGCCGGTGATGTTGCGATCAGGTTGTTGAGGACTTGAGCTGTATCAACTTTACTGATTTGTCCGGTTACTGCTTCATGAACCAGTTTGCCGATCGCATCTAACCCTTGATAAAGGCGATCGCTCACTTCCACGGTTAGGGCAATGCGTTTGTGCTTAAATCCTCCTAAAACTTCTTCAATCTGGTGAATTAGGGTTTCTACAGGGTCTACACCAACGCTTCTGGAGTCTCCCTTAAGGCTATGGGCTTCTCGCAATAACTGCTCTAGCGTTGCTTCATCTTCGGGGTGCTTTTCGAGTCGCAGCAAGCCTGTCTCGATCCGCTGTAACCGCTCTCGGCAGGCAATCTTATAAATCTCTCGAAGTTCGTCATCCTCGATGAAGGTTGCAGCGCGTGGAGTGGTTAAATCTGCTGTTTCAATCGTGATTTCAGTGGCTTCTGCTTCGGCCGTTTCTAATATGACTTCTGCTTCTGATGAGGCTAATGCTTCCTCAAGGGGTAATAACAAAAGTTCAATCCCTTGCAGCACATCTACTTCACTGGGTTGACCGGTGACTGTTTCTTGAACTAGTTTGTGAATTGACTCTAGTCCTTGATACAGGCGATCGCTGACATCAAGGAAGGCAATCCTTCCTAATTGGATAGCCTTGAGAATCTCTTCCACGTGGTGAGTTAGCGTTTCTACCGCATCCGCTCCAACTCCTCTAGAGTCCCCTTTAAGGCTATGGATTTCCTGCTGTAGCGCTTCGAGGGTTGCCTGATCAGTAGGGTGCTGTTCCAGGTATCGCAATCCCTCCTCCAGTTTTTGGAGGTGGTGCTGGCTGGAAATTTCATAGAGGTGACGCAATTCTTCGTCTTCTATGAAACTTGATAAGAGAGGAAGAGAGTCCGGTGAAAACTCTTCTGGATGATCAACGACTTGCACCAATTGATCCAAAATTTGAATGACATCGGTAGTGTTGGGTTGCCCTGTTACAGCTTCGTGGACGAGTTGTCCGATCGCCTCTAGCCCTTGACGAATGCGATCGCTCACTTCAATGTTGAGGGCGCACCGATGGGATTGAACGTTCTTGAGAATCCCTTCAATTTGTTGGATCAATACCTCAATATCTTCAACACCGACACTCCTAGAGTCCCCTTTAAGCCCGTGAGCTTCGCGACGCATTTCTTCAAGGGTCGTAGCATCGTTGGGGTGTCGTTGAAGATACAGCAGTCCTGCTTGAAGTTTCTGTAATCGATCTTGGCTAGAAAAATCATACAAATTTCGCAGCTCTTCGTCGTCAATAAAACTCGACAGAGCCGCAGAGTTAACCGAATTTTCTATAGCAGGACCAAAAGGCTGTAGGGTTTCCAATTCTTGATGAGCTGCCACTAGCAGTTCAACGATGTGGGGAATGTCTACTTCGCTCTGCTGCCCCGTTACCGCTTCGTGAACTAGCATATTGACGGCATGGAGCCCTTGCTGAAGGCGATCGCTCACCATTGCAGTTAAAGCAACTCGTTTCGTCTGGACGGTTTTTAGAATTGCTTCAACCTGTTGAATGATCGCTTCAACCGTTTCTACGCCTACACTTCTTGAGTCACCTTTGAGGCTGTGAGCATCTCGCCGTAGCTCTTCTAAAACAGCTTCATCATCTGGATGTTCTTGCAAGCGTAGAAAACCTGCTTCTAGCCTCCGCAGCCGCTCCTGGCTGGAGAGTTCGTACAGTTCCCGAAGCTCTTCATCATCTATTTTCATAGTTCATCATTGCTCATGCCATTGGCGATCGAAGGTACGATGCTCCCTGATTTAGATCTGTCCCTATCAAATCTTTGGGAAAACAGAAATCCTGCTTCAACTTCAAAGTAGCGGATTTAATCAGCTACTATTGTGGGACTAAATTTCCTATACCAATTGCTTGAGATTCAAAGCAGTTTCATTCAATTGCTGAGTTCCTACCTTGGCTTGCGTGATACCGCTAGCGGTTTCTTTTGCCCCTTGATTGATGGTTTCCATTGCTTGAACAATCTGCTGGATGCCATCTAACTGTTGCTTCAGATTAAGTGAGATTTGTTGGTTGTTGAGAACCACCTG